>QZKG01000063.1 GCA_003599855.1 Gaiellales bacterium | reverse complement strand
CTTCGCTGGGCATGGCCGGCCCCAGAGCGAATTTCGTGTCCAGGGCCACGACCTCGGTGCCCTGAAAGGCCCAGAGCCGGCGGCAGACGGGGCAGCAATACCACTGCGTGTAGGCCGGCCACTCTCGATCGCGCGTTGCCATGCTCGTCGTCAGCCGATGTCGAGCAGGATAAATGAAATGGATCCGGGTCTAATAAGGCCGTTGGGGGTCAATCTTGGGTCTCTTTCTTTCGAGCATACTGTCCCGAACTTCGGCGTCGTACTGGCGGAAGGGCGGGGCATTCCAGATGATCTTGTGGCCCGGAGCCAGCGTCGCCGCCTCCTTGTAGTGAACGGTGGCCTTCTCGCTATGGCCCAGCCGTTCCAGGGCGAGGGCCAGGTCGTAGTGGGCCTCCGCCAGCGTCGGCTGCGCCGCGATGGCGGCCTCATACTGGATCCTGGCTTGCTCCCATTGTCCCTGAGCAAACAACCGGTTGCCCTCTGTCACGGCCAGGGCCGAGGCGTCCGCCGCGCCCGGCGGCGCCGCCAAAGGTCCCGAAGCCACCGGTGGCTTCGTCCCGGCGCATCCCACCCAGCCGGCCCCCAGACTGACCAGGGCGAGAAGCACTCGCGTCATGGGAAGGAGAATCCTGTGAGAAGCTCCGGGGTATTTCATGACATCCGATTTCTGGAGGGGAAGATTACCATAAACCAGGCGAATTTGTCCGCGTGGCACGGCAGGCCTCGCTTCGGCGGCGGCGATCGCAGGAGGTCCGGCTGATGGATGGAGAGGGAGGACGAGTGGTCAGACGCATTCTCTTGGTTTCCTGTCCGGACCGGCCGGGGCTGGTGGCGACCATTGCCGGGTGGGTGGCCGGCCGCGGCGGCAACATCCTGGACCTCGACCATCACACCGACGTCGAGAGTCGCTGGTTCTTCCTGCGGATGCTCTTCGTCGTGCCGCCCGAAGGCGCCGCCCTCGATGTCCTCACGACTGAATTCTCCCCTCTGGTCGGCGCCTTTGAAATGACGGTGTCCTTCCGCGATCCCACGGTCCCGATCCGCATGGCCATCTTGGTCTCCAAATACGACCATTGCCTCGTCGACCTCTTGCTGGCGACCCGCCATGAAGATCTGCCCGTGACCGTTCCGGTGGTGATCTCGAACCATGAGACCGTCCGGTCCTGGGCCGACCTCTTTCAGATCCCGTTTGTCCACCTGCCCGTCACGCCGGACACGAAGCCGCAACAGGAGGGGTCGGTCCTGGAGGAGCTGCAACGCGCCCGCGTGTCCCTGATCGTCCTCGCCCGCTACATGCAGGTGCTCAGCGGGGACTTCCTGGCCAGGGTCGGGTGCCCCGTGATCAACGTCCACCATTCATTCCTGCCGGCTTTCGTCGGGGCGAAGCCTTACCATCAGGCCTTTGAGCGCGGCGTCAAGATGATCGGGGCCACGGCGCATTTCGCCACCACGGAGCTGGACGAAGGCCCGATCATCGACCAGGAGACCGTGCGGGTCTCGCACCGTGACGGGGTGGCCGACCTGGTGCGGAAGGGCCGGGACAACGAGCGGCAGGTTCTGACCCGGGCGGTGCGCGCCCAGGTCACGCACCGGGTCTTGACCTGGCGCGGCAAGACGATCGTGTTCGACGAGTAAGAGACGAGGAAGGGGGGCGGCCGCGGCCAATTTGAAGCGAACCAGGCCCTTTCGTGACGTCGACCGTTCGTTTTACGTCGAGATCGTCACCTTTGTCGGTGCCCTGCATCATGGCCTTCCTTTTTCTCGTGACCCGCATGGCGATCAACATCGGGCGGTGGCTCGTCACGCTGGCGCTGGCCTCGAAGACGTGTCCCGTCGCGGCGGCCACGCTCGCGGTCTACGTGCTGGCCGGTCTTGGGGGCTTTCTGGCGATGAACGGTGTGTCTACAGCCGGATGAGCAGCGAGAACTACCATGCAGCCTTCTCGGGCTTTCTCCTGTGCTCCGGCATCGTGCTGCCGCTCAAGGGATTTGCCGGCTGGGTAAGACCCGTCTAAGCGGGAAGGCGCTGAAAGACGCGCGGCTCGAGAGGGCCGGGGATGCTAGAACCTGGCCGCAATGCCTCCCGTCAGACCATAGTCCGGGGCTCCATTCGACAGACCTACCAGAAACCCGAAAAGACGCCGAGCGCTCTAAGATCGGTGTTTGTGCGGGGAAGTCGTAGATTTTGCCATGTCGATGAGCCTCAAGATGCCAATCAGGAAATGACCAACTGAAAGGCCCAGACAGACGATGAGAAAACCCGCTGCCCTTGCGAGCGCATCAAGGATCGGCGTCGTCGGGTTTGGATCGTTCTGTGGGACGTGCCTCAAGGGATGCGTCACCGAGCCGCTGCCTTTTTCAATTGGATGCTCTGCAGCATTCTGTCGGTCGCGTCTTTCACATGCTCCTTAATAAGTGGAGCTCTTCCTCGTGCGACTATAAAACGGAGTCCGGCAGTCATAGCACTTGTATGGATAGCGACCCAGGAGCCGACACAGCACATCACGCCAGGTTGATCCACTGACGCGGTTGGCCCGTGCTCCGCATTTCGGGCACAGGACTTTGGCCTTATTTTTCAAGATAACCGGCATTGCTCTATACTCCTCCAGACATTGGCACGATGCACGATGATCGATTGCCTGTGCCCGCGGTCATTTCTTGACGAGTCCGCCGCTGTCCGCAGATGCAATCGCTGCTGCCGGGGCGAGCGACTGTGCTGTCAAGCGAGCGAGAAAAGAATTCGGTTAGGCGAAGGGCGGCGCGCGAGGGACAGAGAGGCGTCGTATAAAGAGCGCGGAGGGGATGTGTTCAGCCGGATGGGCGACCGCAAGAGCAACCACTGCCGGCGCTCCATGGTGGATCTGCACCGGCAGCAAGGGATCGGCGCCGTCCGGCAACTCGCATGACTTGTGGTCCTCGGGGTCCCATTCATCTTCTTCCAAGGCGAGTTGCCATGACGTGGGTTCCGACGAGGGCTGATCGGCAAGGGTAGCGACAAGAAACACGGCGAGCAACGGAAGGACGAAAAGGCGAAATCCGAATCCGATGTTCAAGAAGACACCATGGGGAGGTTAGGCGTTAGCTGGATAGCATGCTGCCGGATCGTGTGTCAATACGCTTGGCCGCGCTCCGGCCAAGTGGGACGAGGAGAGGTTTTCTCCGCCGCGCATCGACTGAAGACAGCGCGTCGGCACACGCAAGCGAGGGATGGAGCTGGCGAGAGGAACCAGCTCTGCTGGCGCCGGCGGCCGCGCGGGCGCATCTTGGGGGGAGCCAGGGGGTGTCGCCAGACGCCCCTTTCGTTGTCTTGAGGATCTGGGTTGTCAAATTAGAAAGTTGAGCGGATGGACAGCCAATATAAAAGTTATTGAACAACGCCTTGCGCGGGTGTATACAGTATCTATAGGGTCTATACCTATGGAGAGGGCAGTCAACGAAGGGAGAATCCTCGTTGTTGATGACGAGGAATTGGTGCGGCTCGCTATTGCCGATGTTCTGGTGGGCGCCGGGTTTGAGGCGATCCCGGCAGAAGATGCCGATGAGGCCATTTATGTGGCCAAACAATCCTTGCCGAGCCTGATTCTTTCGGACGTATCCCTCAAGGGAATGGATGGGATTGCGTTATGCCGTCACTTGAAAAGTGATCCAGAGACCTCCTCCATTCCGGTTATCCTGATTTCCGGAAATCTCATCGACAATCAAGATCAGGTCCATGGGCTCATGAATGGGGCGGATGATTACATGCTCAAACCGCTCGACGGAAAGCTGCTGATAGCGAAAATCAGGGCTGTGCTTCACCGCTATACCCATCCGTCAGAGACCATCGAGTACATCGTAGCAGGCGACCTTGTTGTTGACCCGAGTGCATGGAAGGTCACCTGGAAAGGGAGTCCGGTTCATCTGACCAGGAAAGAGTTTGACTTATTGGTGATGCTTCTGAAAAAACCTGGGAAAGTGCTCCATCCAAGTTTCTTGCTGAAGTCGGTCTGGGGACACAGTAATGATGGGGATGATTTTCGGACGGTGCGCGTTCATATTTCGTCTCTGCGTGGGAAGTTGGGGCCATTCGGGGAGAAAATTATTAATATTCCTGGCGTTGGATACAGACTCGACTCGCCTTAACGCGGATTTGATACACATTTTACGCTTTGATGGCACTTTGCTTAGAAGAATTTGACCCGCCAGGACTAACCTGTCTGAAGCTGCAACGCTGGCCGCTCCCTACGACATCCGAAACCCATTATGGAGCCACCTCCGCCTGGAGCCTCTGAGTCCTTCCGCGGCGTCGACCTACGGCATCCTCGCCTAATCGCTGCGTCCGGTTCTTCCAGTCTCTGTCAGGACGTGTTTCGTAGAACAACTGCGGCAGGACCAGGAATGGTTCATGCGCCCAATGGCTAATGAAGTGAATGGCCCAGCTCCGCAAGCAGATGTTCAGGCGCCCGACTTCCGACTGTTATTTGAGTCCGCGCCGGGACTGTATCTTGTACTGACGCCTGCTTTGATCATCGTGGGCGTGAGCGATGCCTACCTGCGCGCGACCATGACCAAGCGGAAAGATATTCTGGGGCGCCACCTTTTCGATGTCTTTCCAGACAATCCTAACGATCCAACCGCAACGGGCGTCACGAATCTCCGGGCTTCACTCGAGCGCGTCCTAACCCAGAAGGTGCCTGACACGATGGCGGTTCAAAAGTATGACATCCGTCGCCCTGAATCAGAGGGGGGTGGGTTTGAAGAACGCTATTGGAGCCCCGTCAATTCGCCGGTGCTGGGTAGCAATGACGAATTGGCTTATATCATTCACCGCGTGGAGGACGTCACAGAATTTGTTCGCCTGAAGGAAGCCGAGCATGAGCAGACTCGCCTCACCGAGGGGCTTCGCACACGCACGGCGGCTATGGAAGCGGAAGTTCTCCGACGGGCCCAAGAGATCCAGGAAGTCAACAATCGGCTGCGCCGAGAATTACAGGCACGTAGGCAGGCGGAAGAAGAAAGGGACCAGTTCTTTACGATGTCGTTGGATCTGCTGTGCATCTCAAACTTTGACGGATATTTTACGCGCCTCAATCCGGCATGGGAGCGCACGGTCGGCTATTCTGTGAAGGAACTCTGCGCGCAGCCATTCCTTGAATTTGTCCATCCTGACGATCGCGGAGCCACTCTGAATGAGTCACGCAAGCTGCTGGGCGGGCATAACGTCGTCTCGTTTGAAAACCGGTATCGGTGCAAGGACGGGTCCTATAAATGGCTGCTCTGGACCTCGACGCCGGCCCATGAGCAGAAGCTGGTTTACAGCACCGCGCGCGACATCACTGAACGCAAACGCGCCGAGGAAGTGCTGCGCGAGGCACGCGGGGAGGCGGAACGGGCGAATCAAGCCAAGAGCGAATTTCTGTCGCGCATGAGCCATGAACTGCGCACGCCACTCAATGCAATCCTGGGGTTTGCCCAGCTGTTGGAGCTGGACGCGCTCAGCCTCAATCAACGTGAAAGTGTCGCGCATATCCTGAAAGGTGGGCGCCATTTGCTGGCCCTGATTAATGAGGTCCTCGACATTGCTCGAATCGAAAGTGGCCGCATGGCGCTGTCTCTGGAGCCGGTCGGCGTGCGCGACGTCGCGACAGAAGCGTTTGACCTGATCAAGCCGCTAGCAACGCAACATGATGTGCATGTGCGGTGTGACGCCGCCGGGATGGACCAGCTGTTTGTTCTTGCTGATCGTCAACGGCTCAAGCAGGTCTTGCTGAACCTGCTCTCGAACGGGGTGAAGTATAACCGGCAAGGAGGGACCGTCATATTAACGTGCAAGCGGTCGTCGGATACCCGCCTTAAACTCATCGTCGCAGATACCGGCCCAGGGATGACAGAGGATAAACTCGCTCGTCTGTTCACTCCGTTCGATCGACTTGGAGCGGAGCAGTCGGGAACAGAAGGCACAGGTCTTGGGCTTGCATTGTCCAAAAACTTGGTCCAGGCGATGGGTGGCGGTATTCATGTCACCAGCAAGGTCGGCAAAGGAACGGTGTTTTCTGTGGAACTCAAAAGCGTTGATAACCATGAGGCAGCCCTTGAAGCGTATCCTGCGGAGCCTGCCACGCAGGACGTGATTGCGGCTCCTTCTTCCCGGACGACTTGGACCGTCTTGTACATTGAGGACAATCTCTCCAATTTGCGGCTCATTGAGCGCGTGCTCGCCCTGCGGAAGGGCATCAAACTGCTCTCGGCAATGCAGGGCCGTCTTGGACTTGACCTTGCCAGGCAGCAGCGCCCCAATCTTATTCTTCTGGATTTGCACCTCCCGGACCTCCAAGGAGACGAGGTGCTTGTCCGACTAAAGGGACATCCAGACACTCAGAATATCCCTGTCGTCATGATTAGCGCGGATGCCACGGCGCGTCAGATTCAGCGGCTGCAGGACAGGGGGGCGATAGCCTATCTCACGAAGCCGATCGATGTTGGCCAACTGATGGCCCTGCTCGATCGGATGCTGAAAAGCGGAGGCCAATAATGTCGTCCGGCAATCATAAGGCGACCGCTCTCATTGTGGATGACAACCCGGAGATGCGGCTATTCCTGCGGAGAGCGTTGGAGGTCTTGGTTCTCGAGATTTTCGAGGCTGCTGATGGCCTGAAGGCCATGACGGTCCTCGAAAAGAAGAAGCCGTCGTTGCTTTTGACGGACTACCAAATGCCCGGATGGGATGGCATGACGGTCGTTCAGCAAATACGGCAGCACCCCGACCTGAGACACATCAAAATCATTATGCTCACTGGTGAGGTTGGATCGCCATTCTTGCTCCAGGCGGTGAATCATCGTGTTGTCGACGCGGCGGTGATTAAGCCGGTGGACCTAAACGAGCTGCGGCAATTAGTGACGCGGCTTCTTGGGCTAGACGTAGGTCCTATCCACGCGTAGTCCTTGACTGTCGTACTGCGCCATGACGCCTGAGATGGTCAGAGACGCCAAGATTCTGGCGGTGGATGATGAGCCGGCGAATGTGCGGCTCTTGGAGGAGATCCTCAAGCGCGAGGGCTATGCCCGGATTAAAAGCATAATGGATCCGAGACAGGTCCTGCCCCAATTCGCCACCTTCCAGCCGGACTTAATTCTCTTGGACCTGATGATGCCTCACCTGGATGGGTTTGCCGTGATGAGGCAACTCATTCCGAGGATTCCGACGGGCGCCTATCTCCCGATTCTCGTGCTCACGGCGGATAGTACTCTTGCGGCCAAGCAGCAGGCGCTGTCGTTCGGAGCCAAGGATTTCCTGACCAAGCCATTCGACCGCGCGGAAGTCGTCTTGCGGGTCAAGAACCTCTTGGAGACAAGATATCTGCACCTCGCGCTGCAGGACCAGAACCAGAAGCTGGATGTAAAAGTTCAGGAGCGAACGCGAGAGTTGGAGGTGGCCCGCCTCGAAGTCTTGGAGCGCTTGGCGCTCGCTGCCGAGTATCGTGATGATGTGACCGGCCAACATACGCGCCGGGTGGGGGCCATATCGGCGATTCTTGCCCGAGCGTTGGGACACTCTGACGACGAGATCGAATTGATCCGGCGGGCGGCGCCGATGCACGACATTGGAAAGATCGGGATTTCCGATGCGATCCTGCTGAAGCCAGGCAAGCTGACGCCGGAAGAGTTTGAGGTTATGAAATCTCACACGATGATCGGAGCGAAAATTCAGTCGGGCAGCGTGTCTCCATTGCTTCAAATGGCGGAAGTCATCGCGTTGACCCATCATGAAAAATGGGACGGCACAGGCTACCTGGGCCTGAGCGGCGATGCGATTCCACAGGAGGGGCGCATCGTGGCCGTTGCCGACGTTTTCGATGCCCTGACGAACATCCGCCCATACAAGCCGGCCTTTGCTCCAGAGGAAGCGTTGCGCATCATTCGGGATGGGTCTGGTGCTCACTTCGATCCGGAGATTGTCGCGCGCTTCCTGTCAAGTGCCGATGACATTCTGGATGTTCAACGCCAGGTTCAGCACCTCAGTGATCGCCACCTGTCATTGAATCTCTCCGGAAGCTGAGGGGCCAAAAGTTTTCGCGCCGGCGGCCGCGCGGGCGCATCTCGGGCTCGGGGGGACTAG
This sequence comes from Gaiellales bacterium, assembly GCA_003599855.1. GTDB lineage: Bacteria > Actinomycetota > Thermoleophilia > BMS3ABIN01 > BMS3ABIN01 > SURF-19. Next base: position 1,974 of record QZKG01000063.1, on the reverse strand, counting down.
GGGTGTCGCCAGACGCCCCCTGTTTCTTTGCCAGTCTCCGAGAGTTGCCTCTGTCTCGATATCCGGCCCGCCATCGAGCAGCCTTTGCCGGAAAATGGAATTCCTCAATCACATCGGGCAGGTCCGACCATGGGGGGCAGTGGCAGGCCTCGCTCTGTTGCTATCCGCGGAATGGTGGATGCCGTTTCGGATCGGCCTGCAAGCGAAGGTTCGCCATGCGGAGACCAATCTGGCGATTGCGGGCAGCAATGCCGCCATCGTGACCCTTGGCGTAAGGATGAGCGGCGGGTCGTGCTCGGAAGCACTCCCGCCGGGCAAAACGATCGGGGGTTTTCTCCGCCGCGCATCGACTGAAGACAGCGCGTCGGCACACGCAAGCGAGGGATGGAGCTGGCGAGAGGAATCGAACCGTCCAACCGTCGCCGGATCAGCCCTGAACCTTGCCTCCCGGCTCCTGCGGAGGGGGCCAGCCTCCTCGCATGCTCCCCACGAAGGGGACATATCCCCTTCGCAACCCCTCGGTTGGAGGTTGATGTGGAGCTGGCGAGAGGAATCGAACCTCCAACCGGCGGTTTACAAAACCGCTGCTCTGCCGATTGAGCTACGCCAGCCCGTGCGCATTTTCACAGACTTACGACAGAGCGTCAAGACCGGTGCCGTTCGGTCATGGCGCGCTGCAGCTTGGCTTTTTCTCTCCTCTCTATACGGACGCACGAGCCCCTGCGGCATATGCCTTGACGCCACCTGCCGGCTTGTCTATTCTCCCTGCGTCGCATGACGGCGAACCCATCACTTGTGAGGAAAACACGATGAGAGCATGGTGCATGGTTGCGGCGATGGCCGGCCTGGCGGTGTTGACGGCCTGTGGCGGCAGCTCCTGGGTCCACCCCAACAAGCCGCAGGACGCCTTCACGGAGGACTACAACCGGTGCGAGCAGGACGTTCTCAAGGACCCCAAGCTCCAGCAGGGCAACCGTTACCTGCTGCTCCAGGCGACCGAGCGCTGCATGATGAAGCGGGGGTGGATGCTCAAGTCGGAGCAGGAATAGGGGGATTATTTAACGCAAATGTAACACGGCAGTTATGGCCCCGAAATCCTCCCGGGATACCTTTCCGGTCAATGCGGCTTGTGGACCAGGAAGCCATACCCAGAGGGAGGACCCTATCATGATTGGTTCCATGCAACCGGCCGGACAGCGGCGGGCGGTTTGGGCGCTCAACGCCTTTGTGGGGGTACTGGCCGGCATGTTCCTGTCGGCCCCTGCGGGCGCAGAGTTGAGCGGGGTGCACGAGCGTCCGGCTCTGGATGCGGGCATCGGCTCCTATGCCCCGGCCGAGCATCTTTCCGGTAATCTGGTCATCGCGGGGTCCGATACGATGCAGCCGCTGATGCTCAAGCTGGCCATCGGCTTTCGCGAGCTGTATCCCAAGGCCAAGATCGGTGTCTTGGGCGGCGGAACCGAGAAGTCCGTCATGCAGTTCATCAGCGGCCAATCGCAGATCCGGCGGGGAGACGGGTTCTATAACGGCCCGCAAGCTTCCGGCCACGTTTCGATGCTGGCTTCTTCGCGCGCGCTGACCAAGGACGAGGTGGCTGACTTTCGGGCCAGGTTTGGCTATGACCCGACCGAGATCCAGATCGCGACGGATGCGGTGGCGATCTACGTGCACAAGGGCAACCCGATTCAAGGGTTGACGCTGGAACAGGTGGATGCCATTTTTGGAAAGGACCGCAGACGGGGAGGGGAGGCCGTTACGACCTGGGAGCAGGCCGGCTTGGACGGCTGGGGCCAGCGATCCATACACCTGTATGGCAGGGACAAGAAATCCGGGACGCGCTCCTTCTTCAAGCAGGAGGCTCTGGCGGGCGGCGAATTGAAAGATGACGTGAAGGAAGAGCCGGGTTCCGCCTCGGAGATCCTCGCGATCGCCAAAGATCCGCTGGGCATCGGCTATGCGGGCATCGGCTTTCAA
>QZKG01000041.1 GCA_003599855.1 Gaiellales bacterium | reverse complement strand
ATTGAGTTTTTTAGGACCGAGGGCGGCATATTCGACAACGTCAGTTTCGACGGTGCTGTGAACCCGAGACTGCATATCAGAGTGTGGTACAAAGAATATTAATGGGAAGGAGGGACCATGGTGAGAAAAGTCCTACAAAGTCAAGCTACAACACCGGCTCTGTTGACCATAATCACGGCATTACTTGGGCTGTGCTTATGGTTCGGGTACACGTTCGCAGGTCAAGTAACGACCATGTTGAACGTGCATGAAACGCGGCTAGACAGTTTGGACTCTCAGGTAGCGGTGTTGAACAGTCACAGTAAGCCGACGCCCTGATAAGTCGTAAATTCACCTGGAGGGTGATAAATGAAACATAAATGGTTAGAGATAGCGGAACAAGAAATGGGTCAGCATGAGGTCAAGGGCAAGGTAGACAACCCACGCATCGTTGAATACCACTCGACCACGACCCTCCGTGCTGATAACGACGAAGTACCATGGTGCTCATCTTTCGTTAACTGGTGTGTGGAACAGGCCGGAATCAAGGGTACGGGAAGTGCAGCGGCCAAATCATGGCTCAATTGGGGCCGGACCATCGCAGTACCGGAAGAGGGCTGTATATGTGTAATAAAACAGAAGCGGACCGGACATGATGCCGCAACGGGTAGTACGTCAGGGTACCATGTTGCATTCTGGCTTAAGGAGGAAGGCGGGAGGGCTTTCCTTCTCGGCGGCAATCAGGCCGATCAGGTCAAGGTCAGCAGTTTTGGACTCAAGAGCTACGAAATATGCGGGTACCGGATGCCCATTCCGGAAATTGAACCCGCTATCTGCCACTAGGAACCCCATCCTAAACGGGGAGAAGGAGGGAGTAACATGAAGTTTCTCGTTGTAGCAATGGTAGCGGTATTGATGGTGATGTCGGTTTCAATGGTGATCGCGCAGGAAGTCCCGGCACCTGTAACGGCAGAGGTTGAGGACAATGGCCCGCTCGATGATGTCCTGCACACATTCAAGGTGTCGGACTCGACCATCCAGTGGATTACCATTATTCTCGGTGCTTTGCTTGCTCTGGAACAGTACCTCGCCAGTACGAAGCGGTTCTCGGCCAACAGTACATTCCAGACGATCGGAAACATGTTGAAGTTTCTGCTCGGGAAGAAGAAGTGAGGCCCGCCATGTACAAATACCTCGTTTTGATTCTATTGATGGTCGCCGGGTGCTCCCCGGCGACCATAGATTTACCCGCTCTGGTCGATACGCAGACTGCTGCCGGGGACCGGGTTACTCTCGTTCCGACTACGCCGACCGCTGACACGAACAACTTACCTGTAGGCGTAGAACGGAAAGACGTACTGCTCGAGATCCCGCTCAAGGCCCCGGACGAGAGGGTGAGTCCGGAGCAGGCCCCGGAGGCCGCGCCCGCCTCGTCGGGTGAGTCGGCGCATGCCGCCGCGAATAGCCCGAAAAGCCGCAAAAGCCCGCCGAAGCTCACGATAACGAAGGACGGACAGGTGTTTGCGAATGAGGCAGCACTCGGGATGCTGGCCAAAGCTCCGGAAAGACCTAAACCCGACCATACATGGTGTTATGTAGGAGGGGGCGCAGGATTCTTAACCGTAGTTATGGTGATCATCTGGGCTATTTCGAGGAGATTTACACTGAGAGGTTGGTTTGGCGTGTTTATTCTGGTACTGGTGGGATACGGGCCGATGATGTCGACCGCGACGGGGACCCCTCCCCCTGTCCTTGTCGATACCCCCTCCCCCTATCATCGGTCCGACCCACCAGTACCTGTTATAGAAGTCGTAAGACTCGTCTCTTTACGTACTGATTCTTGGTTTCCCCTTCTTTCCACATCACATAATCGGCCACGTCTTTCTTGAAGGCGTGGCTTTCTTTTATGACCTCATCATACGAACCCCGTACAATGAAATCAACATAGGTGACGTTCTTGCTCTGACCGATACGATGGGGCCGATCTTCTAACTGTGTCCGGACCAATAACCGCTCGGGATTAGAGAATATGAATACCCACTCTGCCGCGTTCAGAGTGATGGCCCGGTACCCGCTATCATTCTGGATTATCAAAACCTGTATTTCCTTGTTATTGAACTGGTCCTTCATCATGTCCCGATCGGAGGGCTTTACGTCGCCATGGTACTCGGCCACAGTGTATCCTGCGGCCTGTATTGCTTCCCCTAAGCGGGCGATGTCTGGACGGAACTGACACCATATCAATACCGAGGCGTTACCTATTTGCCTAAGCATGTGCATGCACTCATTGATTTTCTCGGACCCGACCTTAACGGCGTTGTGTTCGTCGTCGAATACCGATCCGCCCGTAACCTGCCGCAGTTTCACGGCTTTGGTCATGGCCTGATCTGCCGTGATTACCCCATTATCCAGTTCTGTGCGGATATCCAGTACTATATTGTTGTAGACCTTTTTCGTTTTCTCGGACAGGACCACGTCCTTGACCAGATAGGTTTTCGGTGGTAGGTCAACTTCGGACTTACGTTTCTTGTAAGATACGGAATCGATCATAGCTGATAGCTCGTCGAGGTTCCGATACCCTAATACTTGGGTACCGTGGCCCCGGACCTCGTAGCCACCCATGATGGCAAAGTGGCTCTGGAAGGCGTAGTAGCTCCACTCGTACACGATCTGTGGATCGAGGTAGTAAAGCTGTGAGTATGCTTCCAACGGCTTATCCCCTATAAACGTCCCATTAAGTATACGACGATAGTTGGCCGCGTTCCTCAGGGCCATAGCCGCTGCGGTCCGCCACGAATCGTGCCCGGCTATGTCTGTGGACTCATCGATCACCATCATCGTATACCCACCATTTAGGAAGTTTTGTGCCCATTTGAACCCTTCCGTGGTTTTCCGTATCTCATCCTTTTTGGTGGGGCTAACCAGTGCATCCTTATGTATGATAGCCCACCGGGGTCCTCGATCGTCGGCGGACTTCATCAAGTCCGGACGTTTCCACGCCGTTATTTCACCGTACCCGTGTTCCATTATCTGCTCGGCCCACGTACCTACGGCGTTTAGGGGGCAGACTACGAGGACCTGATGAAGCATACCACGTGACCACAAGATTTGAGCTTCGGTTATGGCGATCCACGACTTCCCTAGACCGGGATCGAGAAGATACGCAAATGCCGGTAAACCTAAACCCGCTGTTAGAGCCTCAAGTTGCCACTCCTTGGGTTCAGTCTTATAGTCAAAAGTGATGGTGGGTCGGGCCGGTGGTGCGGGAGCCACCAGTCTCGATCCAAACTTCTTGTTGATTTTTCGTACTGTCAGTTCATTGGCGTATAAGGCCCAACACTTATACTGCCGAAACCAATGAACGCCTAGTTCATCTTTCGTAGGCTTGTCACGGACGAACTCGGCAGGAATGAGGATCTTACCGTCTTTGATACAGATATTCATACTCTACCTACCCTGTATTGGATGTCATTGTATACTCGTTTGGCTGGTTTCTTCTTTCTAATTACAGTCGGATTGCCGCAGTACGTCTCTCGGCAGTCCTTACAGTTCCATGCCACAGGTATGTTGTCGTCGGTGGTCAGGAACACTTTCATATGGTTCCCACACTCCGGGCATTGCATGTTGTCCTCCTATATAAGAGGTTACATTTCGCTTTCGGATACCTCCGGGGCTGCGTACTGTGCCTTCATGTCCTGTATGAATTCTGCTGATACGGGGAGGTACCATGCTTGGATTATACGTTTACCGGACCGTACCTTTTGATGTCCGCATCCTGCCTCTCGTAGGATGGGCCATAAATCGTGGCCGGGGGCGAATGCCACCACTTTTCGTCTCTGCATGTAAGTGATGAAATCCGTCGATCGAAACAAAACTACGTCTGATACGTCCCATTCCTTGGTGCTGCGGTCCTCTATCCGCATCCGGTCGAGGACCGGGATACCATGAACCAAATCCGCTTTGCTCTTGGCGCGTATCGCCATCCGTGCGAAGTCGTACAGTGCGGCCATGACCCTTCCTGATTCACCAGCATCCTTCGGGGCTTCCTGTACGTCTAGTTCATTTGACATCTTCATCTGGAGTAACTGTCGCCACTCCTCATTTTTCATGGGTGGGATGATGCCGCCCAATACTTCTATACAGCGCATCCGGACGGATTCAAAGTTGTACAGTTGAGTGGTACTCATCCGGACGTCGACCCCGTTCACGTCCAGTATCCAGTACGGCGGGTCGGTCGTGACCTTGGTGATGCCGCCGAACATGAATTCATGATAGTTGCTCAGGTCCCGCATACCAAAATCTAACGTCATGCAGGTGACCCGGTCACAGTGGTTGGAAATCAATGGTACCTTACATTTGTAGTTATATGCTTTCTTGGCAAGGGATTTTAAGAGGGACTGAACCTCTTTATTGGGTAGCGGTATTTTGGTTTTGTTGGTATTGACCTTGATGAATTCCTCTTCCCATGTATCGGGTTTGGACTTCTTCAAGAATACCGCAAAGTTAAACAGGACCTCGTTTCGTGCACCTTCGGGTATGCCATTCAGATCGAAGTATTTCAGGCATGGGGGCATCCCCTTCTTAGCCTCTTTGGCATCATGTTTGACGGCCTTGATGGTGGTTTCGGCCTTCATGGTTTCTGCCGCCATGATGAAGTCTTCCACCGATAAAGGTTCACCCTCATCATCAACGGCATACCGATTGGTCCGATTACCCGAGAAGTACGGGAGGTTTATCCAACTACCTAACCCGTCCCCGAGGGTGTCCTGCTTTGGGAAAATCTCACTCTGCCCATGTCCCAATAAGGACGCGTACCCGGCAAGGGCCTTGCGTATGGCCGCTGCCGGGACCGGGTCCTTGGTAAATATGTAACAATGCGCTCCGCCGCTCTTGGATCGACATACCATCAAGGGCATTTCAGCTTTACATACACGCTTGACCAGTTCGCCGTGATCGATAGTATCCACGTCGATGTCGATGGCCCCCCACGTACACGTATCATCGTCCCGAATGGGTACGATGCCGAGGCCAGTGATCCCATCCATATGGGCGATCCAGTTCTTCCGCTCAACGGGTTTCTTGATGAATCTGGCCTTGTTTATGTTCGCTATCCACTGGCCATAGGCTCTATCCAGACCAGTGTATAGCGCCATAAACCGATCGATAAGATCATTCATATGTCGTTCCTATGTCGATGAGATCATCAACTATTCTGTTGATGTCGCCGCTGATCTTTGCCTTGATGGCTTCCTCATTGAGGCCGGGCATGTTGGACATGTAATTCTTGGTTGCTACCTCAAACAGGAGCCGTTTCGCGTGGAGAATCTCGTCCTTGAGGAAGGTGACTACCCTTCCATTGTTCCTCTGTCCGTACCGGGTCAGGTACGTGACCGCTTCGATCTTGTCCGCCATGTGGACTATTGCGCCCTCGATCCCGTCCCCTTTGGCGTTCCGGTCGTTGTCCCATTCTACGTTGTATTTTTGGGACAGGGCCTGCTTGAACGGGGTGGGAATATCACCACTCTCGGCCTCTTCCGCGTCATGGAACAGGGAACGGATCATGACCCAGGCCATGTCCAGTACGATGAGGGCATTGGCCTTGCAGATGCGTTCGGCCAATTCGACGGCGAATACTGCCGTTCGGTATGAATGCTCGGCCACGGTTTGCGGTTTGGCTACCTCGACGATGGCCCACCGTGGGACATGGGACAACGTCAATGCCTTTTCCAGTTTGCTCTTGTTCATTTCGCCTCCGTCCATGATATTTTGGGTACGGGATTTCTGCGATCCCATATATACCATAAATGATTGAAGATACTCCGTACTATCCCGTTCGGGGTGTCTATCCGGAGCTTGTTGGATATGATCAATACTGAAGGTGGACGTTGGTTGAATATCTTACCCCGACCTGTGCTCCCCAATGACGGTAAGGGGGCATGAAGTATAAGCAATTCGGGGTTAAATGCCAACCCATGGACGATGAAATTGGATAACAAATTGAACGGCGGATTTGTGATGATTGTCGATACTCCTGATGGTAAGGTATCGATAGTAAGAAAATCCTGCTTTTCGCCTCGTCCATGTACGTCTGCGTACAGGTCAGTCTCAATGACGTGATGGCCGTGTCGCCTCAGTACGTCGGTGATGTGACCCCTTCCTGCTGCTGGTTCCCATACATCGCCCTCAGGGATCGATACGTGACGTAAAACCGCTTCGGTTGCCTCAGCCGGGGTAGGGTAGAAATCGCCCGGACTTTGTTCATTCCGTACTGCCACCCCTGCGTTTGATACCTTGTTCATTTTGTAGGTTCCTCACTTTCCATACGATAAACATCAGGATATTACCGCCATCCGCGCTCTCGCTGATTACGTCGTCGACGTATCGCCCCGCTTCGCGGGCGGTCCGGGCCTTGGTCATAGCCTCGTGGAGTTCGGTTACCTCCTTGAGTAACCAGTTGTATAGGCTGTCTAAGCTCCGGTGCTTCCATGCATCTTTGCCCTTGAAGTCGTTTGCCCGCATCTCGTTCTCCATCTCGATGGCGAACTGTGCAACTTCAAGGCGAAGCCCACCTGCGGTGAGGTAGGCTTCGCTCAATTCGGTTTCCTGTTCCTTGTTCATATCTTTAACCTTACGTCCATTGCGTCGAGGACATCTTTCTCGTCCGGGCCGCAGCCGATGTAGCGGACGAAATCCTGATTGGGCCTGACCCCGGTCGCCAGCATGTACTGTTTATGGAGATTCATGATGAATGCCGACACAGCCGGGTCAAAGAATCCGGGGGATTTGGTCAAGTAATTCACGAAGTTGAGGAAGATGTATCCCGGCCTTACGCTCTGGAACATTCTCCGCGTACCGTAGTTGCTGAACGTGAAGATGCGACGGATCTTTCCGGTAACTGTGGTTCTCTCGTCCGGGACCCCGAGCTTTTCGAAGGTGATCTCTTCCTGATCTTGATACACCGGACCGGACGTGCCGACTTTCTTACCTTCGGCGTCGTACTGGTCCCCGACCCGGATGGGGAAGGTACGCAGGCTGCAGAAGGTGGTCAGGAAGTTGAAGTACACGTGTGGGATGGAGCAATCCGCCATGACCTGTGCCGGGGTCACGTCCCGGCCCGTACAGTACGGGTAGTGGCTCCCACTATTGATTCCGAGTTCGAACCCCTGTGCGGACTCGATCTGCATCGTATCGAGGGACAGGAGAACGGACATGAACATGTCATGGCCGCATACCCGATCGGACCACTTGTACCCTTTGTCCTTGTAGTCACGGGCGATGTTGGATTCAGCACCGCGCATGATCTTCTGGCACATCGCCGCTCCGGTCCCCTTCCCGGTCGAGGAAATATGGGCCAGTGCTTCCTGTTCCAGTTCCCGGTGGAATCTGGTGGTGACCGCCGCCCGTTCATGGATAAATACGTTCTTGTCCTTGAGCAGGTCCGCGAACTCGACCATTTCCTTGTCGAGGACTTCCGGATCGATGATTGCACCGGGACCAATCAAGATAACTTTTACGTCCGGGGAGACGATGGCTGTGGGAAGTTGCCGGGTCATGACCGTCCGACCTTCATACCGGAAGGTATGGCCCGCATTGGGTCCGAAGTTGCATACTGCGCCTTGGGGCTTAAACTTCCGCGCAAGGTACCCGGCTATCAGGCCCTTCCCCGTGCTGCCCCACTGTCCATCAATGATCATCCAGCATCTTTTCTGTTGCATCGTGTCCTTCCTCCTTGTCGATTTCGTGTTCGTCGATCATGTCGATCCCGTCAATAGCGACGAGCGGATCAACTTCCCTGAGTAGGCCGCAGATCACTTTGGATGAGTATTCCTCATCCTGCCAGTGCTTGGCGTCCTTCCAATCCACACCTTTGACCAGCCGGGCGATGACCATAGCCATGGAGTCGGCTTGGATTATGTACCCGCGGCTCAAATACTTCCGCATCCTGAGTATCGATCCGCCCGCGTCCTCGTTCCGTTCCGGGGCCATGTACGTCAGCCGCTTACAGGCCAGATCGGGGTAGAAAAGCGGGGAGCACCAGCTTTCCCACCGATACTGCTGCTTGTCACTGATTTTGAACCCGAGATCCCGGACGTATACTGCCGCCTGACAGATGGTGTAGTCGAAGGAGTTGACTACCCCGACCGGGTCATCGTACAACCACCGGGTAATGAACTGGACCGGCATTCTCGGTGGGGCCAGAACTGTGATGGCATTCTTGGATTTGTACACCCGGCCTTTACGGGACAGGGCCAGTTCAGTCGCCGCCTTATCGAGGTATTCCTCGGAAGGGCCGAACATATCAACGTCGGACACCTTCTCCCGTGCGACGGTGGCCCGGATGAACCCGCCTGCGAGGACCAGTTGGGGGTACTTCTTCATTAGGGACCGGACATCGCGAGGAATCCGGGTTACTACAAAATGCAGGTCCCTGTCCGTGAGAGTGACGAGTATGGAATTATACATTATATCCTCCCCAATCCCACGGTCCGGGCCGTGGCCATGTTGCCGAACAGGACCGGGAAGTGGTATGCAAATCCTACCAGCATGGAGGTCGCCAATGCCCGCATCTGCGGGTGGGCAGCGGGGCTGGTCCGGAGGTTGAAGAAATGGAGCCACTCCCGGACGTTGGCCGTCATGACGATTTCGGTCTTCAACCCGTTCGGGAGGAAGTATCGGGCCTGCTGCGGTGATCGGCCCTTATTGAGGCAGTAGTTGTAGTGGGCCTCGATGTAACCGAGTATAGCCATGTCTACTTCATCGAGTTCGAAGTCGACCGGTTTGATGAACTTCACGCCGAGCTTTCCATAGTTACAGTACCGGGTCGATTCCTGTGCGTAGGACGCAATGCGATGACGTACGATTTCGTGGGTGACGCCGCGATCGGTAATCATTTTTGCCCCGATCACTACGTGTTCGATCATGGCATGGTGGCCCTTATCCACCAACATCTGGACGAACTTGTCCGCGCTGTCGGGCGTGATCTTGTTCTCGCTCTTGTAGCAGGTTCGTCCTGCCTTCTCGATGAGTTTCATTGCCGATTCGGCCTGATCTATTGTATCCCGAAACGGCTGACTGTAACCCCACGGTGCAGTTACTGAGATGAACTCCCAACTCTGTTCAACGATTTCCATGTTCTTCTCCCTTCTGTGCCTTCAAGGCATGGTATAATCTGAACAGGGCGTTCCACGCTACCTGTGCAGAGTGATAAACCTCTACGCCGTACTTCTCCTTGATTTCCTGATCGATGGCCAGTGGGTCCATCTGACAGGCCTGAGTATGGCGCATCTGTGCGTCGTAGAACCGCCGATCCCCGTCCTTGAACGGCTTCATGCAGTTCCATGTTTCGTACTTAAGTTCGCCTGCTGCGCAGACCGTGGCTAACGGCTCAAGGATTTCAAGTGGAAGGCCGTACCACTGTTGTTTTCCTGTATCGTATTTGGTCCCTTCTTTGAGTTTGTCTTCACCCATCATCTTCTCCAGAATAGGGCCGCATTGCTGACGGCCCACGATAAGTATACCGTACCCATGAGCCAGCGACGGTACCAGAACTCGACCGCCGCCGCTCCAAGGTACAACACCGCTATAATTAACATAAACCAGTTCATTTAAGCCACCCGTGAATTACGCCCTGATGTATCATAAGTATTGTCATTATCAGGAATAATGTTACGATGATAAGATCACGTAACATATCCAGTAAATACTTCATCATATCTGATTCTCACCTGCCTCGTACCAGTTGTCCCCGATGCCGACCTCGGACAGGATCGGGACCCGAAGCTGCGGGACAGTCTGGAGTATTTCCTTTACCTCGTTTGCTGCATCCTTGGCCTGATCTTCCGGAGCCAGAAGGTCGAACTCGTCGTGGACCAACAGAATGAGCTTGACGTCTGTTCCACGGAACCTGCGCATGATCTCATTCTTCTTAGCCTTCATAATGTCTGCGCTGGTCCCCTGGAATACTACACCACCGGCCTTGTAGGACTTGCCGGGGTTGGGGAAGCGGATACGTCGTCCGGTAATGGTCTTAACATACCCACGTGACCGGGCGAGGTTAGAGGCCCGCGTCAGGGTCCCCTTGATCATAGGGAGCTTGGCATGGTAGCTGGCGAACAGGGCCTGTGCTTCTGCTCCGGGGATCAGGACCTTCTA
>QZKG01000005.1 GCA_003599855.1 Gaiellales bacterium | reverse complement strand
CTGCCGCAGCCCCTATATCGAGAAGCAGGTCAAGGATGTCGCCATCCCCATGATGCTGAAGGAAGGCGCCGGCCTGGTCGAAGCCCTGGAGAAAACCGGGGTCTTCACCAAGAACGCGCTGTCCCGGATGCGCTCGGGGGCGGAAACCGGCACCATCCGGGAGACCGCCCTGCAGGTAGCCAATTACTATGAGAAGGAGACCACCCATAAGCTGCGCAATATCATTGACCTGATCCAGGTCGTCATTGCCATGCTCATCATGATCGTCATGACCGCCATCACCATCGTCAGTTCCGAGACGGCGGTGATCCGTCCCAAACTTCCGGGAATGCAGTAAATCATGGTCATCCGGGAAGACACCCGCCGCACCACCCGCAGCGGCGAATTGCTGGTCCAGCGCGGAGTGATTGACGCCGAGCAGTTGGAAAAGGCGCTGATCATCCAGTCCGTGGAGCCGGGCGGCAAGCGCCGCAAGCTGGCCGAGGTCCTGGTGGAAGATCTGGGCTGCGACCGCCACGAGATCTACCGGGAGCTGGCCCGGGTGTACGCCTTCTCGGAAGTGGACCTGGACAACGAGAACCTGTCGGAAACGAAGATCCAGTTCATCAAGGGCCTGTACGAATCGCTGGAAAAAGCCGATCGCGATGAGCTGATCCTGTGCAACGTCATGCCTTTCCGCGCCGACGAGCGCCGTCCCGACACCCTCCTGGTGCTGACCGACGACCCCACCGACCGCGACCTGTTTCTGAAAGCCAAGAAGTTCCGCTTCCGCCACATCGAACTGGCCTACTGCCGACGGGAAGCGTTGCGCCGCTGGTTGGACCGGGTCTACCCCACCACCAACGAGTTTCTCCAGATCATCGAAGAAGCCTCGGGGAAAATCGAGAACATCGAGAACGAAGACGAAGATGAGAGGATTGACGAGGAGAAGCTCGACCAGGAAATCAACCAGTCGCTGCTGACCAACCTGATCGAGGGGTGCCTGGTGGAGGCGGTGCGCCGGAGCACCTCCGACATCCACATCGTGCCGGGCGAGGGCAACCAGACCCACTTCCACTTCCGCGTGGACGGCAAACTGCAACTGTGGCACACCCAGGACTTCATCAAACCGGAAGCCATCGCCGCGGTGGTCAAGGATCGCTCCCGCAACGTGGACCGCTTCGAGCGGGAGACCGCCCAGGACGGCTTCATCCAGCGCAGCATTGACGGCCACCTGATCCGCTACCGCGTCTCCATCATCCCCATCGTCGCGTCCGAATACAAGCGCAAGCTGGAGTCCATCGTCATCCGCGTGCTGGATGACCGCAAGGTCATCACCGACCTGACCAAACTGGGGTTGCAGGCCCAGGCTCGGGCCGATTTCAAGAAGGCCATCACCAAGCCTCAGGGCATGGTCATCCTGACCGGCCCCACCGGGTCGGGCAAGTCCACCACCCTGATGGCCGCCCTGTACCAGGTGCTGACCCCGGAAGTGAACGTGCTGACGGTGGAAGACCCGGTGGAATACATGATCCGCGGCGCCCGCCAGATCAAGATCAGCCACACCCTGGATTTCGAGGGAGCGATTCGCGCCATCCTGCGGCATGACCCGGACATCGTCATGGTAGGGGAGATGCGCGATAAGGCCACCGCCGAGATCGCCATCAAGCTGGCCAACACCGGGCACCTGACCTTCAGCACCCTGCACACCAATGACGCCCCATCGGCCATTTCCCGGCTGTTCAAGATGGGGGTGGAGCCGTTCCTCATCGCCTACGCCATCAACATCATCGTGGCCCAGCGCCTGATCCGGACGCTGTGCACCAAATGCAAGGAGGTGGAAAAAGACCTGGATCCGGAAGTCCCCAAGACCCTGGGCTTCACGGACGAGGAAATCAAGACGACGACTTTTTACAAAGCGGTCGGTTGCGAGCACTGCAACCGCGGTTACAAGGGACGCGGCGCCATCCATGAAGCGCTGCTGTTCACCAAGGAAATCCGCCGCATCATTCTGGAATCCGGCAACGAGGTGAACGAGGACGCCGTGCGCAATGAGGCCGTGAAGAACCGCATGTTGACCCTGCGCGCCTCGGGCCGCGAACGGATCAAGGAAGGCGTCACCACCTGCGAAGAGATCGCCTTTGCCACGGCGGAAGATTAACCGCAACCGCGCCACCGTCACAGATCACCCACAGGTCCTGCCATGGCCAACACCGGACAGATGCTCCTGGTCCTGGGAGCGATGGTGCTGTTCAGCCTGATGCTTCCCTCGCTGAACGAGTCCATTCTCTACAGCGACCGCACCATGATCGCCACCAAGGCGGAGATGGCGGCCGTGTCCCTGGCTCAGAGGATCCTTGCCGAAGCCGGCACCAAAGCTTTCGACGAGGCCTGCATCACCGGCGCTCCGATTTTCCCCTCGCAGATGACGCCGACCGGTTCCCTGGGAGCCGAATCCGGCGAATCCTATCCGAATTACGATGACGTTGATGATTTCCGCAGCCTGAATCTGGCGGACAGCACCACTCTTCCTTCGGTGCTCCTGAATGTTACCGCCAGCGTGGTGTACGTCAATCCCAGCAGCCCCTCCGGGACGTCCGCTTCCTCTACCTTTGTGAAACGGTTGCGCGTCACCGTGTCGGGGCCTTTTCTGGTCAATCCCGCTTCGGGCATGGCCATGCAAATTGCCCTGGAACAGCTCTATTCCTATTTCTGATATATGGGAATACTGAAGGTAACCCATGCGTGAAAAGATCCTGATCGTGGATGACGACCCCGAAATCCGATCCCTGTGCCAGGAGAGCCTGGGCGGGGAGGATTACGAGGTCGTCACGTCGGCCAGCGGCGAAGAAGCCCTGGAGATGGCCACGCAGTCCAGCTTTGACGTCGTCCTGTCGGACATCCGCATGCCGGGGATAAGCGGCATCGAGCTGCTGGAGAGCCTGAAGCGGGCCAACCCGGAACAGGTGATGGTCATGTTTTCCGGATTCACCGATGTGGATGTGGCGGTGGAAGCCATGCGCCTGGGCGCCATCGGATCGCTGTCCAAACCCCTGATTGTGGACGAACTAAAGCTGACCATCAACCAGGCCCTGCACCAGAACCGCCTGCGTCAGGAAAACGTGAAGCTGAAGATGGAGCTGCACGAATCCCACGTGGCCCAGGTCCTGGTCCCCAAGCTGATCCCCCTCCTGCAGAACTTCAGCCTGGAGGCATGCCGCGAATTTGTGGAAATGGGGCGGATCGTCGGCCTGGGGGCCAACGAGATCCTGCTGGAAGAAGGAGTCGCGGATCAGCACCTCTACATCGTCTTCGAAGGGGAATTGACGGTGTGGCAGGACGGCGTCGAAGTTCACCGCCTGGGTAAGGGGGAAAGCTACGGGGAGATGAGCGTCTTCCGGCCGGGGATGCGCAGCCCGGGGCTGGCCACGGAAATCCCCTCGCAGGTATGCGTCATCGAGCGGGAGGCGATCATGAATTTCTTCAGCCGCAAGGAGGAGCGCCTGTTCAAGCTGTTCATCTTCAATGCCCTGAATTCCATCTTCACCAAGTATCGCAAATCCAATATGCGCATCGTGCAATTGGAGCGGATGCTGAAAGGGTAAGCCATGAGCGCCGTCCTCGATCTGATCGGGTCTTTCATCATCGGCGGTCTGCTGCTGATGATGGTCTTGTCGGTCAACACCAACGTCAGCCAGTTCTCAGTGCAGAACGGCATGGAGCTCTCCTCCATTGAGAACATGGCGGAACTGACGCAGGAGATCGAGTTCGACTTCCGCAAGATCGGCTACCGGGCGCCCAACCCGTCGGCGGCCCTGGTGCGCTGCGATTCCACCATGATCGCTTTTCTGGCCGATCTGGACAACAACGGCACGGCCGATTCCGTGGTCTATTCCCTGGGCGCGCCCTCCCAGGTGGGGGGTACCTGCAACCCGCGGGATCGCAAGCTGCTGCGCCAGGTGGGCGCCCAGCGGATCAACAGCTCGCTGGGGCTGACCAGTTTCCGGCTCCGCTATTTCGACGCCGCGGGGAACCTGACCTCGACCCCCTCGGCGGTCAAGTCCATCGAAGTGTCGCTCCAGGTGGAAAGCCCCTTCGCCGTGGACGGCGCCTACGCCGTGTCCACCTGGAATACCCGGATTTATCCCCGAAATTTATGAGATCGCATCTACAGTCCGGATGGTTTATCAGCAGGGAGTTATGGGAAACTTGATAGCACGCAAAAAGCGGAGAAACAATCATGGGACGCCTTGCTCTGGTGCTTATTACCGGTTTCGCCGTCATTTTCGGCACTTTGAAGCTTCGCGTGGGACAAGCCGGTTCCCAGGCCGTACAGACTGGATCGGCACGCTATGAGGCAGTCTCGGCCCAGGCGCTGGCCAACAGCGCCGCGGCGTTGTGCCTGAGCCAGTTGAAGCAGGACCGCGCCTGGCGCGCGGGATATTCCAACCAGACCCTGGGATCGGGCGCCGTTTCCGCCTCCGTCATGGGGACGGACACCGTAACCATCATCGCTACGGGGACCTGCGGGCAGAAGAGCGCCACGGTCTCGGTGAGGGCATCGCTGGGCGCAGTCTCCTGGCCGGCCAACGTCAACGCCGGCATCACCGCCCGGGCGAACGTGGAAACGGCGGGCAACATGATCGTGGACGGCCGCGATCACGACTGGAACGGCAACCTGATCGCCAACCTGGGGGTCAAGGGTATCGTCACCGTGCAGGACTGCAACCGGTCGGGGAATTCCAGGATCGGCGGCACCGTGCTGGGCGTGGACGTCGCGCCGACGAAGTTCGGCTGGGAACTGGTGGTGAGCGAGGGAATTCCCTGGCCCTCCGGGTACCCCACCACCCCCGATCTGGTGCTGGGGGGCGCGGCCGCCGGATTCTCCGAAGGCACTCTGAAAGCGACGGCGCAGAGCGGCGTCCTGGGCAGCCAGTACGTCACCAACCCGGCCGACCTGGACTATCCTTTAAGCGGAGTGACGTATGTGGAACTGCCGTCCGGCAGCGTCTGGAATCCGGCCTTTTTCAGCGACGATTGCAAAGGCATCCTGGTGGTGCACAACGATGCCTGCAATGCGGTCATCAAGAATCTGAACAGCGGCACCTTCCGGGGCCTGATCATCGCGGATGACGTGGTGCACATCCACAATACCATCATCGGGGCGCTGTTTACCCTAACGCCGGGCCCTTCAGAGGGAAAACTCATCGGCAACGGCAACGGCCGGTTGCTGTTCTGCCGCCAGGCTATCAATCGGGGGATGCAGGAATCGGGCAGCGGCAGGACCAGCGTCAGCATTCTGGAATATTACGAATAAATCTATTTGCATTGGCGGAGGCGGTCGAAGTAGACAGAATGACAATAACGCATGAGGAGGATGTATGGGCCGCCAAGCACTGATCCTGATGATGGGGTTTGCCATCATCGCCGGAGTGATGAAATTCCGCATCGAACGGAGCGAACGCAGCGCTGGTCGGATGGGCAGCGAGCGGTATGAAGCGTGCGCCGCCCGCAATGCGGCGCACAGCGCCGCGCAGATGGCGCTCCACCAGTTGCGCCAGAATCATTCCTGGCGGGCAGGATACTCCAACCTGAACCTGGCCGGATCCACGGTCAACGTCTCGATCCAGGACGCCCTGAGCGATTCGACCCTGGGTCAGGATACGCTGCGCCTGACCGCGCAGAGCTCCAATGGTGACGAGGAGGCCACGGTGATCATGCGGGTGTCGGTGGGGCACCCGAGCTTCCCGGGCAGCATCAACGCCGGTATCACCGCCCGGGCCCACATCGGCACCCTGGGTAACATGCTGGTGGATGGACGCGACCACGACCTGAACGGTAACCTGATCCCCAACAGCGGCGGCAACGCCATCACCACCACCCGCACCTACATCTGCGGGGGGTCCACAGCGCTGTGCGGGACCACTGACGCCGGAGTGGATCTGGGACCCATCCGAAACAATTACGATGCCATCGTGGACGAAGGCGTCTCCTGGCCCGATTTCCCCGACACGCCCGAGAAGGTTCTGGGCGGCGCGGCGGCGGGCTTGCCGCCCAATGCGCTGAAGCTGGCGGCCATGTTCGGCATCTCCGGCAGCCAGTACACTACCGATCCAGCCACCCTGACCTATCCCTTGCGGGGGATCACCTACGTGGAGCTGCCCAACGGAGGGGAATGGAATGTCGTGGACTTCGGTCCCGACAGCCGCGGCATCCTGGTGGTGCACAACAGTGCCAGCGATGCCCTGGTTAGTAACCTGAACAGCGGAATATTCCGCGGGTTGATTATAGCCGATGACATGCGGCACATCCATAGTATCATCATCGGGGGCGTCTTTCTGCTGACGGAGACCCCTCGCGACGGTACCTGCATCGGCAATGGCAGTGGATCACTTCTGTATTCCCGCAACGTGATTCAACAGGGCATGGAGGACATCCATATGGGATGGGCCAACGTGGATATCGTGGATTGCTTCGAATAAGTCCCTTTTGGGGATCAAGAATTTCTCCGGGGCGGCGATAGAAGAAATGGGGGACCCGGGGTAATGATCGGATCATCACGCATTGGGCCTGAAGACCGGCCGCGGTCTCCGCACGATTTTGCTGCGATCAACTCCGCCGGGAAAAAGAGACCGTGAAAAAGGCGCCGTTTCGCCCCGACCCCCACGGCGCTGCCGGTCTTCTGGCATGTTTTTCTGTCCAGATTCTCACTTCCTTCCGGGATGAACGATGAAACGATTACCCCTACTTCTGGCGCTCCTGGCCCTGGTCGCCGGCTGCGAAGAACAGGCCACCGACCTTTCCGCGGGACAGGAGTATGCCCACCTGACGGGCCAGGTCCGTTACGCTGAAGATCTTTCCCCCGCCGTCGGGGTGTTCCTGCGGACCATGACCCACCTGGAGACGACTTACTCCGATTCCCTGGGATTCTACGATCTGGCCGTGGCCATGCCCAAGAACGGGGCCCAGGAATCGGTGACTCTGGAATTCTCCAAGGTGGGTTTTTCCAACGCCTACATTTCCACGCTGATCGAGCCCGGGGCGACCACGCCGCTGCCCACCGTGACCCTGGACCGGTCCCTGGATTCGACCATCACCGACACCACGGGATCCGGCGATCCGGAAATGATCATCCTGATCTCGCTGGAACCGGAAACCCTGTCGGTCATCGGCATGAGCGGCCCGACCGCCACCCACATCGTCTGCGAAGTGAGAGATAATAACGGGCGTCCGGTGGATTCCCTGCACAACGCGCAGGTGGCCTTCAACCTGGAAGTGGATCCGGGCGGCGGCGCCTACCTCTATCCTCCCACCGGGGTGACGGATTCGGACGGCCGGGTGAGCACAACCTTCTATTCCGGCACCATGTCGGGATATGGTGTGATCTCCGCGCAATTGATGGGCTACAACCAGGCCACGATCGTCTGCCCGGACATCATCATCTACCAGACGGGTGAGCCGGCTTCCATCACGCTGCAGTCCCTGCAGTACGACTCCATTGCCGTGCACGGGGCCGGGGCCATCGAGGCGACCACCCTGGTATTCCAGGTGCGCGACGCCTGGGGTTCGCCCATCAGCTCCATGTCGCCGGCCGAGGTCAACTTCGCCATACTGGGCGGACCGGACGGCGGAGAGTACCTCTACCCCACCTCGGGGACGACCAACGAACTGGGCCAGGTCAGCACCAGCCTGAACAGCGGCATGGTCTCCGGTGCGGTGCAGGTGCAGGCCATCCTGTCCGGGGACAGCTCCATCGCCTGCGCCCCGGTCTCCGTGACCATCCACTCCGGCCTGCCCGATGCAGCGCATTTCGCGGTAGTGCCGCGCTACGTCAACTGCCCCGGATTCAACTACTATGGGGTGGTGGACAGCATCAGCGCCATGGTGGGCGACATGTACTCCAACCCGGTACCCCTGGGGACGGCAGTCTACTTCTCCACCACTTCCGGTATCATCGAGGGATCGGGCACAACCTGCGCCTCGGGCTTCGCCACCGTGCGGCTGTTCTCGGGGCCTCCCTCGCCGCCGGCGTCCTATCCCTTCGGCACCATCATCGCCCAGACGGTGGGAAGCGGCGGGCAGATCCTGGAAACCCAGACCCAGGTGCTGTTTTCCGGCGTCACCCAGATCTATGACGTGAACCCGACCGGCTTCACCGTTGGGAACGGCGGGTCGCAGAACTTCACTTTCCGGGTGTCGGACCAGAACGGCTATCCCCTGGCGTACGGGACCAACATCACGGTGGAAACCTCCGCCGGCGCCCTGATCGGTCTGACCAATATCTGGCTCCCGGACACGCAGTCGCAGGCCTGGACCTATTTCGGGTTCGCCCTGA
This sequence comes from Gaiellales bacterium, assembly GCA_003599855.1. Taxonomy (GTDB): domain Bacteria; phylum Actinomycetota; class Thermoleophilia; order BMS3ABIN01; family BMS3ABIN01; genus SURF-19. The sequence continues at coordinate 2,303 of QZKG01000005.1, read as the reverse complement.
TAGACGATGATGCGGCGGAATCGGATCCGCCGGTGAACGCGTCCGTGGCCATCGTGGTGAACAGCCCCAACGGCAACCTGTCCACCATCATCACCGGAACTCTGGACTGACCCTTAGCCTGTAACCGTCACCCATGCCCGAATTTGCTGATACCCTGGTCGCACTTCCCGATCTGGATGAACCGGGATCCCCGGCGGAGGCGATCTTCCAATCTCTGGAAAACCAGATTACCCGGCACCTGATCGGCGTGGAGCGCATGGAGGCCATCGCCGGGTTGCTGGAAGAACTGGGCGAAGGCGAACGCGACGTGCTGCGGGCGCACCTGAACACGTTCCTGTCGCGCATGATCGAGTTGAACGCCTCCGACATTGATTTCGGCGGCCAGGGCTCCCTGGGGCAGATCTGGTTCCGCATCTATAACGACAAACGCCCCGCACTGGAGCTGGGGGCCTACTCCCTGGATCAGTTCAACATCCTGGTGCTCAACGTCCTGACACACCGGCAGCAGCAGTTCCTGTTTGAAAAGCGCAACCTGGATTTTTCCTATGCCATAGACCACCAGGGCTACAGCGTGCGCTTCCGGGGCGACACCTACTTCGACCTGGACAACCTGGCCCTGAACATGCGGCGCATCAACAATCGCATCTGGCCGTTCAAGGACCTGGGGTTCAGCCCCAGCGTGGCCCGCATGCTCTCGCTGCAGTACGAGAAGCAGGGCATGATCCTGGTCACCGGCATCACCGGGTCGGGCAAATCCACCACCCTGGACAGCATCATTGACGCCAACAACCGCACTGTGGACGCCCACGTGGTGATCATCGCCAGCCCCATTGAATGCGTCCACCTGTCGGCGCGCTGCCTGGTCCGCCACCGCGAGGTGGGCCGCGACGTGCTGAGCTTCAAGGAAGGCGCCATCCAGGCGCTGCGCCAGGACCCCGACATCATCATGATCGGGGAGATGCGCGACGCGGAGACCATCGTCACGGCGATGGAAATCACCGATACGGGGCACAAGGTCTTCTCCACCCTGCACACCGGCTCGGCGGTGGAAACCCTGGACCGCATCGTGGCCGAATGCCCTCCCACCGAGCAGGAGCGCATCCGCAACCGCCTGGCTGACGTGCTGAAGGTGGTGGTGTCGCAGAAGCTGGTGCCCTCGCTGGACGGCAAGCGGGTGCTGGCCAAGGAAGTGCTGGTGGTCAATTCCTCGGTCAAGGCCGCCATCAAGAACAACAACACCGGGGAAATCTACCAGATGATCAGCGAAAGCAACCGGGAAGGCATGCACACCCTGGAACAGGATCTGAGGCGCCTGTTTCAGGCCAAGAAGATCAGCATGGAAGAGGCCGTGAATTTCGCCAACAACAAGAAGCGCATGCAGGAACTGCTGGACTATTCTCCCTGACCGCCGCGGCCGTTGAAGGGATGGTATTCTTTCCATACAGGGAATCACCATGAAAGCATGGGCAAAACGCTCTCATCAGCAGGTGCTGGGAGTGATGGTGGATGGGCGCGACCTGCGCCTGGCGCACCTGGGTTGGCACGGCGGGGAAATCGTCATCCACAGCCTGGAGTCCGTGACCCTGGCCCACCGCCTGGGGCGTATCAAGCCAGTCAAGACCCCCCTGACCACCGCCCCTGAGCCGGAGAACAAGGACGTCTTCGGGCTGGAAGATCCGGGGCTGCCGCCGGCCGACGAGTTCGGCGAGACCGAAACCGAAGAGGTGGATCTTTCCGGCGCGCTGATCAACGTCTTTTCCAAGTACCCGTTGAATAAGGTCCGGCTGGCAGTCAATGTCCCGGAAGGCCAGACCACATTTTTCAATTTCGAGAACGATTTCAACCTGAAGGGCGCCAAGCTGCTCAAGCGCCTGCGGGAGGAGATCAGCCCCCTTGTGGGCGGCTCGCTGGACAGCGCCATTCTGGACCACTTCCGCTCCAAATCGGGCGAAGTCACCGCGGTGGTGTGCGAAGGCAATATTCCGCTGATTGACGAGCTGCTGGAAATCAAGAATTTCCTGCCCGGCGGAGCACCGTTGTACGGCTTGGTGGGGTCCAACGAGCTGGCCCTGGTGAACCTGGTGCGGGCCAACTACGATTTGCCCGCAGAGGAGATCACGGCGGTGGTCTACCTGGGCTGCGACTTCTCCCGGGTGATTATCCTGAAAGGCGACCACCCCCTCTCCTTCGTGCAGACCATCCGTGAAGGCTACACCTCCCCCCAGGTCTGCCACACCCTCTTTTCCAAGATCCTGCTGGAGCAGGAGGAAGCCGGCCTGCCGGAGATCAACCGCATCCTCCTG
>QZKG01000013.1 GCA_003599855.1 Gaiellales bacterium | reverse complement strand
CGCGGGCATCATGCCCGCGGGCGGCGGCCGAAAAGCCTACCGGGAACGTGAGGCGGGATGCCGAACGAGACTGTTCTGGTAATCGATAGCGACGCGGAATACCTGCACCGGCTGAAGGAAGGCATATCCCAGGCCGGTTACCGCGTGCTAACTTCCGTGGACGGGGCGAACATGAAGCAGGTCGCCCGCGACGAGCGTCCCGACGCGATCATCCTCGATTTCGACCTTGCGGGAAACAACGCGCTGGAGATCTGCAGGCAGATCAAGGGCGACAACGTCGTCAAGCACACTCCCGTGATCTTCACCCACAACAAGCCGAAGAAGGAGCAGGTGGTGGCGGCGCTCGAGGTCGGTGGCCACGATATCATCCCCAGGAAGCTGGGCGATGAGGAGTTCCTGGCGAGGCTGGCTGCCGCCGTACGCTTGAAGCAGGGGATCGACCGCCTGCGGCTTCAGAATTCCAAGCTCGAAGCCCTGGCCAAGCACGTCCGCGCCGCGGTGCAGCATTTCGAGCAGCCGCGCGCCATGGAAGGCGCAGGCGTGGAACTGGAGGACACCGACATCACTGGCGAGGCGATCGTGAGGCTGACACGGCGGGAGACGGAGATCCTCCAGCTGCTCGCCCGGGGCCTCAGCAACGAGGTCATCTCCAATCAGCTCTACATCAGCCCCACCACCACCCGCAACCACATCCAGAACATCCTCGGCAAGCTCGGCGTGCACAGCAAACTCGAAGCCGTGGCCTACGCTGTGCGGGCTGGTTATGTAGACTTTGTAGGCTGAATCGATTTACAATGCCGATATCTGATTAATATTAATCAAAAAAATAGTTATAAATACCTATAGACGGCATTCCGGTTAGAAGCTATCATACTAACCAACATACTCTACTTTGCATTGGGCGTTTATTCGCCCCCCTTGGAAGGCCCCGACGAAAATTCGGGGCTTTCTCTTTGTCAGGAAAGAATTGCCGGTTCCCGGGGTCAGGGCAGCTCGATACGGTCCTGGCCGCCGCCGATGGTGTCGATCAGGGCAGTCGGCCTCGCGTCCAGGGGTATCTGGAAGACCAGTGAGCCTGAGGCCTCGCCGCCGGGGCCGATGGTGCTGAGGGCCGGGAGGATGCTTTCACCCTCAAACTCCAGGTCGAAGCCGTAAGTGGAGCCGTCATCAGTCTCCAGCTGGAGGCTGGCTGCGCTGACTACCAGCTCGCGGCTGGATTCGTTGATGATGGCGACGTCGATCAGGGCGAACTGCATGCCGCTGTCAGGGGAGGGCATTCCGTCGCCGCCTTCCAGCGGGAACTCGACGCCACTGACTTCGATCACATGCCTTGTTTCAAGTTCCCCGAGCTGGGCGTCGCCGCCGGAAGGCTCCTCCTCCCCGCCGCAGCCGGACCAGAGGGCGGCGGCAACCACCAGTGCTGCGGCGAGCATGATGCCGGGGCGCGCGGTCAAGTTCCATTTCATCTGGCGTCCATTCTCCTGGTTGGCCAGATTATATTACATCAGCTTCGAGTGTCTGCTATCTTAGGAAAGGTTTGTTTCATCGATTCTCAAGGAGCGCCGGACAGCAGATGCTCGCCGCAGCAGCAAGTTTTTCCTTCAGGCATCGCTGGCTGGTGCTTTTCTTATGGGTAGCCCTGCTGGCGGGGGTCGCCTTCTGGTCTGAGCGGGCCGGCAGCGCCTTCTCCTTCGATTTCCGGCTGCCGGACTCGGACTCGCAGCGGGCGATGGACCTGCTCGAGGCGCGTTTCCCCTCCCGCTCAGGCGCCACCGGCAGCCTGGTCTTCAAGGCTGATGCGGGTATCGATGACCCCGCCGTCCAGGAGGAAGTGGCCGCGGTCATCGGGCGCATCGCCAGGGTTCCCCACGTGGAGGCCGTCGTCAGCCCGTACGGTCCTGAGGGGGCCGCCCAGGTGAGCCCCGGGGGCAGGATCGCCCAGGCGGTCATCCAGTTCGACCTCAGCGACGAGGAGATCGCTACCGAACTGGACACCATTGCGGCGATCAGGGAGATCGCGGCCGGCGCCGGTGGCGAGGGCGTCCGCTTCGAGCTGGGCGGCGACATGTTCGTCGGCCACCCGGCCATCGGCGCCGAGGGCGTGGGCCTGACCGCGGCGGTGTTCATCCTGCTGATCGCCTTCGGCTCGCTGCTGGCCATGGGGCTGCCGATCATCACGGCTCTCTTCGGCATCGGCATCGGCCTCTCCACGGTCAGCCTGCTGAGCCACGTGTTCAGCCTGCCCGACTTCACCACGCAGCTGGCGGCGATGATCGGCATCGGCGTCGGCATCGACTACGCCCTTTTCATAGTCACCCGTTACCGCCAGGGCCTGAGGGAAGGGCTCGGCCCGGAGCTCGCCACGGTACAGGCGATCGACACCGCCGGCCGGTCGGTGGTCTTCGCCGGGGTGATCGTCGTCATCTCCCTGATGGGCATGGTGCTCATGAACATCAGCTTCATACAGGGGCTGGGCGCCGGCGCCGCCGTGGTGGTGGCCATCACCATGCTGGCTTCGGTGACCCTGTTGCCTGCGGTTCTGGGCATAGTCGGCAGGCACATCGACCGCATCCGCATTCCCGGGCTGGGGCGGGAACGCCCTGACGGGGATGAAAGCGGGCTCAGTTTCCGCTGGAGCCGGTTCATCGAGCGGCGCCCCTGGCCGGCGCTCCTGCTGGGGCTGGCCGTGATCATGGCGCTGGCGCTGCCGTTCTTCTCCATCGAGCTCGGCTCCTCCGACGCCGGCTCGCGGCCCGAGAGCGACACCACCCGCCGCGCTTATGACCTGGAGGTCGAGGGCTTCGGCCCGGGCTCCAACGGGCCGCTGATGCTGGTGGCCGGCATCCAGGGGCCGGCGGACCTGGAGGCGCTGGAGCGGGTGCGGCAGGCGGTGGCGGCCGACGGCGGCGTGGCCTCCGTGACGCCGCCGCTTCCCAACCAGGAGATGAGCGCCGCCATCATGCAGGTGATACCCGTGACCTCGCCCCAGGACAGGGGTACGGTGGAACTGATCGAGCGCCTGCGCGGCGGCGTGCTGCCCGCGGCCACCGCCGGCAGCGGCGTGGAGGTCCACGTGGGCGGTATCACCGCCAGCTTCAGCGACATATCGGCGCTCCTCACCGGGCGGCTGCCGGTCTTCATCGGCGCGGTGCTGGCGCTGAGCTTCATCCTGTTGACGGTGGTCTTCCGCTCCATCGCCATCCCGGTCAAGGCCGTCATCCTCAACATGCTCTCCATCGCCGCCGCTTACGGTGTCGTGGTCGCGGTCTTCCAGTGGGGCTGGGGCCTGGGGCTCATCGGCCTGGGCTCTCCGGGCCCGATCGAGAGCTTTTTGCCGATGATGCTCTTCGCCATCCTCTTCGGGCTGTCCATGGATTACGAGGTGTTCCTGCTGTCGCGCATCAAGGAGGAGTACGACAGGACGGGGGACAACACCCGCTCCATCGCCGACGGCCTCAGACGCACCGCCCGGGTGATCACCGCCGCCGCCGCGATCATGGTCACCGTCTTCGGCAGCTTTTTGCTGGGCGACCAGCGGGTGATCAAGGAGTTCGGCTTCGGCCTGGCGGTGGCCATCCTCATCGACGCCACCCTCGTGCGGCTGCTGCTGGTGCCGGCAGCCATGGAGATCATGGGCCGGGCCAACTGGTGGTTCCCCCGCTGGCTCAGGTGGCTGCCCGAAGTCCACATCGACGGCAACGACGTGCAGGTGGCAGCGGGACAGCCCGCCGCGGCCGAACCCCAGGCGCCCGCCACGGGTGAGCCCGTGCTTGTCAGGGTGCGCGGCGACGGCTAGCGGGAACCCCTCGGTTCGCGCCTGTTGGATCCCTGCTTCCGACTGAACGAGCCCCATTTGGTATATTCTGCACTGGAAACATTCCACCAATAAGGGAGCCATTGGAAACTCACACATTTTTTCTCGTATTACTGGCAGTTCTGCTCAGTGCGCGCTTGTTTGGCGAGTTGACCGCCAGGGCAGGAGTCCCATCGGTGATCGGCGAGCTGTTTGCCGGGATAGTGCTCGGCCCCAGCCTGCTAGGTTGGGTCGAACCGGTCGAGGCGATCCGTCTCCTCGCGGAGATAGGCATCATCCTGCTGCTGTTCGAAGTCGGGCTGGAAACCGATGTCGCGCGCCTTGTCAGGACAGGTTTCGAGTCGATCGTGGTCGCGGCCGCCGGAGCCATCCTGCCCATGGCCTTCGGTTTTGGCGCCAGCTATTTTATTTTCTCGCAAAGCATGCTGACGTCCCTGTTCGTCGGCGGCACCCTGACGGCAACCAGCATCGGCGTCACCGTGCGCATCCTGGCTGATCTCGGCAAAGGGCAGACTCGCGAGGCCAGGATCGTTCTAGGCGCCGCCGTCCTTGACGACATAGTCGGAGTCGTCCTGCTGGCTTTCCTGTTCGAATTTTCAACCCACGGTGGCGTCAGTCTCATCAACACGGGCCGTGTCCTGCTGTTTATCGCGGTATTCATGGTGTTGGCGCCGGTCGCCGCACGCTTCATCGCCAGTACGATCAAGCGATACGAGCCTTCCAGCAGGACCGGCGGGCTGATACCCACCACGGTCGTTTCGCTGGTGTTGCTGTTTGCCTGGCTGGCCCATGCCATCGGTGTTCCTGAATTGCTCGGAGGCTTCGCCGCGGGCCTGGCTCTTTCACGGCGTTTCTTCCTGCCGATGGGCATAGCGATGCACACCGACGATGACTTCGTCGAGCGCGCCGAGCTCCAGATGCGGCCGATCATCCAGTTGTTCACGCCGATCTTTTTCGTGGTTGTCGGTTTATCGCTTGATTTTCGGTCGATCGACCTGACTTCCTCGTTCGTCTGGTCCTTCTCGCTGGTACTGCTGCTCCTCGCGTTTGCGGGAAAGATGCTAGGCGCCTTCATTATCAGGGAAAGCAAGCGCGTATCCCTGATCATCGGCGCAGCGATGGTCCCGCGGGGCGAGGTGGGCCTGATCTTTGCGGAGCTGGGCCTCTCTTCCGCGGTTTTTAACGACGAGACCTATGCCGTGCTGGTGATCGTCATCGCCATCACCACGGTTTTTCCGGCATTCGTTCTGAAACGCCTGTATTACTGACGCTGGGGGGCGTGTTTGCGTTTGTTGCATAACTGGGTAACGCTGAGGGGATGTGTTTGCGTTTGTTGCGTAGCTGACGATCTTCAAAACGTAACGCAAACAAACGCGACTGCGTCCTCTGACTGACCCTGACTGAGGGAGAGCGATGGGCATCATCGAGACCAGGGGGCTGACCAAGTACTACGGCGGGACGAGGGGCATCGAGGACCTGAGCCTGAGCGTCGAGGACGGCGAGATCCTCGGCTTCATCGGCCCCAACGGCGCCGGCAAGTCCACCACCATCCGCCTGCTGCTGTCGCTGATCTACCCCACCGGCGGCAGCGCCACCATCTTCGGCAAGGACGTCATCCGCCACGGCCCCGAGATCAAGCGCGACATCGGCTACCTGCCCTCGGAGGTCTTCTACTACGACTACATGCGGGTCGGGGACTTCCTCGATTATTCCGCCAGCTTCTACAGGAAGGATTGCTCCGGGCGCATCAAGGAGCTCTCCGGCCTGCTCAAGCTGGACCTGGACAAGAAGATCGACGACCTTTCCTACGGCAACAGGAAGAAGGTGGGCATCGTCCAGGGGCTGCTGCACGACCCGAAGCTCATCATGCTGGACGAGCCCACCGGCGGGCTCGACCCGCTGATGCAGAAGAACTTCTACGAGCTGCTCAGGCGGGAGAACCAGGCAGGCAAGACCATCTTCTTCTCCTCCCACATCCTCAGCGAGGTGCAGAAGATCTGCCACCGCGTCGCCATCGTCAAGGAGGGGAAGCTGGTCAACATCGAGTCCATGGAGAACCTCATCCGCAACAACTACAAGCGGGTGGAACTGATGACGCGAGAGAAGGTGGGAAAGGAGCTCTTCGACCTGCCAGGTGTGAGCAACCTGAAGCTCGACGATGGCCACGTGAGCTTCCTCTACAAGGGCGACGTGAACACCATCGCCGGCAAGATCGCGTCCCTCGACCTGGTGGACTACACCGTCGAGGAGCCGGAGCTGGAAGAGATCTTCCTGCACTACTACCAGTGAGCCGATGAACATCTACCGCCATGAGATGAGGCAGAACCTGGGCGCCACCGCCGGCTGGACGCTGGCGCTCATCGCCATCGCCGCCCTTTACATCTCCATCTTCCCCTCCATCGCCGGCAACGAGCAGATCAGCGACGTCTACCGCAACTTCCCGGAGGCGTTCAAGAAGACCTTCAACATCTCGGAAGCGACCCTCTCCGCCTTCGCCGCCTTCTATGCCCTGGTGCTCAACCTGGTGCTTTTGACCGGGGCGGTGCAGGCGATGAACCTGGGCACCGGCATCGTCTCGAAGGAGGGGCGCCTGAAGACGGCGGACTTCCTGCTGACCCGGCCGGTGAGCCGCGGGTCGGTGCTGCGGCAGAAGCTCCTCACCGTAGTGACGGCGCTGCTGCTGACCGACCTCGTCTTCCTGGCGGTGGACTGGCTGCTGATCCAGGCGATGATTAGCGACTCCTTCCGCTTCCGCACCTTCGCCGTCAGCTCCCTGAGCCTCGTCTTCATCCAGGCGTTCTTCGCCACCTTCGGCTTCCTGCTGGGGGCGGCGCTGCCCCGGGTGAAGCGGGTGGTGGCCGTGTCCCTGCCGGCGGTGTTCGGCTTCTATATCATCGCGCTCTTCGACACGGTCATCGGCGAGAAGGTCAGGTTCCTGACGCCGTTCAAGTTCTTCGACGTCAACCGGCTGACGGCCGGGGGCGGCTACGAGGCGGCGACGGTGGTCTACCTGGCGTTCCTGGTGGCAGCCGCGGTCATCGCCGGCTTCGCCGTCTACCAGCGGAAGGATATCCACACGACGTGAGCCGCGCATGAACATCTACCTGACAGAGCTCAGGCACCAGTGGAAGGCGCTCGCCTTCTGGTCGCTGGGGATCGTGGCCTTCATGGTGTCGGCCATGAGCAAGTACGACGGCTACCGCAAGGCCGGCACATCGGTGAACGAGATCTTCCGGGAGCTGCCCGGCGGGATCAGCGCCTTCTTCGGCGCCGACATCCTCGACCTGCAGAGCGTGGGCGGCTTCTTCACCATCTGCGCCCTCTACCTGGCGGTGATGCTGGGCATCCACGCCCTGCTCATGGGCTCCGGCATCATCGCCAAAGAGGAGACCGACAAGACCATCGAGTTCCTGGTGGCCAAGCCGGTGTCGCGGGACCGCATCCTCCTGGCCAAGCTGCTGGTGGGGCTGACCACCATCGTCATCCTCAACCTGGTCACCCTCGCGGTCTCCATCGCTTCCGTCGCCCCCTTCGACCCGGGCCCCACGGACAACGGCGACATCGTCTTCCTGATGCCGTCGGTCTTCGCCATCCAGCTCATCTTCCTGGTGATCGGCCTGACCTTCGCGGCGGTCATGCGCCAGCCCAGACACGCGGGTATGCTCTCGGGGGCGGTGCTGCTGGCGAGCTTCATCCTCTCGGCCTGGGTGGACATCTCCGGGCGCCTGCGCTTCCTGCGCTTCCTGACGCCGTTCCAGTACTTCGACCAGAAGTCCATCTACGCCAACCATGCCTACAGCGCTGCCCATGTGGTGATCGCGGCGGCCGCCGTGGCGGTGATGCTGGCGGCCTCCCGCTTCGTCTACCGCGGGAGGGATTTCAGCCTGTGACGCGCAAGCCGAGCGCTTCGCCGCCGCGGGGCATTCGCAGCGTCAAGATGAAGCGGGGGGATCTCGGGCGCTGGTCGGTCAGGACCAGTCCCGGTTAGCCACCACCAGCCCGGCATCCCAGCCGGGGGCCCGACCGCCCCGGGGCAGGGTGACCCCGCCGGCGCCCAGGCCGCTTTTAACCAGCAGCCAGGAGATGACCGAGTTGGAGTTCCACATCTCGCCGGCCCCCAGCTCGTCGCGGCCCCAGACCGGAGCGGGCACGTCCGGCACCAGCTCCAGCAGGCGCCGGGCGACGCCTTCATCCTGAGTCAGCCGCTGGGGGCTCTCCACCGCTTCGTCCAGGTCGGGGATGACCCCGCCAGGCCAGCAGCGCACCTCGTAGCGGAAGATGCGCACGGCCCCGGCCCAGCGGTGCCCCACCGGCCCGCCGGCGACGGCGCCGCGCTCGTGGGGCCGGTTGTCGGGCACCGGCGCGCTCTCGATGGTGAAGCGGCCTTCCGGCAGGCGCACCTCCAGGGCCGAGTGGTAGAGGTCCAGCCGCGGCCGGCGCTCCAGGGCTGCGACGACAGCCTCGAAGACCTTGCCGTTGAAGCGCACGAAGTGGCCGCCGGCCCCCAGGGGCAGCCAGTAGAGGTCGATGGCGCTGCTGTCTTTCATGCCGATCCATCCTTGGTAGGTGCCGGTCTATGCATGCTATTGATAACGGTCCCCGGGTCAGGCGTAGAAACGCCGGAAGGCCCGGCAGGCGGCGAGACTCAGCCACCAGGGCAGGTCCCTGTCCTTGCCTTTCTGTACCCTCAGCCGGAAGAGCCCGTCATCCCCCTGCCGGTCGCGCAGCCAGTCCAAAGCTTCCCGGATCCCCGGCTCAGCGGCCGGCAGCCCGATGAGCGAGAGGGAGTCGAGGGCGGAGACGGCATCGGTGAACCAGAAAGGGAAGGCGCAGCGCTCCCAGAAGTCAGGCGCCCTGCGGTCCGGATACCTGTCCGGCCGGAAGAACCTCGCGGCCAGCAGGCCAGCGGCCTTTCTCGCCGCGGCCGACTTCCGGCGCCGCGGATGCGCCGCGAAGGCCCTGAGGGCCACCCCGGTGACGAGGTGCGAACACGGTTTGGACCGGTCGGGCTTCAGTGTCTCCCCTGAAAGGATGGCGCCGAGGTCGGCGCCGCGCGTCCTTAATGGGATGGCCCAGCCGCCGTCGTCCTGGCGGATCGACAGCAGCCAGCCGAAGCCCCTGCTGACGCGGGGGTCGTCGCGGTAGCCGGCCTTGATCAGGAGCTCCATGATGCCGGCGGTGTAGTTCGGCGAGTACTGGCTGCCGTAGATGCCCCGGAAGTCGCCCGCTTCCGTCTGGAAGGAGAAGAGGAAGGCAGCCGCATTCCTGATCGCCGCGTGTCTCTTGCTGAGCCCGTGCTTCTCCACAAGGATGCCCAGGTTCCTGTAGGTCTCGAGCTGGTCGTAATCCGCCGGGGACCGTGCGCTGCCTTTCGTCGGGTATCGCCAGCGGCCGTCCGGCTGCTGCCGGCGCAGGAGCCGCTGCGCCGCCGGGAGTTCCCAGAGCCGGCTGGCGGGGCCGGCCTTCTCCCCCAGCAGGTCGCGACGGGCGAAATGATTGATGGCCTCGTTGTCCACGGCCAGCAGCGGCGGCAGGGGGTCGTGGGGGAGCTGTCGGGTCCAGCCGGTCTTCATGGCTGAATCATACTGGAACCGGGGGGCTTGTTGAACTGATGCGGGCGGCAATCCTGCTCGGGCCTGGATTGAAAATGTTTACAGCCGCCGGCTCAGGTCGCGCGAACGCCCAGCAGCATCCCCAGCCCGATGACTCCCTGGGCGAGCATGAGCGTGATGGCGATGGCCCCCAGGGTCATATGGATGTTCCTGGCGTGCCTGCCCCTGGTCTTTCTGAACCTCCTGGCAAGGAGGAAGGCGGCAGTGGTTACGGACAGCAGGAGGGTGCCGTTGACGAGGTGTGTCGGGTGTGCGGTGATGTGGTAGCCCCGCGCCAGGACCGTCAGCATCCCTGCGGCGTAAACGGCGGGCAGCAGGGCTGCCAGGACCATGCCGTTCCGGCGGTGCCGCCTGGCCGGGCCCGGGCGCTGCCAGTCATCCCCGGCCGCGTCTACGCTGCCGGTCCCCGTCACTCCCTGGAAGATGAACATGGCGAGCGCCAGCGCCCCCAGGGCCGGATGCAGGTCGGTCCACTCCACTCGCTGCCTCCCCGTAGCTATTGATTTCCTGACAGATGGAACAGTCTCAATAATATTCCAGACCAAAGAAAAGACTCCGGTGAAGCGGCGGCTGCGGGGTCTTCAGTCGGATGGGATCCCGGTCTGGTTTTTCCGCCAGAATTCGACCAGAAAAGAAGGAATTCTCATGGGGGAGGGGCTGGTGGAGGATACCGGACTCGAACCGGTGACCTTCTGGATGCAAACCAGACGCTCTCCCAACTGAGCTAATCCCCCGGGTGCGGTGCTGCGATAAGCCGTAGAAAACTGGTGGAGGATACCGGACTTGAACCGGTGACCTCTTGCATGCGAAGCAAGCGCTCTCCCAACTGAGCTAATCCCCCACGAATACCGTGGCCTGGCAACTGGTCCCGGCTCACGGCGCCTTCCGCGCTTTGGGCCTGGGTGGGCCGCAATTCCCAACACCACCGCGTACCGCGCGGTACTTTGATGGTGGGCGATACTGGACTCGAACCAGTGACCTCTGCCATGTGAGGGCAGCACTCTAGCCAGCTGAGCTAATCGCCCGTGAGCCTTTTCCAGATTAACAGTTTAAGGTTTCCGGGCGGCGGTTTCCAGTCGGCAGCGCCCCTAGAAACTATCCGGGTTTTCTTCCCTGAGCTTCTCCGCCTGCGCGCGCAGGGACTCGGACTCCCCGTAGGCGGCTTCCACCCGCTGCCGGACGGCCCCGATCTCAGCGAGCACCGCGGCCGCCCCGATCTCGTCCCATCCCAGGAAGGCCAGCTCCCTCTCCAGCATGAGCGCCGGGACCTCCGCCGCCGCCGCCAGCGCTTCCCTCAGGCGGTCGTTGCTTTCAGCGGTCAGGCGCAGGTACTCCCGGTAGTTTTCGTCGAGCTCCAGCGCCGCCGCTTCTTCCAGGGTCGCGGAGCGCTCGTCCAGGTCGGCCAGGGCGGCCTCGTACTCCCGCCGG
>QZKG01000073.1 GCA_003599855.1 Gaiellales bacterium | reverse complement strand
GGGGCGCCGGTCTGGATGATAAACATGCTCAGTGTCAATCTCTACATGATCGACACCCCTTTGTGGTACACGAGCCCCATCGGCCCGTCCGTCGAGCTCAAGCTGAGCTATAACAGCAAATCGACCAGTTATGCCGCGAGTCCGCGCAACGATATCGGCAATAAATGGCAGCTCAATTACGGCTCCTATCTCTACAAGGTGTATTCCAATGCAGGCGTACCGGCCGGGATGGCGGTAATTATGCCGGACGGCAAGTGGGACCTCTATGGCTTACCGGACAGCTCCGGAGTATGCAGCCCCCCGTATCAGGTCTTCGACACCCTTACCAAAACAGGGGAAAATTCTTTCGAGCTGGAGCTCCTGGACGGCACGACTTATTCTTATGATATTCCGTCCGGCGTGACGACCAACGAGGTCTCCCTTCTCGTTGAGATCAGGGACGCGTACGGCCAGAAGCTCACGCTCGATTACGACGCGAGCGCCAGGCTGACGACGCTGACCGATGCCTTGGGAAGAGTAACGACCCTCTCGTATAACCCTGCCGGGCTGCTCGACCGGGCGACCGATCCCTTTGGCCGCAGTGCCGCCTTCGAGTACGATGCCGAAGAAAACCTCACCAAGATAACGGACATGGGCGGCTACTGGACGAGCTTCACCTATGACGAGCAGTATTACCTGACCGGGATGACCAATGCAGCGGGCACATGGGGATTTTATTTCGAGCCGAACGACGGCCTCGATAATGGCGATGCCCCTTATCCCGCGCCAGGGACGACGATGGGCAACAGTTATCGGCTCACGGTCACCGATCCGGCCGGCGGCAAGTGGGAGTATTATGCCAAAGGGCCAACGGTCTGGAAGATCAGTCCGAGCAATTATCGGCCCTACATAGATGCCACCGACAACAATCTCGCTGCCCCAAAAACCTCCTATGAGCATAGCAATACCGTGGCGAGAAATTATGAAGTCTCAGAGATAATTACTCCGGAAGGGACTAAAACGGAGTTTGGGTATGATTCCGCTACCGGCAATCTCACCCACGTGTTTGTGCCGGGCGGGTACTTGAGTTATGCCTATAACGATAAGGGCAGGGTGACCTCGATTACCGACAGCGCGTTGACCTCCCCTTCTCAGGCCGTCACCACCATATCCTATGCCGCAAACGGCATTGATCCGGTCGGTGTCACCGACGGGCTGGGGACCGTCGTGCTCGACTACAACGACGCGCATGACCTCGTCTCGATCACGGACCGTCTGAGCAATACAGTAACTTACTCTTATAACGAATATGGCCAGATAACCTCGACCACCGATCAGCTCGGCATCACCACCGATTATATTTACGATGCCTCCACCCATCTTCTTACCCGGCTCGAAAGAAACGGGCTCACCGTGGCGACCTACACCCACGACGCCTTCGGCCGGCGCAAGACCGCCACCGATGCTACCGGGCTGACGCTCACCTATGCCTACAACGACCTGGACGATATCGTCAAAATCACCTACCCCGACTCCAAGTACAAGAGCCGCACCTATTCCAGCAGCATTCCGCATCTGGTCACCGCCTTCACCGACCGTGCCGGCCTTACGACCCAATATGCCTTTACTGCCGCCAAGCAGCTTACCCAAATAGTCACTCCCGACGGCGGGATAACGGACTTTGCCATCGACCCGAACGGGAACACGGCCCAGTGGACGGACCCACTCGGCAATGTGACCAGCTATTCCTATGACGATAACAACAGGCTCATCAAAAAGACCTTTGCCGACGGCAAGGCCGACACGTTCACCTATGACATCGATGGTCGTCTCGCCTCGTGGACCAATGCAAGGAATTACACTTTTTCCTATATGTATATCGGTAAGGATCTGCACTGGGAGTATAGCCTGCCTTTCTCTGCCGTGATATACGAATATGATCAATATCACCGCCCCACTGCCATCGATGACGCTTCCGGCGATTATGCCTACAGCTATGACGCCAATTCGCGGCTGACCAGTGTTGACGGCCCGCTGGCCAACGACACGATTACCTATCAGTACGATGCCGCCGGCCGAAAAACAGGGTATGCGGTGGCAGGCGGCCAAGCCGTCTCGTATGTCTATGATGCGCTCGACAGGGTTATCGAAGTAACGAGCGGTGCCGGGACGTTCAGCTTTTCCTATACCGGCGCCAGCCCGCTCATGCAGAAGCTCACGCGGCCGAACGGCAGCTTTACCGAATACCAGTACGACAATCTGAGCCGTCTTACGGGCCTAACGAATAAGACCTCGGCCGGGACCATTATCAACGAGTATCTCTACAGTTACAATGATCAAGATCAGCGGGCGTCGGAAACGATAACCAATGGCGCGCCGGTTGCTTCTTTCCAGAATAGCGCGACGACCTTCAGCTATAACAATCTGAATCAGCTCACGAGCTTGACCAGCCCGGACAGAACATTCGAATACGATGCCGACGGCAACATGACCAAAGGGTATGTCCCGGGCGGGGCCGCTTTTTCCGCCGCCTATGATGCCGAAAACCAGCTCATCTCGCTTCAATATACCGGCACGGATCTCTGCTCGTACTTCGGCTATACACTCCCCTGTGAATACAAGCGAGAGTATACCTACAGAGCCGATGGCTTCCTGGCCGAGATCCAAAAAGATGAAGGTCTCGACAATCAAGTAACCTCTTTCGTCGGGCACGGCATTCTGCCGCTCCAGGAGCGGGATAAGAGCAACAATGTCGTAAGGGAATATACCTGGCTGCCGGGCAGCGAAAGAGATGGCGGCATCGGGGGCCTGCTCGGCCTGCGCCAGGGCGGGCAGGACTATTTCTATCTCTATGACGGCAAAGGCAATGTCACTGCGGTAATCAACAGCAGCGAAAACGTTGCAGCGACTTATGCCTACGATCCGTTCGGCAATCTGACGGCCAAATCGGGGACGCTCGACCAGCCGTACCAATTCTCGACCAAGCCTTACGATGAAAAAACCGGGCTCTCCTATTACGGCTACCGGTTCTACTCCCCCTCTCTCCAGCGCTGGCTGACGCGCGACCCGATCGCCGAGGCCGGGGGCTTCAATCTCTATGCCTTTGTCCAGAACGATCCCGTAAACCGTCGGGACCCCTTAGGCCTCGAATGGGACGACTGGTCCAAACCCAATCCTTTTGACAAGTTGGATAAAAAATCCGACAGGGGTGCCAAAGAGTATGGGAAGGCTAATGAAATCGGGAAAAACAACTGCCCGGAAGTGGAAAAACAGCGCAACCTGCTGGAGAGGATTACGGATTGGATAAATAAGGCCTTGGGGGGAGACGAGAACCCGCAGGATAATACGAATAACGGCCAAGACAGGGGCCGGAGAAAAATCCAAAATTTTCAGGAAAAAAACGTTTCCTAAAAGAGATGGAGAACGAGAGGCTTGCCGGCGGTTAGGAAGCGAAATATTCTTCGTTGCACATCGAACAACAACTCAGGTGCTAGAGGCGCCTTTCCATCAATGGATAAATTTCTTTGCGATGACAAATACCGAGGATGAGAATTTCGTCACCAAGCACCCTGAAGACAACGCGATAATCCCCGATTCTCAGCTTCCAATACCCTCTCAAGGTCTTCCGCAACGGCTCGCCGTATTCATGAGGAGCTGTCATGAGGCGGGATTCAATCGCCCTCCTGATCCGTTCCCGGACATCACCATTGAGCTTCGGTATATCCTGTTTCTTGACGTCAGGATGGTAAATGGCTGAAAAAGGCACGCTACTTCCCCCAGACGTCCTCATGGCGCAGGGCCTTGCAGCGGTCGAAACCCTTCTCCCGCTCCGTAGCAAACTCTGCCAGCGCCCGGTCCTCGCGGAGCTCAAAGGCCTCCTTAACCAGATCTCGCATCAACATGGACATGGAGACACCTTCGTCTTCGGCAAGGTCGTGGATGGCGTTATAAAGCGGTTTTTCAAGAACGACATTGACTCTCGGATTTTTTGCGGGCATAGCAGCTCTCCTGGGCCGGTGGTTTTCTCTCCACCAGTGTTCCACTTGTGTTCCACCTTGTCAACTTTTTCATGTTCATACGTTCATGCGGAGGCACTTTCGCCCCTATCCTGCAGTGCAGGGGGCCTTAGTGTAGGGGAGCATCTTACAATATGAGTATTTGTTTTCCCATGATGCCCAAAAATCACGATTCAAGGCTTTTACCCCACCGACACTTTGGCTGCCGAATCCGCTCGCGCGGCTGAATGGACGGGCTGAAGGGGACGCGGGCTGAAGGGGACGCTGGTGTTAAAACAACTTTCTTTTGGCGACCAGGCGCAATCACTGCCAATAAGTTGTTTTAGAACCAGCGTCCCCTTTAGCACGCAATCACTGCCAATAAGTTGTTTTAGAACCAGCGTCCCCTTCAGCACAATGAAACATATGCAACCTGATAGTCAACGAATTCGGACGGCTGGTCCGCGCGAAATGGCCTATTAGGGGGAAAAATAAGCCCCGGGGGCAACTGTCAAAGCACTCTCATGACAGTTCGGCAGAGGGAACTACCAGTCCGGCGCAGCCCGACCACTACATGATCGACCTCAAACGGTAAAAGCGTCCGGGTGGACTTGCGGATTGATCGTCTGGAGGCGCTCGGCATCGGCCGCAGCGATAAGCTCGGAATCCGCCGCGACGAAATTTATGGGGGTATTCGTTGTCTGCCCCAGCCAGAGCGCAGTGGAGAGGTGGATGCTGTCGGCGCCCCGCAGGCCATGTCGGGCAATCAATGCCTCAACCCTGCTCACCGGCTCGCCGGCGACATAAACGACCAGAAATCTTTGCCAGTCCAGAGCAAGTTGCGTCTTTACCCTGAGCAGATCTTCGGCACTCATGGCAGACCCTTTCGCCCGTCTGGTAATCGCCGCCAGGGTCTCAGGCAGAGCGAGCCAAGAGACCGCCAGCATCTGTTTGCCCGCAAACAGTGACGAAACCATGTCACTGCCCGCCTCCGCAATGTAACGCTTTACCAGGGCGCTGCTGTCCAAGAAAAAAATCATCGGCGGTCGCGAATCAGGGTTTCGGACACCGGCTCACCATCTACACGCACCGGGGTAAACGGGGCCGCCGGCACCTTTACATTGGGGAGCGTTAGAAGGCCTTGCGCCGCGAGGATAGCCAGACGTTCGTCCAGTCCGGCCTCATCTTCGAGTTTATCCAGGCGGTGCAATATGGCTATTGGTTTTCCCCGATCGGTGACCACCACATTTTCGCCACTTTTTATTTGGCCCAAATAATAGGTGAGCCGGTTTTTTAATTCTCGCACGCCTACGGTTTGCATGATCGTGCCTCCAGTTTCTAATGTAGCCATTGTAGCCACATTAATGGGGAGAGTCAAGTCGGTGGCTGGCTCTTTTTTATCCTCCGGCTCGCCATCCTTCTGCACTATCTTCAATCACTGTACGGCAACCGAATAAACAGCCTCAGGAATGTGCTCACCCCGGGCCAGCCACAGCCGCACCCAGCCGCGCACGACATCCAGGCGGGCGAGATGAAGGCCCATTTGCCGGTCGCGCAACTGCGCTTCGGCAGTGAGCAAATCATTATCGGGGCTCATCGAAGCGGACGCATCGAAGGGGACGCGGGAGTTAAAACAACTTTTTTGGCGACCAGGCGCAATCACGGGCTAACAAGTTGTTTTAGAACCAGCGTCCCCTTCAGCCTCCTTCAGCCTCACTTCAGCCTTCATTGATTATGCCCTTATTCCTTTTGCCTTGCAAGGGTGACTGTAGGGCAATCACCGAACATTCGTACGATAGAAGCAACGAGCAGAGGAAGGCTGAAGGCGATACGAAGCAGTTTTCCCCGTTCTCATGATACGCACCTCGGAGTTGGCGGAAGGAAAAAGCGCAGGTCCCGCTGAGCCTCTCCTGGGATCTGCACGGGCGAAAAATGACCGGATTACGATTAATAAGTATACGCTAGGCGGGCAAGATAAAACAATAGCGATGGGTTTCGGCCTGATCAGGAGGAGACTCTTGCCCATGCAGTCATCTCGCGGGCGAAAAAGGCAGTTTATCTCGATCTCGAGAAATCTTCGGACCTGAACAAATTGCAGGAGGCCTGGCAAGGCGCCGGCTCCCCCATTGACAACCCGACCGCCACCTGTATATATTTTTAATAATCTTCAATACAGGAGCGACGGCATGGCCCTCAGTATTCGCAATCCAATCGCGGAGAAACTGGCACGGGAAGTAGCGGCCCGAAGCGGGGAGAACATAACGCAAGCGATTATCCATTCCCTGGAGGAGCGCCTCGACCGCCTCAAAGGAAGTCGCCGGGCGGCGGAAAAGGGAAAAGAGCTTTTGGCTATTGCCAAGAGATGCAGCTCCCTGCCCGATCAGGATCCGCGTACCGCTGACGAGATTCTCGGCTATAATGAGCATGGAGTATCGTAGTGGTTGTCGATTCCTCCGCAATTTTGGCTATTCTTCTCGACGAGCCGGAAGCCGACGCGCTTATCCGTATCCTTGCGGCCACTCCCCACTGCCGGATGAGCGCCTTTTCCTTTCTCGAAACAGCAATCGTTATCGAAGCGAAGAAGGGAGGAGCCGGGGGGCGTGAGCTTGATTTGTTTCTCCACAAAGCGCAAATCGAGGTAGTCAGCTTCGACGCTGAGCAAAGTCAACTGGCCCGCGATGGCTGGCAAAAATACGGCAAAGGAAGACACCCCGCCGGTCTAAATATCGGGGATTGCTGCTCCTATGCCTTGGCAGTTAGCTCCGGGGAGCCCCTCCTTTTCAAGGGCGATGATTTCGCCCGCACCGATGTGAAAATTGCCGCGTATTAGATCCACAGCCATCTACTGGTGGCGCCGCTGCTCGCCTCTGGCAGCTGGAGCCGCGAGCAAATACTTGGTCGCCAATCTCGTCTCCAGCGCGTCATGCATGGCGCCACCAACGAAAAAAGCCTCCCGGATGGAAGGCTTTTAATCGGCACGGCTGCGTTAGCTCAGCAGCTGCAGGAGCCGGACGAGGAGGTACCGCATGAGGAGCCGCAGCTGCCGGAGGACATCGGTACCGTAGAGGTAACGGAAAAGCCGGACCGGTAGCCGTCATCGACGAAATCGATCCGGATTCCGCCGCAGGTATTCATCAAACCGTTATCGACGACGAAGGTAATCCCTCCTTTGTCGAAAACCTGATCACTCTTGTTTGGCTCATCCAGAGCCAGCCCCAGGGAGGGACCGTTTCAGCCACCCTGCATGAGGGCCACCCGGAGCGCCGAACTGATGTTGCGCGCCTCCAGGTAGGACTTGAGATTCTGTACCGCGCTTTCTGTGACATCAAGCATAAAAAAACCTCCTGTTTAAAAACCGTAATGATGCCTTTCCCCGCGTGCGGGACGCCTATCCAAACCGGCTGGGAGGAATACCCGGCATCATTGGGACCGGCACCGCAAGGGGATCGGCAGAGAAAGTGAAAAAACATCCTCACACGAGGCAAGATGGTTAAAACTTTTTTTGCAGAATATATAATGTCAGAGGAGAAGTCAACAGCGGAGGCGGCCTGCTAACAACACCTATCCGGCGCTACCAGCCGGGCGGAGCCAATTCCTCTTTGACTTTCCCCGGCGCTTCAATTACTCTGGCCGAAGGGGAATTATCTACTGGCGCGGCAAAAGGCAAAGGATTGTCGGCTCCTAGAAAGCCACTTCGCCGACGCTGGAGCCGTTGTAAGTGCTTAATTTACCGAAACGGAAATTCCACATTTTGCCTTTTTACGGCGTCATCAAGGATTCAATATGCGAAAGCTTGTCATCAGCACCGGCGGCGGCGACGCGCCCGGGCTGAACGCAGTCATCTATGCGGTAGTGAAAGCCGCCCATTCGCGCGGCTGGGAAGTTTACGGCAGCCGATGCGGCTATCTCGGCCTGCTCGATCCGGACGAAATCGTCCGTTTATCGCCGGAAAAGGTGGCGGACATCACCCCAACCGGCGGGACGATCCTCGGATCAACCAACAAGGGCAACCCCTTTGCTTTGCCGGTGCAAAACCTGGCCGGCGAGTACCAGATCCGCGACGTTTCCGATCGGGTGATGGAGAACTTCACCCGCATGGGCTTTTACTGCCACGTCGCCGTCGGCGGTGATGGCAGCCTCTCCATTGCCCATAAATTCGCGGAAAAAGGGATGCGGGTGATCGGCGTCCCCAAGACGATCGACAACGATCTCGAGGCGACGGTCCAGACCTTCGGCTTCGACACCGCCATCACCACCGCCACCGAGGCGCTGGACAAACTTCACTCGACCGCCAAGTCGCACGACCGGGTGATGGTCGTCGAAGTGATGGGCCGCGAGTCCGGCTGGATCGCCCTCAATTCCGGGATTGCCGGCGGGGCGGACGCGATTCTCATCCCGGAGATCCCCTTTGACATCGCCAAGGTGTGTGAGAAGATCGGCGACAACGAGCTGCATGACAAACACTATGCCATTATCGTAGTAGCCGAAGGCGCCAAGCCGAAGGACGGCACGGTCATCCATAAGGGTCAAGGCGAAATCGGGCGCGAAGAGGTGGTATTGGGCGGAATGGGCGAATGGGTGGCCCAAGAGATCCAGAAACGAACCCAGAAAGATACTCGCTCGCTGGTACTCGGTCACTTGCAGCGCGGCGGCGCGCCTACCACTTTCGACCGGCTGCTGGCGCTCCGTTTCGGAGCCGCTGCGGTGCGGCTGGTGGAAGCCGGCACCTTCGACCATATGGTGGCGCTAGCCTCGCCGGGCATGAAGGCGGTTCCGCTGGCAGATGCAATCCGCGCACGGAAAAAAGTGCGGCCGGACGACGACAAGGTTCTCACCGCCCGGGAGATCGGCGTCACCTTCGGCGATTGAGCATTGAGCCACCATAATGATGGGCACGCTGCGCTTTGCCCATCCTAACGCCAAGGCTTCGATACGGTCGGTTGCGGAACCGTAGGGTGGGCAAAGCGCAGCGTGCCCACCGAATCGGACTACCCCTGCTCCAGGCTCTCCATGTACTCCTCCCATTCCAGCGGCAGGAGGGTCTTCTTCTTGGTATTGCAGTCCTTGCAGCAGGGGACGAGATTGGACTTGACGCTTTTGCCGCCGCGCACCAGCGGTACGATGTGATCCATGGTCAGCTCGGCGGCTGACGCCTTAGCGCCGCAATAGTAGCAGACTCCCTTGGCCAGCCGGCTCCGCCACCACTGCGTTTTCCGCAGCGCACGGGCTTTGGCCCGCTCCCGTTTGAGCTCCGCTTCGTCGATGCCCAGTCCGTCTTCGGTCATGCCTTCGTTTTTCTGAAATTCATCCTGAAAATTGCCCGTCACCGGTGGACAGCAGAATCTCCCGCGCCGCGCCGATCAGGTAGAGAGATCCAGCCACGCAGATAAGATCCGCGGCGGTTGCCAATCGGGCGGCGAGTGCCAGCGCTTCTCCTACCCCCTCGACACATTGCGCCTTTTCGGCCAGCTCAGCCGGCAAGCAGGCCCGAAGCTGCGCCGGCGCAGCCGCCCGCTCGCTAGCCGGCCGGGTAAGAATGATCCGGCGGCACAGGGGCGCCACCTCCCGGAGCATGGGGCCGAAATCCTTGTCGCCCATGCTTGCCCAGACCAGAATCAGATCGGCATAATTGAAGTCGCGGGTCAGAGCCGCGACCAGGGTGCGCACCCCGTCCGGGTTATGAGCGCCGTCGAGCAGATATCGGCGCCGCTCGGCCGGCGGCACTGTCTCGGCCAAGGGCAAAACCACATGCTCCAGTCGGCCCGGCCAGCGGACCGCGAGCAGGCCGGCCCGGATCTCCTCCTTGCCGACCCGCGCAACTCCGTGCTTGCCGAGAAGCTCGATTGCGGCCAAGGCAAGGGCGGCGTTGTCGAGCTGATAGCGGCCGAGCAGACGGCACTGCAGGCCGGGAATCGTCCCATCCAGCCCGAGATATCCCCAAGTTCCATCCCCTGCCGGCCGCACCTGAAAATCGATGCCGAGGAGATACAGCGGAGCGCCTTTTTCTGCGCAACGCGCAACCACGACATCCCGGCTGGCATCGGCGGCGACACCGGAGACCAATGGCACACCCGCCTTGACTATCCCTGCCTTTTCCTCGGCAATCGCGGCCAGCGTGTCGCCGAGATACGCCTCATGGTCCATGGTGACGTTGGTGATGATCCCGACCTCGGGCACGACGACGTTCGTGGCGTCGAGGCGGCCGCCCATGCCGACCTCGAGCACTACGAGATCGACGCGCTCCCGGGCGAACCAAAGCAAGGCCAGAGCGGTGGTGAATTCGAAATAGGTGATCTGCCGGCCGGCGAGGATGTCGCGGATGCGGGTGGCCAAGGCCGCGAAGTCGGCATGAGGGATCAGCTCCTCATTGATGCGGAACCGCTCCCGGACCGTCGACAGGTGCGGCGAGGTGTAGAGGCCGACCCGGTAGCCGGCCCGGCCGAGAATGGCGACCAGGGTGGCGGCTACCGACCCCTTGCCGTTGGTGCCGGCGACGTGGATGAAACGCAGCTCCTCCTGGGGATTGCCGAGGCTGGCGAGAAAACCCTGCATGGACTCCAGACCCAGCTTGATCTTGAAGAACTGAAGATCGTCGAGGAATTGCCAGGCTGCCCGGTAATCCATTGCTCAGATGACTTCCAGCTTGGCGTAGTCGAGGTGCAGCGTCTTGCGGCCGTGGCGGGGGAAAAAAACGTCCACTGTTCGCGGACCGAGCACCGCTTCGACCCGGCCGGGACCGAAAAAGGGATGCTTGACCTCCATCCCCGCGGTCAACGTCGTCGGGCTGGACCGGGCCATACGCCGTAAACGGCCGGGGGCCGCGACCGGGGCCGGGGCCGGCCGCTCCCATGTCTCGGGAGCTTGGGCATGCGTCAGCAGCGCAGCCGGCCGACCGGCCAG
>QZKG01000023.1 GCA_003599855.1 Gaiellales bacterium | reverse complement strand
GATGGCGGAGGTGGTCGAGGGAGTCAAATTTGTTGATGGAGTACGGCAGGAAAGGATCGCCGCCTGAATCCTTCAAACACAACTTTTGACAATAACTCGAAGAACCCCGGATTCTGTCTACTGGGCTACGCTTCCGGGACAGATAGCGGTATGAGCAAGGAGCAGCTTATCACTTATAAATTGCTTTTTTCTGTCAAGAAAACCCGACCACCGCTTAGTGTCATCGATACACCGATGAAAGAATGGCTTAACAAAGCCATAAACGGAGGTTGAAAGATGGTGGAGGATAGGGGATTCGAACCCCTGACCTTTTGGCTGCCAGCCAAACGCTCTCCCAGCTGAGCTAATCCCCCAACGGATACGAAAGAGCGGCGAAGAAGTGCCGCCCGAAGACTAATTATAGATACGGCCGGGGCGTCTCGCAAGCTGCCGACATGGCGCAAGAGCAGATCCCTCGTCGCTCGGCTTCGCCTCGCTCCCCGGGACGACATTCCACTCCTGCGCCTCGCAGGATACCAGTCAAACCCGAACCGGCGCGGCACCCCCTGGTGACGCCGTTATACCGGCGGCGCGCCCCTCCGCCCCATGGTCACCCCGTTCTGCTCCAGCTCCTTGACCAGCACCGCCCTGAGCTCGCGGCCCACGTCGATCTTCATGAACGGCGTGGTCCGCGCCACCACCCGCACCACCATGGTCCTGCCAGTGAGCTCCTGCACTCCCAGAACCTCAGGCCCCTCGGTTATCTCGCCGGCAAGCTCCATCTCCGCAGCCGCCTTCTCGCAGGCCTTCCTCAATATCCCCAACACCTTGTCGACATCCTCCCTGTAATAGATGTCCAGGTCGACGACGGCCCGGGCCCAGCCGCGGGTGAAGTTGGAAGCGATGCCGATCTCGCCATTGGGGACGATGTGGAGCGTCCCCTCCACGTCCCGCAGCAGCGTGGTGCGCATGCGGATCTCCTCCACGGTCCCCCCCACGCTGCGGTTGTTGCCCTCCACCTGCACCCAGTCGCCCACGTTGAACTGTCCTTCCATCAGCACGAAATAGCCGCCGATCAGGTCCTTCACCAGGGTCTGGGCGCCGAAACCCAGCGCCACGCCGACGATGCCTGCGCCGGCCAGCAGTGGCCCCACATTGTAATCGAGTTCATTGAGCACCATGAGGACGGCAGCCACGATAATCACGGTGAGCAGCACGCCGCGGACGACCCCGGCAAGGGTCTTGGCCCGCATCTCCTGCTCTTTGGTCATGCGTCCGCCGGTGGCGCGGATGCCAGCCCGGAAGAGCCGCCGCGAGAAAAGGCGCACGAGGACATAGAGCACCAGCGCCCCGGCGGCGATGGCCGCCACGCGGATGCCGTCGTTCCTCAGCCAGTCAGATATGCCGTCTACGTTGCCGTCCAATTTGCCCCTTCGTTGATTCCTGGATGCTGCCCGCCTGCCTAATGTAAATCAAGAGCAGATCCCTCGTCGCTTGCGCTCCTCGGGATGACAACCTGGGGCGCTCCTCGGGATGACACAGCCAGCCTAACGCTCCTCTGGACGGCAAACAGACGAATGTCTGTCATCTGCGTCATTCCCGGATGGCATGCCACCGCCCGCAGTCCGCTTGCCAGAAGCGCTACCTGATACGGTATACTACCAGCTCGCTGCCGGTCCCTTCCCCTGAACGGTAGACTTCCTCGAGCCCCGGCGGGGCGCTGCCGTCCAGGAGCGCCGCCAGCTGCGGCCGCAGATCGTCCACGAGCCCGCGCGAAACCACGAGGTACCCGGCTTCATTCTCGCGCCCGTACTGAACTACCTCATCCACCGACGCGTAGGGCAACAGCACCTGCTTGCCCTCAGCATACCAGGCGGTGGCCGGCTCCCGGCTCATCACCAGCGCGCCCTCCCCCCCGTTGTCCCCCAGCCACTCCCCGGCTTCGCGGAACTCCGTCGGGTGATCGGCGCGGAACACGGTCCACATGGAAAGCGCCGCCAGGGGCACCAGCACCACTGCAGCCAGCGCGCGCGCCACCGCCGCCTTGTGCCGCGGGTCAGCCTTCTGCCAGCCCGCGAGCTCGTCGGCGGACTCGGCGCTCCAATCCTCCAGGTAAGCCCAGCCCTTGCCCGTCACAACCATGAGCAGCACCACGAAGGGCAGCACGAAGGCGCCGTCCGGCCACAGCACCGGCATCACCAGCGCCGGCAGGAGCATCACCAGGAAGAAGCCGTAACGGAGCGCCTCGCGCCGTGTCCAGACGGCGCCGAAAAGGCCCAGCCCGAACATGGGTAGCAACCAGACCGGCACGAGCGATTGGGCGTTCCTCAGATAGAAATCGAAATCAGCCCTGGCCACGGCCTTGAGCAGCTGCCAGGGACGGCTCACCAGGGTAGCCCAGAAACCATCGTCCTCCTGCAGCGCGTAAAGCTTCACCTCCCCCCCGCCGTCGAGGCCGTACACCGCCTCCTCGTACTCCAGCGTCCCCGGCTCTAGCCCGTCCACGGCCAGCTGCAGGTTCTCCGGGGTGCGGTTGAAGACCGTGAAGCTGCCGTTGTTGTAAGTCATCCAGGCCACGTTGGGGGCGGCTATCACCAGGAAGGTCACCAGGAACTGCACGGCGGCCTTGGTGGCGTAGCTGGCCAGCTCCTGCCTGAGGCCGATGATGACGAGCATGGCGAAGAGGATGATGACGAAGTAGAGCGCCGACGTGTCCACCAGGTATGCCATGCCCAGACATGTCCCCGAGAGCATGCCGCAGAGGCAGCGCTTGGTGAACTGCATGCGGTAGCCGAAGAACATGCCGCAGCCCAGCCAGAAGGCGAAGATGCTCTGCTGCCCCGCCAGGCCCCCGTTGTCCACCAGCACCGGCAGCACCGCTACCAGGGCCGCGGCGCTGTAGCCCACCTTGCGGTTCCACATCACCTTGCCGAAGAGGTACGGCGGCAGGATCATCAGCGAGCCGAACAGGACCGAGGTGATATAGCCCGCGACAACGAGGTCGCGCGTCATGATTCCGAAGAACGACGTCACCAGCGGGTAAAGGATGCCGTAAGCGGTGGGCGAGGTGCCGGTGATCTCCGTGGGCGATACGCCCAGGAGGAGCTTGTCGGCCATGCTGATGAGGCTGACCTCGTCCATGCCGAGTATCGGCCGTGACAGCGCGGCGATGGTCCTCAGCGCCGCCGCCAGCAGGAACAACGCGACGAGCCAGTATATCTCTGTGTTTATCTTCCTTTTAGCTGCAACATCAGCCTGCGGTTCATTGCCGGCCACTCACGCCTCCTCTGCAAAGACCCCTCCACCGCCACCTGCTGCATTAATACCCATTCCAAGGGAAATACCTGCCTCATCCCGCTCCGGTCGTCGAGTTGCCGGCCTGCCAAATCCAGGATGATCAGAGGAAGAAAGACTGAGCGCCCCCGCCCGCCGCCGGCGAGGCCGCCGGCAGTCCCTTAAGTCATGCCACCCCTACTTGCGCGGCAGTTCGCAACGGTTCTGGCGCAGCTCCCGCCGCCAGGTAACGATGAGCTCCCCCACCACGAATGCCGTCAGAAAAAGGCCGAAGCCGACTACCGTGAAAGCTTCGATGATCTCCATGTCACCCATAATGTCGCTCCCTTCGCAAGCGGGCGCCTGTGCCCGCAAGATTCTGCATTACAACCCCCGCGGCGGCTGAACCTCGCTCCGGCCGCCGGAGCCGCCCTTACTCGAAACCGAGGTAGGCGAGCATCGCCAGGAAGATGGCCGTCAGCACGCCCAGGGCGACGATCGTGTGCAATATCAGCCGCCCGTACCGGTATTTCGTGTACCAGTTATAGAAGAACGGGAAGAGCATCATGACCGGCGGGAAGATGACGAACGAGAATACCAGCCCGGCGGACTTCGGCACGTACTTGAGCATCTGGTAGACCGTCATGAAATACCATTCCGGCTTGATGCCCGGCGGCGTCTTGAGCGCGTCGGCGGGCTCGCCCACCGGCATCGGCATTAGCGTCGCCAGGAACAGAACGACGCCGAAGATGAGCGCCATGACCGACATCTCCTTGACGAAATGGTCGGGGAAGAACGGCACCCCGCCCTCGCCATGGCCGTGGTCCTGTCCGGCTGTGCTGTGGCTCGTCTTGATGTTATCCAACTGTGAGTCTCCTTACAGTGGGTCAGCGATCCCCTGCTTGCGCACCATCAGGAAGTGCGCCACCAGGAGCATGGTCAGTGTGATGGGCAGGATGATCACATGGATCGCGTAAAAACGGCTGAGGGTAGCGTCGCTGATCTTCTCCCCGCCCAGCAGGAACGCCTGGATGTAATGCCCCACCAGCGGCAGGCCGCCGGCGATCTCGCTGCCGACCTTGGTGGCCCAGAAAGAGAGCTGGTTCATGGGCAGCAGGTAGCCGGAGAAGCCGAAAGTAACGGTCATGAAGAACAGCAGCACGCCCGTGACCCAGTTGAGCTCCCGCGGCGGCCGGTATGCCCCGTGGAAGAAGACCCGCAGCATGTGCAGCGTCACCATCAGGATCATCAGGTTGGCTGTCCAGGCGTGGAGGCTCCTCAGCATGACGCCGAAGGGCATATCGTCCATGATCATCAGGATGCTGCGGTAGGCCGCATCGGTGGTCGGCTGGTAATAGAAAGCCAGGAGCACGCCGGTTATCGCCTGGATGATGAAACACAGGAAAGTTATGCCGCCGAAGCAGTAGAGCCAGTTGACGTGATCGGGCACGCGGTGTTCGGCGAACTCCTTCGCTACCCTCCTGGCATCGAACCTCTCGTCAAGGAAATCTACAACACCGAGTTTCATGACCGCTTGATAACCTCCATACCGTCCCTTCCGGGTAATGTCTCCATGACTGACACCGTCATCATCCCTCCTGCTGGGCGAAGCCTTCGACGTAGATGTTCTCGCCCTCCACCGCCAGCGTCAGCTTGTCCAGCGGCCGCGGCGGCGGCCCGGCGACGACGTTGCCCAGCGGATCGAACTCACCCGCGTGGCAGGGGCAGTGGAACACCGCCCTTTCCGGCTCCCACCTGCTGATGCAGCCCAGGTGTGTGCAGATCATCGAGAACGCCGCGTAGCTGCCGTCCTCCTCCTGGATCAGGTGGCAGGGAACGTCCATGTACTCGAACTTGACGCCCTCCCCCAGCGGCTCCAGGTCGGTGGTGTTGGCCACCAGCATCCGCTCGAAGACCTCACCCTTGAGAACCGGGTATGAGAAGCGCGCCAGAGGAGCCACGAAGGCGCCCAGGCCCAGCGCTGTCGCCAGCCCGAAGAGGAACCCTAAGAAGCGGCGCCGTGTTATCTCGCCGGTCGACTCCGGTTCAGGCGCGCCGGTAGTTGTCGCTTTGTTCATGCTGACCTCACTCATCCCCTGAAAGCCTCCTACGCCTGGGCTTGAGCACGCCCTGGTGGAACAGGAATATCAGCAGGCTGGCGCTTGCCATGATATAGGCGATCCAGAGCGCCACCGGCCCGATCTCGCGGCTGCCAGCCTCCACGGTGAAGACCTCCCGGAAGACGACGGCTACCGCGTAGACATCCGAGACTATGACCACCAGGGCGATCGCCACCGCAATCCAGTCTTCGAAGATGAACCGCTTGACCTTGGTATAAGGCACCATGGTGAGCAGGAAGGTCCCGATCACCAGGCCGAACATGGTCAACGGGGCGGCGCTGGCAGCCTGCGCATCGTTGGACGGCGCGAAGCTCGGCACTGACGGGAAGTGGCAGTTCTTGCATCCCTTGGCCTCAGACGGCTCGTCGTGACACGCCAGGCACGTCTGTTTCTCGATCTGTTCATAGACCACCGGGTTGCCAGCCGCGTCGACCTCGCCCCCGTCCAGCGTGGACGGCCCCTTGGCCAAACGCCAGTGCTGGTTCTTCCAGATGGCGGTATCTATCTTGGGAGCGCCCGGGTGCTCGCGTCCCGTCAGCTCGATCTCGCCGAAGATGATGGGCGCGACGTCGCCGTCGTGGCAGTTGCTGCAATAATCAGGGTCGCGGGCTGCCTGTGGCGTCTTCACCAGCTCGGTGCCGTGGACCACCGCCCCGTGGCACTCGGCGCACTTCTTCTGCGCCTCGTTCACGTGGAAATCATGGGGGAAGTTGATGGCCACATCATACTGGTACTGGGCCGCGCTGGCGGCGGGGCCCATGAGGTCCTTGAGCCTGATGGTCTCGCCGTCATGGTCCACGACGAGGTCGATGCCGCCGTTCACGGTCAGGTCCGACGGGTACGCCGGGTCCTCCTCGTCGGCGATGGGCTCGTGGCACTGCAGGCAGGAAGAGTTGGTCAGGAGCTCTGCCGACGGCGGCGGCACGTCATAGGAGCGCGTGCCATATTCGGTCAGTTTCATCAGCGAGTAGATTTTGCCGCGCACGTACCCGATCACGCCCGGCTCGAAGTGGCAGTCGACGCACTCCACCCCCGCCTGCCCCATGCTCGACTTGGCCCAGGCGTCCTTGTAAGGCTTTATGATGTGGCAGCTTTCACAGAATTCAGGAGAATTGGTGTACCTGACACCGAACAGAATGCCCACGACAACAAGCGATAAGACCACGGCAAGAACCGCGGCTAACACAGACCTGCCTCGCATCCCTCTCCTTTGTGGAGTTCCTAGTGGTACGTGGAGCTGTTATCTATGATGTGAAATAAATAACAACGGGCGCTATATTACAAGAGCTTTTGTACCGTGTCAATCCCATTAGAATAATTAATTGAATTAGTATAATTGCTTTTGACTTGTAAGGCCCATTGTTCTACCATTTAGGCAGACGGGCAGACTGATCCACCAGAACGGGATAAAGGGGAGGCGGCGCGCGGCCGATTCACCTGTAACGGGGTGCGCATGGGAAGCGGGTGGTGGGAGGATCGCGCATCAGGCGCATCGCTTGAGATACGAGTTTCAAGGCCTGTCGGCGGGTGGTATACTTCTGTAGATACCGGATCGATCACAGGAGGTGGAAGAAAGTGTCATCAGTGCCAGTCGAGCTTATTATCTTCTTGTTCTTCATCTTGGTACTGGCCCCCGTAGTCGCGGTGCTGGCTTATTGCGGTATCCGGGGAACCTGCGGCCAGAACGAAGAGGAGACCAAGGGATCCCAGAAGCAGTAACAGTTTTCCGTTGTTCAGGAATGGAGGCCAGCCGGATAACCTGGGCAGCGGCGTGATGGAAAACAGCATAGCGGGTGTTCTACACTATGTTGCGGCGCTTGAACGGGCCGTTTTTGTATGTCCCCGAAACATCTTTGTGATTGCCCTGCTGACCGCGGGGCTTTTCCTTTTCCCTGGCTGCGGCGGTTCCCCCACCGCTACCGCGCCGGATGCCGGCAGCGCACCCGCCACGTCAGCCGCTTCACTGCAGGACCTGGACAAAGCCACGGTCACATTTATCACAAAAGAGGGTGAGATCAACCTGGGTGTGGCGGTCGCCCGCAGCCGTGAGGAGAAGTCGCAGGGGCTGATGCGGGTCGAGCGGCTGGGCGAGGATGAGGGCATGATCTTCGTCTGGGACGAGCCGGTCTCATCCGGCTTCTGGATGAAGAATACCTACATCCCGCTGTCGATCGCCTTCATCGACGCCAGCCTGCGCATCATCGACATCCAGGACATGGAGCCGGAGACCCTCGACGCACACAACCCTCCCTCGCCCTACCTTTACGCCATCGAGGTCAACCAGGGGTACTTTACCGGGAACGGCATCGAAGTGGGGGATTCTGTCAGGCTGGACGGCGTCTGAGGTTCAGCTGAGCGGCGCCGGCTCCACGTGGTCCTTGAGCCTGCCCTTCAGCCTCAGGATCGCCTTGGTGTGCAGCTGCGATACCCGCGACTCGGTCACCCCCAGCACGTCGCCGATCTCCCTGAGCGTCAGACCCTCGTAATAGTAGAGGGCGATGACGATCTTTTCCCTCTCAGGCAGGTTCGAGATGGCCTGGGCCAGCCTGTCCTTCACCTCGGTCACGTCGACCTCGACAGCGGGGTCCTTGCTCTGGCGGTCCTCGATGGTATCGATGAGGGCGACCGATTCGGTGCCGGTGCTGGAGATCGTCCACAACTCCTCCAGCGCCACGATGGAACTGCTGCTGATGCGCGTCAGGGCGTCATGGAACTCCTGCATGCTCAGATTGAGGTCCTTGGCAAGTTCCTCGTCGGTGGGCGCCCGGTGGAGCTTGTTCTCCAGGGCGGCGCTGCTGCGCTCTATCTGGCGGGCAACGCTGCGGACCGAACGCGGCACCCAGTCCAGGGAACGTAGCTCGTCGAGGATCGACCCCTTGATCCTGGTGATCGCGTAGGTCTCGAACTTGATGTTGCGGGAGAGGTCGAACCGCTCGATGGCCCCGATGAGGCCGAGCAGCCCATAGCTGATCAGGTCTGACTCATCGACATGGGAAGGGAAGTTGGTGCCCATGCGGCCGGCGACGTATTTCACCAGCGGCGCATAGTTCAGTATCAGGCGGTCCCTGGCCTTGGGGTCCCCCTCTTCCTTATACTTCCGCCATAATTCGATTATTTCTTTATCTTCTTCTGGCAATTTTTATTAGCCTGGCGGATTCCGGTCCCGCTTCGCCCTGGGGTGTGATTGCTCGTAGACCTTGCGCAGGTGCGCCCCGCTTACGTGAGTATATCGTTGCGTCGTCGATATCGACGCGTGTCCCAGCAACTCCTGTACCGCCCTAAGATCAGCTCCCCCTTCCAATAAATGAGTGGCAAAACAATGTCGGAAAACGTGGGACGATGTCCCTGTCCTGACCGCCGCCTTGCGCAGGTATTTCGTGGTCCTGCGCCTGATATCTGACGTTCCCAGCGGGTTGCCCCTGGCCGACAGGAATAATATATCGGTATTATTCGGCTTTTCTCCATTATTATTTATAAGCAGCTCCGGCCGGCCTTTTTCCAAGTATTCCCTGACTGCGTAGATTGCAATCTCCCCCACTGGCACGACCCTGGTCTTGTTCCCCTTGCCGGCAACCCTGACCTCCTCCTGTTCGTGGTCGATGTCGCTCAGGCGCAGGCTCACGACCTCCTCGCTGCGCAGGCCGCTGCCATAGAGGAGCTCGAAGATGGCCCGGTCCCTGAGACCCAGGGGGTCGGCTTCGTTGATGGACTCGAGGAAGTGCTCTACCTCGGCGGGCCGGAGCACTGCCGGCAGCCTGCGGGGCACCTTGGGTGAAAACAGCGAATCCGCCGGGCTGTGCTCCACCAGCCCCTCCATGCGGCAGAAGCGGAACAGGCCGCGGATAGCCGAAAGCTTGCGGCTGATGCTCGATTTCTCGTACTTGAGCCCCGCCAGGTACGACGAGTACCTGCGCAGCAGACGGTAATCGACCTCTGCGGGGAACTGCTTGCCCTCTCGCGCCACGAAACGCAGGAAATGGCGGCAGTCACGGCGGTACGCCGATATGGTCTTGTCCGAGCAGTTCTGCTGCCCGAGCGACTGGAGGTAACCGGCCAGGACGGCCAGGTCCTCTTCCCTGACGTCACCCTCCTGATATGCTTCTTCCATTGCTCCTCGCTGTCGTTTACACACGAAAACAGGCTTTGGCGGAGGACCACATCCCCGCCGCTAGGCGCTGTAACCTCTGCCCGGCTCGAAGCGGACGCGGCCCATGAGCTCCAGCGCCGTGAGCGCCGCCACGGCTGCGGCTGCACTGGTACCGGCCCTGCCTGCGATCACGTCCACCGGCAGCGGCCTTGCCCCCAGCACGCCCATGACCCGCTTTTCGACTTCGCCGAGCTCCTCCAGCCCGGCGTCGCGGTTCTCTTTCTCTGGAGCAGGAACATCGAGCCCCAGGGCGTCCATCACGTCCTCCGCCGAACTCACGGAGGCGGCGCCTTCCCTGATCAACCGGTTTGTCCCCTCCGACTGCCTTGAAAAGATGCTCCCCGGGACGGCGCAAACCTCGCCGCCCTGCTCCAGGCAGAAATCCGCCGTGATCAACGCCCCGCTTTTAGCGGCAGCCTCCACCACGACCACCCCGAAGGTGAGCCCGGCGATTATCCGGTTCCGGGCCGGGAACCGCCACGGACGCGGCTCGGTTCCCGGCGGATACTCGGAAACTACAAGTCCCCGCTCCAGAATCTGCGCGTACAGACGCCGGCTTGAACGCGGGTAGGCCGTTTCCGGCCCGCAGCCCAGCACGGCGATGGTCGCGCCGTCTTCCGCCAGGGCCGACTGGTGGGCCACCGTGTCGATGCCGAAGGCCATGCCGCTGACCACGCACACTGAATTGCGGGACAGCCCCGTGGCGATGTGGCGCGCAGCGTCGCGTCCGTAACCGGTCGCGTCCCGCGAGCCCACAATAGCAATTCGAGGGTAGCCCGTGAACTCCTTTAGCCGGGAGGGGTCGCCGGCGAGAAAAAGGGCGACCGGCGGGTCGTGGGACTCCGCCAGGCGGGCGGGATAGTCCCTGTCGCCGATGGCGACCATGCTGAGGCCTGCGCGGACCAGGCGTTCGAGCGCCTCATCGTGGGAGTAGGAGCGGCGGAAGCCTGCCAGCAGGCCCTGGCCGCGGCGGCTCAGGCGCAGGACGGCGGCCAGGCGGTGGTCGGGCATGGCCCAGAGTGCCTCGGGCCTGAGCGCAGCGCCAGGGACGCGCAAAGGATGGTCGAGGGCCGCGTAAAGACAGGACAGCGCCAGGGCCGCCCTGCGCCTAGCTTCCATCCCAGCCCCTGCGGTCGATGTTGCGGTAGCTGATCGCCTCGGCCAGGTGGGCAGGCTCGATCCGTTCGGTCCCCGCCAGGTCGGCGATGGTGCGGCCGACCTTGATGATGCGGTGGTGCGCCCGAGCGCTCAGGTCCAGCCGGTCGATGGCCTCCTCCAACAGGCGGGCGGCCGCCGGGTCGAGGGAGCAGTACTTCTCCGTCTGGGCGGAAGTCATCTGGGCGTTGCAATAGGAGCCGCTGCCCGCGAGCCGTAGCGTCTGCCGCCGCCGCGCGGCCAGG
>QZKG01000001.1 GCA_003599855.1 Gaiellales bacterium | reverse complement strand
CTGCCTATCCGAAATAATGCCAGTTGCCGCCGCCGTCCTGGCACTGGGATTGTATCGCTGTGTTGAACGCCTTCACTCCCGCCGGCACGTTGTATTTGACGGTGAAGTTGGCGTAGCCGCCGCCTCCGGCGACGTTGCCCAGAGACAGCGGCACCGGCGTGGCGCTTGTGACGCCCGCCGTCGCCGTGATGCTGGTCACGGACGTGTTGAGCCCATCGCTCAGGCCGTTGTTGGCCACCCGCATGTCCACCGACAGCAGGTTCGCCTGGTAGTCGGCCATGCTGGCCCAGTAGACGTTGAGCCGGTAGAGGCTCAAGTCGGGGTCGGGAGCCACGGGGCTGCCAACGTCCTGCCTGGTCAGGCCCAGCAGCTCGTTGAAGCTCTCCTTGAAGATGACGCGCTGGCTGACCATGAGTGGCTGGCCGTCACGGCTCACCACGCGCACCGGCCCGCCCATCACACCAGGATACTGGCGCGTCACCCGCCCGCCCTCGGGGATCGAGTAAGTGTCCAGCGGCGTGGGGCTGGTGCCCAGGAAGACGTCCACCGTGGCGGTGCCGACGCCCTGGTTGGCCACCAGCAGCCAGTTGCCGTTCATCGAGTTCTGGGCCGTCAGGTCATACCAGCCGAAGTATTGCTCGGCAGACAGGCCCGCGGGCGGCGTGCCCTGGACCTCCTCGAAAGCGTCCTTGTAGAGGATCCGCTGGCTGACCATTATCTTGTCGCTGCCGGTGCAGTTCTTGCAGACCACGCGCACCGGGCCGTCCACCAGGTCGGGATAGTAGGGCGTCACGCTCTGGTACGGGCCGATGGAGTAGGTCCCCCGCGACGAAGCGCCGGCGCCGATGAAGACCTCGGCCTCCAGCGTCTTGCCGGTCCCATTGGCGATGAGGATCCAGTTGCCCTTCATGCCCCAGGCCTTCTTCATGTCATACCAGGTGAAGAAGTAGACGGTGTCCAGCTCCCGGTCGGGCATGCCCATGACCTCGTTGAAGCCGTCGTTGCAGATGACCCGCTGGGACACGACCAGGCGCTGGCCGTTGGTGCTGGTGACCTTCACCGGGCCGCCGATGGTGTTCCTGAAGCTGGGGGTGATCTGGCCGCCGGCGGGCACGCTATAGCTGCCCATCTTCTGCGCGCCGATGTAGATCTCTACCTGGGCCTCCTGCTGGTCGGCGTTGGTCACCAGGATCCAGTTGCCCTTCATGCCGTTCTGGGGCTTGGAGTCGTACCAGGTGAAATGATAGGTGTCGTCGAGGCTTGACTCCTCCACGGCGCCCACTTCGTTGAAGCTGTTCTTGTAGACAACCCGCTGTGTCACCACCAGGGTGTCGCCGCCCGGCGAGACCACCTTCACCGGGCCGCCGATGGTGTTGGGCCAGGTGACAAGAGCCCGGTCTTTGGCGTCGATGGTGAGGGTCTCGCGAGGCGTGGACTCGTTGCCGAAGTACACCGCCGCCGTGGCCTGATGGTCCTCTAGGTTGCCAATGACGATCCAGTTGCCGTTCATGCCGTTCTGGGGCTTGGAGTCGTACCAGTTGAAATAATAGACCTTGGGGACCGGCGCCTGGGCCTGGGCGCTGAACGCGGGAGCAAGAAACAGAACCACCAATGAAACCAGGCATGCAAAAAACGTGAGAGCAACCCTTCGCGCGTGCATGTCGTATCCTCCTGTATACCCCTTGTATGCCGGAGCCTTTCGCCCGGCTGCTTTCCATTGCTGCTCCGCGCTCCTCTTTCACTGGTCATGGCGCGCGGCCAGCCCGCATCAGTACGCGATAATAGCCATGCAGAGGGATTTACAGGTGAATCACCTACTCATAGGGCAACCTTTGCCCCTCTGCCCCCCGACAGGAACACCCCTTCTGGACGGGCGCCCAAGGACTGTTCCTGCCCATGTGATGACTAGTGCCTGGACATAAGTATACAGCCTTATCAATAAATTACAAGACCTGTCAGGTTTATGATTCGGCGATTGTTAAATGCCTGCTCAGGGGCCCGGCGGGCGGCATGGGTAGAAGTAGACCCCGCCGGCTTCGTCCCGCACGGTGGCATAGGTGTTGGTGCTGAAAGACGTGATGCCCATGGGCACGTGGAACCTGACCGTGTAGTTCGCGCCGGCGCCGGGGCCGAGCTCGGGGGCCACGGAGGCGGGCAGGCTGTTCAGGACGGTGACGGCTCCGTTGGAGACCGGCACGTCGGTGATGGTCAGGTCATAGACGGCTGCCGCAGCCTGGTTGGTGATGAGATAGTCCACGGACAGTTCCCGGGCCTGGTAGTCGGCGTACGTCTGCCAGCGGATGCCTTCGCCGTAGGGGCAGGTCAGCCCCAGGTCAGGCGGCTGGGACTCCCAGCAGGCGACCTTGAGGTTGCCGTTCTCTTCGTCGTGATAGCTGATGCACGGGTTGTCCCGGGAATCCAGGGCCAGCGAGTTGTCCTCGCCCACGCGGTAGCTGCCGTCCACCAGCTGCGTTATCCAGGTGCCTTGCGGTATGCCGCAGACCGCGTACTTCATGGCGAAGTAGAGGCTGTCCTCGTCGTCATTGTGGTAAGCGATGCGCGGGCGGCCGTCGTTGCCGATGGCCAGCGACACGTCCTCGCCCACGTCGCCGGCGGTGTCGATGACGCTGATGTCCCAGCCGCCGGGGCCCTTGCAGGCGTACCTGAGGTCGTGGTTCTTCTCATCCTCGTAGGCGATCTTGGGGTAGCCGTCGGCGCCGATGTCGATGGAGGAGTACTTGCCGACCTTGTAGCTCGAGTCCACCACCTCGCACTTCCACTTGCCGCCGCCGCAGTTGCCGCCGGAGGCCACCTGCCAGGCGTGCTTGAGGCGCTTGTTGCCCTCGTCGTAATAGCTTATGTGCGCCTTGCCTTCCTGGTCGAGGGCCAGCGAGGTGAACTTGCCGACGCTGCCGGCAGAATCCACCGTCTCGCACTGCCAGAGCCCGGCGCTCGGCCCCCAGCCGCAGTTGCCGCCGGAGCCCACGCTGCGGGCGAACTTCAGGTCCCTGGTGGTGTCGTTGTAATAGCTGATGTAGACGGCGCCGGCGGCGTTCGTCTCCAGGGAGGTGTCCTTGCCGACGTCGTAGATGTCCTCGGCCGAGGAGTCGTCGTCCGAGGAGCTGTCGTCAGTCTCGCCGTCGGCGGAGCCGCCGCCGGAGTCGACGATCACACGCGTCCAGGCGCCGCCGGCGAGGCGGGCGAACTTAAGGTCCTTGTTGCTCTGGTCGTAGTAGCTGATGCTGACGTCGCCCCGGGCGTCGATGGAGGTGTCGCGGCCGACCATCCCTGAGGAATCGACGACGCCTGTCTCCCAGCCGGGGGACCCCCCGTACTGGCCCCAGACGGCGTACTTGAGGTCGGCGTTGTACTGGTCGTAATAGCTGACGTGGGGGATGTCATCGGCGTCGAAGTCGATGGAGGTGTCGTGGCCGACGCCGGAGCCGGGGTCCACCACCCACATGCCCCACCCCATGGCGGCGGCTACCCCGGAGAAAAGAAAAACCGACAGCGCCACCGCTGCCAGCAGCGGTAACATGCTGATGATCCTGCCATGCTTCCTGGTTCTCACCCAGCCAACCACCTGTGTCAATGAACGCCAGAAGTGGATGGGTGGCGTGGAGCAGACGGCCTTCCTGTTAAAAACAGCGAAAAGCGTGTGCCTGACCGAATGAAGCGGCCCCAACCCCTATCCCGTTTGAAACCAAGCCCATAAAAAAAGCAGGGAACGCAGTTCGACTGCGTTGCCCCCGCCTGTTCCGGACTCAGAGTCCATTAATTATATTAGCTTTGTCAGCAAGCGCATGATGCAGAAAGCCTATTTTATCTGATGCAGAAAGACTAATTCCCGGGGGTCACAGGTGCGGATACAACGGGAAGCCCGCCAGCAGGTCGAGGGAGCGCTGGCGCAGCTTCTTCAGACCGGCGGCGTCGGTGTGGGGGCTCAAGGCAGCCAGGATGATGGCCGCCACCTCCTCCATCTCGGCCTCCCTGAAGCCGCGGGTGGTGACTGCGGGGGTGCCCAGGCGGATGCCGCTGGTGACGGTGGGCGGCTCGGTGTCGTAGGGCACGGCGTTCTTGTTGACGGTGATGCCGGCCTCCTCCAGCCGCCCCTCCGCCTCGATGCCGGTGACGCCGATGTTGGTGAGGTCGGCCAGCATCAGGTGGTTGTCGGTGCCCCCGGAGACCAGGTTGATGCCGCCCTCCTGCAGGCTCCTGGCCAGCGCCTGGGCATTGTCGATGGTCTGCTGCTGGCGGCGGCGGAATTCCCCGGTGGCCGCCAGCCGGAAGCAGACCGCCTTGGCGGCGATGATGTGCACCAGGGGGCCGCCCTGCAGGCCGGGGAAGATCGCCTTGTCGATGCCCTTGCCCAGCTCCGCGCGGCACATGATGACCCCGGAGCGCGGACCCGCCAGGGTCTTGTGGGTGGTGGTGGTGACGTAATCGCTCACAGGCACCGGGTCCGGGTGCAGCTTCGCCGCCACCAGGCCGGCGATGTGGGCCATGTCCACCATCAGCCGGGCGCCGACGCTTTCGGCTATCTCCGCGAAGCGGGCGAAATCTATCTGGCGGGGGTAGGCGCTGGCGCCGGCGACGATCAGTTTGGGCCGGTGCTCCCGGGCCAGCCTCTCGATCTCGTCGTAGTCGAGCTGGCCGGTCTCGCGGCCGAGCCCGTAGCTGTGCACGTTATAGAAGCGCCCGGAGAAGTTGACCTTGAGACCGTGGGTCAGGTGGCCGCCGTGGTCGAGCTTCATGGCCAGGATGCTGTCGCCCAGGCCCAGCTCGGCGAAGTAGACGGCCTGGTTGGCCGTGGAGCCGCTGTGGGGCTGGACGTTGACGTGCTCGGCGCCGAAGAGCTCCCGGCAGCGATCGATGGCCAGGTTCTCCACGTTGTCCACCACCTCGCAGCCGCCGTAGTAGCGGGCCTCGGGGTAACCCTCGGCGTACTTGTTGGTGAAGACGGAGGACGCCGCTTCGAGGACGGCGCGGCTGGTGAAGTTCTCCGAGGCGATGAGCTCGATGGTCTCGCGCTGGCGCCTGAGCTCCTCCCCCACCAAACGCGCCACCTCAGGGTCGGCCTGATGCAGGGTCTCGAGGAACTCTGACTGGGTCTGGGAATCCTTGCCGGCGCCTTTTTCGCCGCTCATTTCTACTCCAGCTCCCTCACCGACTCCAGGTCGGTTATCTGGTCCAGGCGGCGGCTGTGGCGGCCGCCGTCGAAGGGGGTCTCCATCCAGACGTCTACTATTTCCAGGGCAAGCCCGGCATCCATGGTGCGCTCCCCCAGGCAGAGGACGTTGGCGTCGTTGTGGCGGCGGCTCATCTCGGCCTGCCCGGAGCTGCCGGGCCCCACTGCCCTGATGCCGGGGAACTTGTTGGCCGTGATGCACATTCCCAGGCCGGTGCCGCAGACGAGGATGCCGCGGTCAGCCTGGCCCGAGGAGACCGCCCGCGCCGCCTCCATGGCGTATTGCGGGTAGTCGACGCTCTCGGTGGAATCGGTGCCGAGGTCCGTGACCTCGTCGCCACCGCCGCGCAGGTGCTCGATGATACGGCTTTTCAGGTTGTAGCCGGCGTGGTCGGACGCTATGACGACCTTCAAGAATGGTCCTCCTCAAGGATGCCCTGACAGATCTTCGGGAGAGCAGGCTCCAGCATGGCCAGGACCTGCAGGTAGTGTTCCACCGACTCGCCGATGGGGTCCGGGACGTCGATCCGGCCCGGTCCCCGCCCGTCGTAGCGCCGGGGGAACAACATGGTCAAGTATATCTTATTTTCCAGTCCCGGGTAGCGGGTCGAGAGCCAGTCGTGGTGGGAACGGGTCATGGCCAGCACCAGGTCGGCGCTGCTCATGAGCCCGCCGTTCACCTCGCGGGCACGGTGGGGCGTGAGGTCGAGCCCCCGGCTCCGGCCGGCCTCGATGGCCTCGTAGGTCGCCCGGTTGCCGTCGAGGGCGTAGGTGCCGGCGGAGCCGATTTGGAAACGGCCGCCCTGGCCGCGCTTCTCCACATAGTCGCGGAAGAAGTACTCCGCCAGGGGGCTGCGGCAGATGTTGCCGGTGCAGACGAAGAGGATGTTGCGGCTGCTCATGGGGCGCTGTCCCCGGTTGAAAGTCTTTGCCGCACCTGCCGGGCGCTGACCGCTCCTTCCCGGATGACGGCCGCCGGCTCCCCAACCTCCAGCGGCCGCAGGTCGACCACCGTGGAGGGCGTCGACAGGGGGCAGCGGCCGGCGTCCACGGCGAAGTCGCAGGCGGCGAGGACCTGCGGCGCCACCTCCTCCAGGGAGCAGGGGTCCGGCTGCCCCGAAAGGTTGGCGCTGGTGAGGGCCAGCGGGGTGGGCAGCTCCCTGTAGAGCGAATCCAGGGGCGGCGGCAGCACGCGCACGCCGACGCTGCCGGGGGAGCCGAGCGAGGAGCTGAGCGCCGCGGCTGCGTCGCCGGCGGCGGCGACGATCGCCGTGACGGGGCCGGGCAGCAGCGTCCTCACGGCCCTGCGGGCTGCCGGACCGAGCCCATCTATAAGTTCCTCGACCTGGGCCACGGAGCCGAAGACCGCCGCCAGGGGTTTGCCCCGGTCCCTGCCCTTGAGCTCATAGAGGCGCTCGACGGCGCCGGCGTGGCCCGGCAGGCAGGCGAGGCCGTAAACGGTATCGGTGGGCAGGCAGGCGAGGGCGCCGCCGGACAGGGCGCCGGCCAGGCCGGCGCTTTCCCGCTGAAAATCCTCGAGTCTTATCGTTCTGGCCATGAGCAACCCGTTCGCTGGATCGACTGCCGTTTCAGGCAATCGGTATCAGTTCATGCCCGTCAGTCTGCATCATCGCTGCCCATCCGTCATTCCGCACGAGCTTGATGTCCCTTCCTGCCATGGATCCTGGAATCCCGGTCTCATCCTCATTCAGACGGCTGGAGAAGATCATCAGCTTCATAGGCGCGAGGCCCTGACCACCCGGTCGTGGCCGGCGTAGTCCTTGCTCACGGAGAGGTCACGGTAGCGGTCGGCGTCGATGAGGAGCCCTGTCACCCCGGACGCCTGGCGATAGCCGATCTCGAGGATGAGGCAGCCGCCGGGCCTGAGGAACTGGTACGCCTCGGCGATGATGCGGCGGTAGCAGTCGAGGCCGTCGGCGCCGCCGTCGAGCGCCTCGCGGGGCTCGAAGCCGCGCACGTCCACCGGCAGGCTGTCCCATTCAGCCGAGGCGATGTAGGGCGGGTTGCTGACGATCAGGTCGAAGGTGGCCAGGGGGTCCAGCCCGGCGAAGAGGTCCGAGGGGACGAATGCCACCCGCCCGGCCAGCCCCGCGGCGGCGGCGTTCCCGGCCGCCAGCTCCAGCGCCCCCTCGCTGGCGTCCACCGCGGTGACGTCCGCGTCCGGGTATTCGGCGGCCACCGCCAGGGCGATGGCGCCGCTGCCCGTCCCGATGTCCAGCACCCGCGGGGGTCCGGCGCTCCAGACTCCTTCCGAAAGGAAGACCACCGCCGCCTCCACCACGTGCTCGGTCTCCGGCCGGGGTATGAGCACCCGACGGTCCACCTCGAGGGCGAGGTTGCGGAAGTAGGCGCGGCCGAGGATGTAGGCTACCGGTTCGCCCGTGCCGCGGCGGACGACGAGCTCCCGGTAGCTGTCCACCTCGGGAGGGTTGAGCGGACGGTCGTAATTGACGTAGAGGTCGACGCGGTTCATCCCCAGCACCTCGGCCAGCAGCAGCTCGGCGTCGAGCCTGGGCGTCGCCGATCCCTTGCCTTTGAGGTAGTCAGTCGACTTGCCCAGCAGCAGGGTGATGGTGGGCGGCGCGGCGGCGGCCGTGGTCGCGCCCCGTCTCTCGTCCTGTGTGTCCGGATCTGTCATCATCAAACCAGTACATCAGTTCGCAAGAAAGGGCGGTCACTCTTGCCGCATCCGGGAGCTTCCCGCGGCGAAGGCTCGCGGTGTTGCCTGAGCGCGGGAAGCCCGCGTATGCGGTCCTTCTCAAGTGTTGTTGTCGCATCACGCTTCAGATTTCAGACCTCTGCCGCCTTGAGCTGCTCGGCGCGGTCGTGGGCGGCGAGCGCCTCGGTGAACTCGTCGATGTCGCCCTGGAGCACGGCGTCCAGCTTGTGCAGCGTCAGGTGCACCCGGTGGTCCGTGACGCGCCCCTGGGGGAAGTTATAGGTGCGGATCTTCTGGCTGCGGTCGCCGGTGCCCACCTGGGACTTGCGCTGGTGCGCCAGCTCCTTCTGCTGCTCCTCCAGCTTCATCTCGTAGAGGCGCGCCCTGAGCACCTTCATCGCCCGCTCCTTGTTCTGCAGCTGGGACTTCTCGTCCTGCATCGACACCACCAGGCCGGTGGGCTCGTGGGTCAGCCTGACCGCCGAGTCGGTGGTGTTCACCGACTGGCCGCCGGGGCCGCTGGAGCGGAAGATGTCCACGCGGATGTCGTTGGGGTCCAGCTCCACCTCCACCTCCTCGGCCTCAGGCAGCACCGCCACGGTGGCGGTGGAGGTATGGATGCGGCCGCCGGACTCGGTCACCGGGATGCGCTGCACCCGGTGGACGCCCGACTCGTACTTGAAGACGCTGTAGGCGCCCTTGCCGCTCACCTCCATGATGGCCTCCTTGAAACCGCCCATCTCGGTGGGGCTGGAGGAGAGGATGTCGTGCCTGAAGCGCTTCTGCTCGGCGTGGCGCGAGTACATGCGCAGGAGCTCGCCGGCGAAGAGGGAGGCCTCGTCGCCGCCGGCGCCGGCGCGGATCTCGATGATAACGTCCTTCTCGTCGTTGGGGTCCGGCTCCAGCATGGCGGTGCGGATCTCCTCGGTGAGGCGCTCCATCGCCTCGCGGGATTTTTCGATCTCCTCCCGCAAAAACTCGCGCATCTCCGCCTCGACCTCGCCGTCGGCGGAGAGCATCTCATCGGCCTCGGTGAGGCTCTTCTCAGCCTCGCGGTACTCCTGCACCAGGCCGTAGGCCGGCTGCAGGTCGGCGTGGGCCTTGGCCAGCTCGGCGTAGCGCTGCTTGTCGTCGAGCGTCGCCGGGTCGCTCAGCTCCCGGTTGAGCTGCTCGTATTTCTCTTCTATCTCTGTTATCAGTTTTTCGATCATGGCTCACCGGCCCTATGCCATCACTTCCAGGTCTGCGGCGCCGCTGTGGTCCAGCTCCACGGGCTCGTGGTCGGTGACCCCCTTGAGCGCCGCGATGGCCACCTCGATCTGGCCCGTGTCGGGTTCGCG
The DNA here is from genome assembly GCA_003599855.1 of Gaiellales bacterium. Classification (GTDB taxonomy): domain Bacteria; phylum Actinomycetota; class Thermoleophilia; order BMS3ABIN01; family BMS3ABIN01; genus SURF-19. The sequence goes on along the minus strand of QZKG01000001.1, from coordinate 2,130 downwards.
GGTGGTCAGCCGCTGCAGCAGCAGCCCGGGGTACATCACCGCGCGCATGAACCGGCTGTCGGTATGCTTCCCTGCATATTTTATCACTTCGTACGAGAGGCCAATAATGAGCGGGATGCCAATCAGGCGCGACAGCACCAGCCAGAAGAGCCCCGGTATGCCCACGAAGGAGAAGACGATGATCGCCAGCACCATCACCACCAGCAGGAAGCTGGTGCCGCAGCGCGGGTGCAGCGGCGAGAAGCTTCCGACGCTGTCCGCGTCCAGCTCCAGGCCGTGCTCGAAGGCGTGGATCGTCTTGTGCTCGGCGCCATGGTACTCGAACAGCCGCCGGAGCTGGCTGATGCGCGAGACCACTACTATATAGAGGATGAGGATGATGATGCGCAGGATGCCCTCGGCCAGGATGAACAGCGCCGAGTTGGGGAACCAGCCCTCCACTTGCTTGGTGGCGTAGAGGGGCAGCACCACGAACAGACCCACCGCCAGGAGGATGCCCAGGCCGAAGCTCAGGGCCATCTCCTTCCTGGAGATGGTGAAGTCCTCCTCCTCGACGGAGATGTTGGCGGAGATGGACAGCGCCTTGATGCCCAGCGACATCGACTCCCAGAGGGCGATGACGCCCCTGAGCACCGGCCATTTCAGGACGGGGTAGCGGAGCGCCAGCGGGTTCAGCTCCTCGGTCTTGATGAAGATGCCGCCGTCGGGCCGGCGCACGGCCAGCGACCAGTGCCGCTTGCCCCGCATCATGACCCCTTCGATTACCGCCTGACCGCCGATGGCGGCCGACGGCTGACCCTTACCACTCAATGCTTTCCATCCACTCTTCCATCTCGGCTACCTCTTCGAGGGTATATTCCTCGCCGCAGGTCATCTTGCCTTCCTGGCACTTGCCGTAGAGGCAGCTCGGACCGGATTTCCAGAACAGGTGCGATGCCTCGCGCACCGCCAGCGCGCGCATGCGCCAGGCCAGCCGGTTGATCTCCCACTGGGCGCGGCGGCAGCAGCGGATGCGGAAGAAGTGCCTCAGCTCGCGCGCGTTCATGGTCACCACGATGCGCGTCTCGGCGGCGTTGGGCAGGACGAAGCGGGCGTCCTCCTGGATCTTCTCCTTTTCGAGGCCGCGCTCGCGCCCCAGCTCCACCAGCCTGTCGTAAGCCTCGGTGGCACGCCTGACGGCGTCGAGGAAGACCTCCCTGGCCGCCGGGTCCTCCTCGATGGCCGGCGGTATGATAAAACCGTCGGCATCGGAAAAATGCACGTAGCGCTGGGACTGCTGGCTGTAGGAGGCGAGCCGGTGGCGCACCAGCTGGTGCGAGCAGGCCCGCGAGATGCCGTCCACGCCGAAGGTAAAGGAGGCATGCTCCAGGGCGCTCAGGTGCCCCGACTGGATCAGCAGGCGGATGAGGCGGGAGACCTCGTCTTCCGACATCTCCTCCTTGAGCTGGGCCGCCGTCGAGGAGGAATAGCAGAGCCGCCCCGCGGCCGCCACGGCGCGCTCGGGCTCGGGCGTGTGGGACAGAAGGGTGACGTTGAGGGTCGCCGACACCGTCGCGCGGCGCTAGGAGGGCTTGGCTTTCTTGGCGTACTTGCGCTTGAACCGCTCGACCCGGCCGCCCGTGTCGACGAGCTTGCGCTTGCCGGTGTAGAACGGGTGGCACTTGGAACAGATCTCGATGGTGATCTCGGGCACCGTCGAACGCGTGGTGAACTCCTCGCCGCAGGAGCAGCGCACCCTGGTCTCGATGTATTCCGGGTGTATGTCTTTCTTCATGACGTACCTCGCGTCGTTTCAGGACAAGAAATGATACCACATATCACGGGCCGCTGTTGCCGGGCCGTCCCGGCCGGCTCAACGGCGCCGGTAACCTGATATCCTTTACCTGTGATGAAGAAAACGTCCTTCTTATTTTTACTTACCCTGTCCGCCCTGGTGTCATTCCCGCTCCTGGGCGGGTTCCTGGCAGGCTGCGGCGACCGGGCGGCCGCCGACGACCTGGTACAGCAGAGCGAGACGCTGCGGCGGGCGGCGCTGGACCGCTTCCGGCGCCAGACGGCGGCCCTCGATGCCATGATCAAGCGGGTCGAGGACGGCGGTTCCCTCATGGCGAGCGAGCTGGAGGCCACGGC
>QZKG01000036.1 GCA_003599855.1 Gaiellales bacterium | reverse complement strand
ATAGTTGATGACGGCGCTGCCGCCGGAGATCTTCTCCTGGACGGTGGGAGCCGACTGCACCTCGCCGTCGAGGACGATGGCCATCTGCTGCGGCTGGCCCAGGATCTGCCCCTGCTTGGCCAGGTCATCGGTGACCTGCTCGAAGATGTCGCCGCCCTCGCTGGTGAAGTCCATCTGCACCAGGGGCTTGCGGGTGAGGTTGTCGCGGCCGACGCTGGCTTTCTCGATGACCTCGCCGGTCATCAGCGGTTCGGCGTCGACGACATAGGGCGTCTGCACGGGCAGGCCGCTCTCCTCGTCGATGAGCGGCTGACCCTCGTCATCCCGCTGGGTCTCATAGAGGAGTTCCTTGCCCTCCGGCAGCTGCTCCTGGGTCATCGTCCCCAGGCCGACCTGCTGGGACAGCGCCTGGTCGACCTGCTGGAACTCCAGGAGCGCCGTCTTGCCGATGAGCTCCTCGGCCTCGCCGGGGTCCGTCACCCCCGCCAGGGCCACCGATATCTGATCCGTTCCCTGCCGGTTGATGGCCGGCTCGGAGACGCCCAGCTTGTCGACGCGGTTGCGGACGACGAAGAGCGCCTGGTCCATCTGCTCGCTGGTGACTTCCCCCTGGGCCTGGAGGATGATCTCCAGCCCGCCCTGCAGGTCGAGGCCCAGCTTGGTCTTCTCGGAGGGGGGATAGACGATGACGACGGACGCCGCCACCAGCGCCAGCATGATCAGTAGTATGAGGATGTTCTTTTGTTTCTCAGTCAAGAACCGCTCGCTTGCCTGCAATAACGCGGCCCGGCGAAAAACGCGGGCCACTCGAAAGCATAAGTCAAAAGACCGGGGGTGTCAAAAGATGCCGGCCAGCCGGCGGAGGGCCTGCGCGGCCAGCTCATCCGGGTCAATCTCATCGGTAACGAGGACTATGTCGGCCTCGCGGCGGGCGAGCCTGAGCCGCCCGCGCTGCTCCTTCAATAGATGCGGCTCCCAGCCCGAGCGCTTGCGCCTGGCGACGGTCTCGTCAGTGGCTTCGAGGAAGATGACGGCGTCGGGCTCGCCGTGCCGGAAGAGCGCCGGCACCAGGGAGTGCTCCTGGGCCACCGGGCGGGCGTCATAGCCGGCGCCCGACAGCTTTTCCGCCAGCAGCGACTTGCCCGAACCGCAGACGCCCACGATGGCCAGGCGGGGCCTGGCGGCGCTGGATCCCGGCGCCGGCTGCGCCGACTCGCCGCTGGAGCGAGCCTCCCGGTCCGGCGCTTCATGCCCGCGGTTTACAGGCGGAAACATCGCCCGTCTGCCCTCCTGTCGCTGCGCTGATCAGCAAGGAAGTTGCCACTTAATGATAATACTATCCGCGGCGGGATAACACGGCTTCAACGAATTCCAAAAGACGACAGGCAGCGGCCGGGGGTGTTGCCAGGAGCGACTTGGCCCGCGGCATGCTGACAGCCTGGCGATTGACGGGATTCTCGCCGGCAAACGGCCCTGTGGCCGCGGGCGTTAGCGACGGCAATGCCCCCGGGCGCGTGAATCAGGGCGAAAGAGCAGATCCTTCGTCGCTCCGCTCCTCAGGATGACAGGGTGGCGGCGCTCCTCAGGATGACCCTGGGCACGCAGCGCGGCCCCTAAAGAGGATATCTGACGCTCATCTCGCGGATGGCCGGCTCGCCGTCCATGGGCGCGGTCCTCAGGGCCACCACGCTGACGTCGTCGGTGGGCCGCCCGTCGTCCTTCGCCAGGGCCCAGTCCAGCATGCCCCGGCTGATCTGGGCAGCGGGCAGCTGGGCTATGCCCGCCCCGAACTCCACCAGCTCCGCGATGGTCACGGGGCTGCCGGCGCTGCGCCCCGCCGCGAGGATGCCGTCGGAGAAGGCCAGCACCGTACGGGTCACCTTCAGCGGCAGCTGTACGATGTGGGGCTTGATCATGCGGCGCGTGCCGATGGGGATGGTCTCGTCGTCGAAGACGGCGGTCTCGCCTTCCTCCTCGAACAACAGCACCGGGCAGTTGGAGTTGCGCGAGATGACCAGCTCGTCGTGGTCGGTATCCGCCGAGACCATGGTCAGCGTTGCCGAGACCTGCCCCCGGCGCCGGGCGTAGAGCGCGTCGTGCACCGCCCGCGCCACCGCCCCGTCCCGGGCGCCGTCGGCGATGAGGGTGATCGCCTTGGAGACCACCAGCGAACTGATAGCCTTGCCGGGGGCGCCGGAGCCCTGCCCGTCGGAGAGCACGACGCTGACGCCGCCGGTGGGCCTCTCGGTTATCTCCACCGTGTCGCCCCCGGGGGAGACGCCGTACTTGTCCGCCTTGCTGACTGCGATCTCGAGGAGCAAGGGAGGCTAGACCTCTTCTTCGGTCAGCTCTTCCTCTTCCTCGTAAACCTCTTCCGCTGGCTCCTGGCTGACGATGCGCGCGATGGAGTTGCGGGAGAACTTGACGATGTTGCCCTTGTTCAGCTCCAGCATCACGTGGTCGTCGGCCACCTTCCTGACTGTGCCGTAGAACCCGCCGGCGGTCATGATCTCGTCACCCTTCCTGACCGAGCCCACCAGGTCCTGGTGAGCCCGCCGCTGCTTCTGACCGGGGCGGACCAGGAGGAAATAGAAGAGCACCACCATCAGGGCGATGATGCCATAGGTGATGTACGGCGACGAGGTGCTCGCCTCCTCCCCGCCCTCACCGTTCTGGGCCACGACAAACGTGAGATCTGTAAGTAGCGATATCAATGCCTCTCCTTTCCTGCTCCCTTGAGTCGATAGGTCACTGCTGTGATTCCGTCATGATTCCGGCTCCAGGCGGACGGAGGCCCTGAACTGCGTGAAGCGCCCCACCTTGATGGCCTCGCGTGCCTGCCGGGTCAAGTCTAGCAAAAAGGTGACGTTGTGTAGAGACAGGAGCCTGAGGCCCAGTATCTCCTTCTGGGTGACCAGGTGGCGCAGGTAGGCGCGGCTGAAACCTGTGCAGGCGTAACAGCCGCACTGCGGGTCCAGCGGCCCAGCGTCCCGGGCGAAACGGGCGTTCTTGAGGTTGAGCCTCCCCCCGCTGGTGTAGGCGCCGCCGTTGCGCGCCGCCCTCGTGGGCAGGACGCAATCGAACATGTCGATGCCGGCGGCGATGGCGTCGAGGATCCCCTCCGGGTCGCCGAGCCCCATGAAATACCGGGGCTTCTCAGCAGGCAGCAGTCCGGCCGTGAAGGCCATGGCCTCCAGCATGGCGCCGCGTTCCTCGCCGACGCTCAGGCCCCCGATGGCGTAACCGGGGAAGTCCAGCTCCAGGGTGAGCTCCACGCTCTCTCGCCTCAGCTGAAGGTCGATCCCGCCCTGGACGATGCCCATGAGCATCTGGTCATCCCGCTGGTGGCTGCGCCGGCAGCGGGCGGCCCAGGCGGCGGTCCGCCGCACCGATTCCTCCAGGTAGGCCCGGTCGGCGCCGGCCGGGACGCACTCGTCGAAGCACATGATGATGTCGGCCCCGAGGCGCTGCTGGATATCAGTAGCCAGCTCCGGCGTGAAGAAGTGGCGCGACCCGTCGTAGATGGAGCGGAACTCGACGCCATCACCCTTCACCCTGGCCCTGGCCGCGAGGCTGAAGACCTGGAAGCCGCCCGAGTCGGTGAGGATGGGGCCGTCCCAGGACATGAACCGGTGCAGAGCGCCCAGGGACTCCACCGTCTCCACGCCGGGCCGGAAGTACAGGTGGTAGGCGTTGGCCAGCACGATGCCAGCGCCGGCCTCGCGCAGGTCCCGGGGCGAGAGCGTCTTCACGGTCGCCTGGGTGCCCACGGGCATGAAGCAGGGGGTTTCCACGGCGCCGTGGGGAGTGGTGAGCAGGCCGGACCTTGCAGGACCATCGACAGCCTGGAGCGAAAAACCGGTAAGGGGCAATGAATACCTCCGTCAGGGAGCGGACCGTGGGTTCATTCTATCCCACATGCGCCCGGCCGGTCGCCCCGGCCCGCTGCTCCTCGAAGGCCGCAGCTGTCGGTGCTACAATTGAATGATGCGATTATCGCTCAAAAAGACCATGATCAACGTCTTCCTGCTCGCCGCCATGGCGCTGGCGCTCGCTGGTGGCGTGGCCTCCGACGACACCTTCACCACCGGCAAGAACCTCGCCGTGAGCCCGACCATGGAGCAGGCGGGCAAGGACTACAACAAGTTCGCCGTGGTCATCGGCATCGTCTATGACAATTACGAGTTCGGGGTGATCAACTTCGCCGATCGCGACGCCGGCTCGGTCTACGGGCTCCTCACGGAAAAGCTGGGCTACCCCGAGGAGAACGTGGTGCTGCTGCAAAACCACGAGGCCACGCGCGAGAACATCATGGCGGCGCTGGAGGGGCTGGCGGAAAACCCCGCCATCGACGCCGGGGCCGAGGTCACGGTCTTCTACAGCGGCCACGGTGTCCGCAGCGCCCCCGATGTCGGCCTCAACATCCCCGGCAGGGAACCCGGCTACGCCATCGTGCCCTTCGACTTCCTGGGCTTCGACTACCGCAGCGGCGCCGGCCTCATCTGGGACCGGGAGCTCGCCGACGTCCTGGGCAGGATCGAGCCCGGCAAGATGTGGGTGATGATCGACAGCTGCAACGCCGGCGGGTTCACGCGCCCTGGCATCACCGGCCCCAACCGCGTGGTCACCCTGTCAAGCCGCGCCGAGGAGATGTCCAACGAGATCGACGGCGCCGGGCGGGGTGTCTTCACTTACTTCCTGGTGGAAGAGGGCCTCGCCCGCGGGCTCTCGGTGGAACAGGCCTTCTCCAACTCGGTGCCGCCGGCAGCCGGCCACGGACAGACGCCCCAGATCGTCGACCAGTATCCCGGGAACCTCTTCCTGCGCTGACCCCGCATCGCGCTGCCCCCGGGCTCCCAACCCCCCAGCCGGGGCTGGATTTCCCTTGAATAGGCCGTTTCCTAATGGATTCGGGCCATCCGCCGATGTTTCTAGTGCAATTCAGGCGGAAGGAGCGGCATTGGACACCAAGATCCCCACCAAGCCCGTCAAAGTGATGATCACCACTGACGATTACGAGATCCAGGGGCATCTGCACATCAAGGTAGGCGGATACCAGTCACGGCTGAGCGACCTGCTCAACTCCAAGGACGCCAGGTTCATCCCCGTGACCGACGCGGTCTACCTCCAGGTGAACAACCCGGAGGGCGAACCGCAGCATGCCGATACCATGATCGTGCGCATCAGCTCGATCAAGGCGGTGATCCCGTACCCGGATGAGGAGAAGAAGGCCGCTGAGGAATACCGCTCGTCCGGATACGAAGGAAACGTCAAACCCAAAGGCTGGGGTTAAGTGCCGGGCCATTACGGCCGATTAGCTGAAACATAATGGATCCCAAGGTACCGACACATCCGATCAGGGTAATGGTCTCCACCCGTGAGTATGAGATCCAGGGCAGCCTGCATATCATGGCGGGTGGCTACCAGTCGCGCATCAGCGACCTTCTCAACAAGCGCGACAGCAAGTTCATCCCCCTCACCGACGCCATCTTTTTAAGCATCAGGAACCCTGAGGGCGAGCCGCGCCATGCCGACGTAGTGCTGGTCAAGGTGGACTGCATCGAGATGATCGTCCCGGACTCCCAGGAAGAGCAGAAGGCCGCCAGGGACGCGGAGTCCAAGGGCCCGGACAACGTGGTTTCCGTCAAGTGGCGCTGACCGGCTCCGCCCCGGCAGTTGAAGGAAGCGTCCCCACGGGCGCTTTTTTATTGTCTCCGGACAGCTCGGTCCGGTGACGCGAGCACGAGCGGCCTCGCGCACGTCCTTCCCCTTTCTAGAGCATCAGCATGGCGTCGCCGAAGCTGTAGAAACGGTATGACTGCCGGATCGCCTCGCTATAGAGGCGTCGCGTCTCGGCCACCCCGGCGAAGGCCATCACCAGGGCCAGCAGGGTCGAGCGGGGCAGGTGGAAGTTGGTCATGAGGGCGTCCACCGCCCTGAAGCGGAACCCCGGCAAGATGAAAAGGCTGGTATCGCCTTCCAGGGGGGCACCGGGGTCCTGGAATACCGTTTCCAGCCCGCGGACGGTGGTGGTCCCCACGGCCACCACCTTGCCCCCGGCGGCCCGGGCCGACTCGACCCCGTCCCGCGTGGCGGCGGGGACGCGGTAGTACTCCCGGTGGATCTCGTGCAGCTCCAGGTCGTGTTCGGCCACCGGCCGGAAGGTGTCCAGGCCCACGTGGAGGGTAAGGGGCAGCACGGCCACGCCGGCGCCCTCGATGCTGGCGATAAGCTCCGGCGTGAAATGCAGGCCTGCGGTGGGGGCGGCGGCTGAGCCGTGCTCGCGGGCATAGACCGTCTGGTAGCGGCCGGGGTCGCCCAGTTCCTCCCTGATGTAGGGCGGCAGCGGCGCGCGGCCCACTTCCTCCAGCAGCTCCTCCATCGGCTTGCCGCTCCGGTTCTCCACCAGCCAGCGGCCCCCGCCCAGGTTCTCCATGAGCGTGAAGATGTCCCTGGCCTCGATGCCTTTCACCAGGGGGATGGATTGTTCCAGGCTGAGGCTCATCCCCTCCCGCAGGCGGGCCGAGGGCCTGGCCAGCGCCTCCCAGACCCGCGGGTGGCGGCGCCTCAGGAAGAGCAGTTCCGTCCTGCCTCCCGTGGGCCGGACAGCGGCTACCCGGGCCATCAGCACCCGTGAGTCGTTGTACACCAGGGCGTCGCCGGGATCGAGATATGCCAGCAGGTCCGGCAGGCTGCGATGGGTAATCGCATCCGTCCCGCGGTCGTAGACCAGCAGGCGGCTGTGGTCGCGGGGGTAGACCGGATGCTGGGCGATCAGCTCCGGCGGCAGGTCATAGTCGAGCTCGTCAGTCAGCATCAGTCACTTGCGCTTCCGCTCATGCCGCTCCCGGGCAGCCTCTTCCTCGCTGAAGACGCAGCCGCAGAAATTCTGGCGGTAGAGGCCGGCGGCCCTGGACAGCTCTACGCTCTCCCGGTAGCGCGGCCTCAGGTCACGGTAGAGGAAAGCGACGCCCGCAGCCGCTGCGGCCCGTTCCCCTTCCTCCTGGATGATGTCGTGCTCCTGCCAGGGGCTGATGAGTAGGGTGGTGCTGAAAGCGCCGAAGCCCCCCTTTACGGCTGTCTCGGCGGTACGCCGCAGGCGCTGGCCGATGCAGAGGCGGCAGCGCTCGCCCTTTTCCTCCCGGCCGCGCACCATCTCCAGCCAGGCCTTCACATCGTACTCCGGCTCTCCGGCGAGGGGCAGGCCGATCCCGGCGCTGTAAGCCATGAGGGTCTCCCGGCGCCGCTCGTGCTCGGCAAAGGGGTGGATGTTGGGGTTGAAGAAGGTCCCGGCAAGGTCGAAGCCCTCCGCGCGCCAGGCTGCCACGGCGGCGGTGGAGCAGGGGGCGCAGCAGATATGCAAGAGCAGTTTTGAATCCGGGGCCATATCTGTTACTTTAGGACAGGCAGATGACCGATTGCAAAAGGCAGGCACCCCGCGAAAACCAACCGCCCGGAACCAGGCTGAGCCTGCCCGTGAGGTGCCACGGAAAAACACTGATATGAGCCCCCGGAAAAAATGGCTGACTATCGGGCTGATCGCCCTGCTGGCGGCCTCCATCGCCTTCGCCGTGGCGGCGTTCATCGTCACGCGCGACTCGATGGAGCTCACCCGCGTGACGACGCTCACCTCACCCACGGCGCCCAAGGCGATCAAGCTCTACTGCCCGCTGGACGGCACCGAGGTGGAAGACAGGGCCGCGACGGTCAGGCGACCGGTGATAGTCCAGGTGGACAACGCCCCCGCTGCCCGGCAGCAGTCCGGCCTCAGCCAGGCCGATATCGTCTACGAGGCGATGGCCGAAGGCGACGTGACCCGCTTCGCCGCCATCTTCGCCTGCCGCGACGCGGAGGAGGTGGGCCCGGTTCGCAGCGCCCGCCTGGTCAATCTGGAACTGGTACCGGAGTACGACGCCCTGCTGTCGAACTCGGGCTCCAGCGAAGGCGTCACCGCCGAGCTGGAGGCGCGCCCGGACATCCCCAACATCGTGCACTCCAACTTCCCGGACGTCTACTGGCGCGTGGGTGACCGCTTCGCCCCCCACAACCTCATGACCAGCACAACCCAGGTGCGCGAGGCGGCCGTGGCGGCCGGTTACAGCGGCGAGGCTGCCCTGCGGGGGCCCGCTTTCAAGGATGATTCCCCGGCGCCGGCTGTCTCGACCATCTCCATCCCCTACTCAGGCATCGTCAACGTGAGCTACCAGTACGACCCGGCCACGAACAGCTGGAAGCGTTTCATCGGCGGCGAGCCCCACGTAGACGTGCTCAACGGCGCGCAGATCTCGCCCAAGAACGTGGTCATCCAGTTCGTGAACACCTACGAGAGCAGCATCATCGAGGACGCCGGCGGCAACTACGGGCTGCAGTTCGAGCTCACCGGCAGCGGCCGGATAGTGATGTTCCGTGACGGCGCGGCCATCGAAGGGACCTGGTCCCGGGCCGCGGAGAACGAGGTCACCACCTACCTCGACGCGGCCGGCAAGCCCCTGCCGCTCAACCGCGGACAGACCTTCGTGCAGCTGGTGCCGCTGGACTTCCCGGCGACCTGGGGGTAGGCGGCAGCCTGTAAAGCTTCATGGGGTCGGAGCTATCCGGGCGCGCCTCTTTACGCTCCCCCCGGGGGAAGCGCCCTATTCAATAATTTATCAGTTCCCTCCGGGAAAAGAATCAGCCAAAGACTGTATTTTCCCTGTCTGAAGGTTGTATCTTTCCAGCCCAAAGGATGTATTCGAAGGACTGTCGGGGCAGGAGTCGCCTAGAACAGCTGCTCATCGCCGGCGGCCGGGGCTGGCAGGCCCAGGTGCTCGTAGGCCAGGCGGGTGGCCACCCGGCCACGGGGGGTGCGCTGGATGAGCCCGCGCTGCAGGAGATACGGTTCGTAGACGTCCTCCACGGTGTCACGCTCTTCCCCCACCGCCACTGCCAGGGTGCTCAAGCCCACCGGGCCGCCGTCGAACTTCTCCACGATGGCGCTGATGATCTCGCGGTCGACCTTGTCGAGGCCCAGCGTGTCCACTTCGAAGAGACCGAGCGCCTGCAGGGCCACCTCGCCGGTAACGCGGCCGTCCCCCTTCACCTGGGCGTAGTCGCGCACGCGCTTGAGCAGGCGGTTGCAGACCCGGGGGGTGCCGCGGGAGCGGCCGGCGATCTCCATGAGGCCCTCCTCGTCCACCTCCACCCCCAGGATCGACGCCGAGCGCCGGGCGATCTCCGCCAGCTCATCGACGCTGTAGTAGTCGAGGCGGTGGGTGACTCCGAAGCGGTCGCGCAGTGGCGTGGTGATCAGCCCCGCCCGCGTGGTGGCGCCCACCATGGTGAAGGGCGGCACGTCCAGGCGGATGGTGCGGGCGCTGGGGCCCTGGCCGATGACGATGTCCAGCTGGTAGTCCTCCATGGCCGGGTAGAGCACCTCCTCGATGGAGCGCCCCAGCCGGTGGATCTCGTCGATGAAGAGGAGGTCGCCCTCTTCGAGGTTGGTGAGGATGGCGGCGATGTCCGCCTTGCGCTCCAGCGCCGGGCCGGAGGTGGTGCGGATGGAGACCCCCATCTCGCTGGCTATGATGCCCGCCAGCGTGGTCTTGCCCAGCCCCGGCGGCCCCACCAGCAGCACGTGGTCGAGGGCCTCGCCGCGGGAGCGCGCCGCCTCGATGAAGATCTGCAGCTGCTCCCGGGTGCTGTCCTGGCCCACGAACTCGCCGAACTGCCGCGGCCGGAGCGATACCTCGAGCTCCTGCTCGCCGCTGTGGACGACCGGGTCCGCCAGCCTGGTGTTCTCATCCATCGTAGATGGTCCTTTCTGAATGACCCATGGTTCCAGACTCCCTTCCCTGGAGCGCGCTCGTCACCGGGACAACCATAAGCTACGCCGGCGCGCCGATGCGCTTGAGCGCCTCGCGCACCAGCATCTCGACGTCGCCGTCCATGTCCAGGCCGCCCAGCGCCGCCTCGGCCTCGGTGAAGTTGTAGCCCAGGCTGATGAGCGCCTCCCGGGCTAGGTAGTAGCCGCCCTCGCCGCCTCCCGGACGCTCCGCCTCAGCAGGCAGCTCGCCGATCCGGTCCTTGAGCTCCAGCACCAGCCGTTCAGCGGTCTTCCTGCCGATGCCGGAGATGCTGGTGAAGAGCGCTAAATCCTTGTTGAGCACCGCCCGGCTGAGGTCGTCGGGGGAGTAGGCTGAGAGGATGGCCAGCGCCACCTTGGGGCCGATGCCGGAGACGCCCTTCAGCACCTCGAAGAAGTCCCGCTCGCCGGCGTCGGCGAAGCCGTAGAGGCTCATGACGTCCTCGCGCACGTGCATGTGAGTGAAGACGAAGACCTCGCCGGCGGAGCCGTCCAGCGCCGCCAGGCCCCTGGCCGACATGGCCAGGCGGTAACCGACGCCGCCCACGTCGATGATGACGCCGTCGGCATCCTGGTGGCTGATGAAGCCCTTGAGTGACGCTATCATGTTGCGGCCCCTGTCCCTATTCCTGTCATCCTATGCCTTGACCTTGATCAGGCTGCCGACCTTCGCCGAATGGGCGTGGCAGATTGCCACCCCCAGGGCGTCGGCGGCGTGGTCGGGCTTGGGTATCTTGGGAAGGCCTAGCAGGACCTTCACCATCTGCTGCACCTGGACCTTGCTGGCGCGGCCGTAGCCCACCACCGCCTGCTTGATCCTCAAAGGGGTGTAGTCGTGGGCGGTGATGCCCCGCTCGGCGCAGGCGAGCACGATTACCCCGCGCGCCTGCCCCACCGCCAGGGCCGTCTTGATGTTGACGCCCCCGAAGAGCTCCTCCACGGCCGCCTCATGGGGCTGATACTCGTCGATGACGTCGAGGATGCCGCGATGGATGATGGCTAGGCGCTCCTGGGCCGTATCCTTGGCGGAGGTGACGATGGTGCCGTGGCTCACCATCCGTGATTTGTCGCCGGCGCGCTCGATGACGCCCCAGCCGGTGACGGCTGTCCCGGGGTCGAGACCCAGTATCAGGCGGTTCTGGTCTGCCATGGGGTGAAGTCTTCCCTTAAACCTCGTTCGTCCTGGCGCGGGCGCCGCCGCGCCGTCCGGGCCTGAAACAGCCCTGAATATAGCTTTCACCCGCCGGGGGGCGTTTCCCTGCCAACCTCCCTAGGTGATCGCCTCCAGGATCTCCTCGCTGATGTCGAAGTTGGCGTGGACCTCCTGGACGTCGTCGTTGTCCTCCAGCGCGTCGACGAGCCGCAGCATCTTCTTGGCGGCGCTCTGCTCCAGCTTGATGGTGTTCTTGGGCAGCATAGCAAGCTCAGCGGACTGAAAAGCGATGCCGGCCTCCTCCAGCGCCCCGCGCACGGCCATGAAGTCCGCCGGGTCGGTGACGATCTCGTAGGCGCTCTCGTCCTGGGAGACGTCCTCGGCGCCGGCCTCGATGGCCGCCGTCATCAGCTCTTCCTCGTCCACCGAGGCAGCCTCCACCACGATGGAGCCCTTGCGCTCGAAGATCCAGGCCACGGTGCCGGTCTCCCCCAGCTTGCCGCCGTTCTTGCCGAAGATGTTGCGCACCTCGGCGGCGGTGCGG
>QZKG01000027.1 GCA_003599855.1 Gaiellales bacterium | reverse complement strand
ACAGAGGCCCTTCCTTGAAGGAGAACTCCTGCGTCTTGGGATGGAAGACCCGCGTGCCCGTCAGGTCCGCGGGAAGCAGGTCGGGGGTGAACTGGATCCTCCGGAAATCCGCGCGGAGGGAACGCGCCAGCGTCTGGACCATGAGGCTCTTGCCGAGCCCGGGCACGCCCTCCAGGAGCACGTGGCCGTCGCAGAGGAGGCCGAGAACCAACCTCTCGAGCAATGGGCGCTGGCCGACGATGACCTCGCCGATCCTATCCAACCAGGCCCGGATCCTGCGGCCCGCCTCCTCGATACCCCTTTCCGTTTCAGGCTTGAGGCTCATGCGGATGCTTCCTTTGCGATGAAATCCGAAACGGGCGGCCAGGGACGAGGTTCACGGGAAAGCCGGCCGCGCGGCCGCGGAGAAGCCGCCGCCCGGCGACGCGCCCTTCTCGAGGCTCCGCCGGCGGTCGGTGCCGGCCTATCCCCCCGCCTGCCGGGCCCGGGCCAGCCAGGCCTCCCACGCGCCCGCCACTTGATCGATTTGCGCCGCTTCGGCCCGGAGTTGCTCCAGCTGGCCGGCGTTGGCCGCCATCTGGCCCTCCAGTGAGCTCACGTATGATTGCTGCTCGGCCTGGGCCGCCAGCAGTTCCTGTCCGGCGCTGCTCAACTCGCCTTCCAGGGCTGCCAGCTCGTCGCGCTTGGCTGCCAGGCTGGCCAGTTCCTTCTCGATGGAATCCCTGGTCTCCCGGTAGGAGTCGATGAGCTTCTGGTCTTCCTCGGCGATCTTGTTGACCATGTCAACGCGGCTGAGGAACTCGGAGAAGTCGCCGGCGCCCATAACCACCTCGATATAGCCCATGTCGTCGCTCTTGTAGGCGCTCGTAAGTCGCTTCTCGAGCACTGTCTGCCGGCCGGCAAGCTGCTGCTGCAGTTCGGCCAGGTGCTGCTCCTGGGCCGCGATGGCCGCGGCGGTCTCGCTGCTGCGATCCCTAACGGCGTCTATCTCCGCCTCGCGGCGTCCGATCTCGGTGTCCAGCGCCACCAGTTCCTGCAGCGCCTGGTTGTAGCTGTCGTTCAGTTCGGTGGAACGGGTCTCGAGGTCGCTGACATCGTCAGCCCCTGTTGGGGAAGCTAAAGCGGAGGTGATGATGAAAAGGGATACAAGTGTGGCGATCAGGGCGATCAGCAGGGCGGGAACAATCCTGTTCCGGCCTGTTTTGTCTTTCCTGTTCAGGACGATACTCCCGGTTCGTTGATATGACCTTGCGGACAGCTTCGCGCCTGTCAGCCCGCAAAAAAAAGCCTCGGTTTCCAGCGTAAGGCAACGTGGATATTCGGTTTCTCGCTGCCTTAGGGCTTTCCACCCTGGCCGAGGGTGAAATATAGCATCACGTGTAGGGCGATGCAAGCCGGTCCAGCGGGCGAGCGCATAAATATGGCGCAAATAGCGGGAAAAAATAAAAAATGCTGCAAATAGCGGTATTTCTATCCGGCAATCAGTTTTTTTATCGCCTGAAAACGGGTCTATCAAAGGGTTTTCAGGCCCTCTGGTCGCAGCAGGCGACGGTTCGTGTCAACCGGCATGGGAGCCTGTTCCAGGCTCGGGGAGACGCCCGGCTGGAGGGTAAGGCGGGCCGTGCTAGAAAATATCATGGGAATTCGAGTGCGGCCCCTTGGGGGGCCGGGAGGGCTGATGGACTGGAAACTGCTGATAACCGCTCTGGTGACGTTGCTCGTCATCGTCGACCCGGTGGGGAACGCCCCGGTGTTCCTCACCCTCACCCGTGGCTCCGATGACCGCCGGCGCCGCCGGTTCGCCGACCAGGCGGTGCTGGCCGCAGCGGCGGTGATATTCATCTTCGCCTTCTTCGGGACCTATGCCCTGGAGTACCTGGGGGTCTCCATCGAGAGCCTGACGGTGGCGGGCGGCCTGCTCCTGGGCATAGTCGCCCTGGACATGATGAAGGGGAAGGTCGGCGCCGGCGACGGCGCCATCGACGGCGCCAACGTGGCGCTGGTGCCTTTCGGTACGCCCCTGCTGGCTGGCCCCGGCGCGGTGGTGGCGGCCATGCTCCTGATGGACCAGCCCGACGCCGGCGGCAAAGCCGTGGTCTCGGTGGGGATCCTGCTGGCCCTGGTCATCGTCTGGAGCGCCCTGCGCATGGCCGCCGCGCTGGTGCGGGTGCTCAAGCGCACCGGGGTCGATCTGCTCACGAGGGTGATGGGTATCCTGCTGGCTGCAATCGCCGTGGAGTTCGTCTACCAGGCTGTTTCGAGCTGGATCAAGGCGGGGTAGGCGGCGGCGCCGTCCGTCGGCGGCGCCGGCATCTGAAAAGCGGCTGCCCGGCCCCATCATATTGACCGAAAGTAATCCCGGTAGTACTATTAGCTACTGCTTCGCCGTGACTGGTCCACCGCGGTTAACGGAGCGACGTGCGAGCCGATCGTTCGGGGGAGGGGTTGATGGCTGATAATCCTGCAGGGGAAAGAGCTGCCAGCGGACGCAACTACCGCAGGTGGGCGCAGCTTTTCGTGCTCCTGGCATTCTCCACTCTTTTTTCCACGGCGCTGGCTGTGCCTTACGAGCAGCAGTTCAACGACCCGCGCTCGGCCTACGGTGGCTACGGTTATTACTGTTACAGCGGCGTGAGTGTCGACGGGTATTGCTGCCCCAACGGCGTCGGCCCCGACGGCTACTGTCTGCCGGACCCTGGCTGTCCGTTCGGCGTGGGGCAGGACGGCTACTGCCAGCCCTGCCCCGACGGCATGTATTTCGACGGCTTCTGCATGCCATGTCCATTCGAGCTGGGCGTGGACGGCCAGTGCTGCCCCTCAGGCGTGGGCCCCGACGGCTACTGCCAGCCGGACTGCCCCTCTGGCGTCGGCCCGGACGGCTACTGCCAGCCCCACTGTCCCTTCGGGACGGGGCCTGACGGCCGGTGCCGGCCCTATTGCCCCGGGGGGGTGGGCGTTGACGGCTACTGCTACAATTATTGTCCCACGGGCGTCGGTTCAGACGGCTACTGCTATAACGGTTGTCCCGGCGGCGTTGGCGCCGACGGATACTGTTGCCCTGAAGGGTACCTTTTTGAGGGTACCTGCCTCTGGCCCCCCGGCTTCGGAGGCTTCGGCGGCTACGGAGGCTACGGCTACGGCGGCTACGGAGGCTACGGCTACGGTGGTTACGGCTACGGTTACGGCTACGGCGGCTATGGAGCTTACGGCACCAGCGGCGGGACGGCCTGCGGTCCGGACCGTCCCGGGCTTACCCTCGCGGTCGTGGCCGCGCGCTGGGACTCCTACCTGAGCTATACCCTGCACCTGCTTACCGTGGAGTACCGGCTCACGGCGGGCGACCTGCCGGTCTACGCCGTAGAGATCACCGGCAGCGACGCAACCAACGGCGTCGTGCCGGTCTCATCGTTCCCCTATCCCGCGGGCAGCTATCTCACCAGTCACGGGCAGGCGTACTTCGGACTGACATACTACGTGCCGCCGAACGTGACCGGGTTCATGACCTATAACAGGGCAAGCACGGAGAACGCCTGCGGTACGGTCTTCACCTACCCCTGAGCCTGCCGGTCCATGCCCCTAACGCCAAAGCTAAAGCTGGCAGGGCCTTACCTGTCCATCAAGGCGCGGGCTGTGGGCGCGTCACCGAAGATCACCACGACCTCAGGAGAGTGGAGCAGGGTCAGGTCCGCGAAGAACCTGTTCAGCTCCGGCGCGCGGACATCTTCCGGCGATATGACCAGGACGCAGCGGTGGCTGCGGAAAAGGCGGGCGTTCTCCTTCCTGCACTCGAAGATGGCGGCCAGCTCACCGTCGTCAAGCCGGCAGATGGAGCCCGGAGACACCTCCAGCAATTCCAGGAGCGGTGAGCGCAGGCGTTCATCAGTGGTGTGGGCGATCTCGTACTCCACCAGCTCCGGGCAGCTGAGCTCGCCACTGATCATCGTCTCGATGAAGTGACCGTCATCGCTGATGCTGAAGTCGATGGGCATGACGACCTCCTTTGCTAGCGGCCGGGCTGTCCTGATGAGAATATATAACGGCCGTGGGAGGGTTGGCTATACCCATACCCATAAGGGCATCCTTACCCTTGTGCCTCCACTTCGGCAGCAGCCGGGGCGGCGGCGCTGAAGGTGAGGCCCGCGTCGCCGGCATCCACCTCGATGGCCTGTCCCTCGCTGAACTCACCCTCCAGGAGCTTCAGCGCCAGCACGTCCTGGATCTCCTTCTGGATGAGCCGCTTCAGGGGCCGGGCGCCGTAGGCCGGGTCGAAGCCCTCGGCAGCCAGATAGTCCTTGGCGGCGTCGGTGAGCACGATGCCGATGTTCCGCTCTTCGAGCCTGAGGGCCAGGAAGCCCACCTGGATGTCGACGATCTGCCTGAGCTGCTCCTGGCTTAAGCGGTGGAAGATGATGATGTCGTCGACGCGGTTCAGGAACTCCGGCTTGAAGTGGCTACGCATGGCCTCGTTCACCCGCTCCCGCATCTCCTCCTCGCCGCCCTCGCCCAGCTCGGTGATGTACTGGCTGCCGATGTTGGAGGTCATGATGATGACGGCGTTCTTGAAGTCCACCGTGCGGCCCTGGCCGTCGGTGAGGCGGCCGTCGTCCATGATCTGCAACAGCACGTTGAAGACCTCGGGGTGGGCCTTCTCTATCTCGTCCATGAGCACTACCGAGTAGGGCCGGCGCCGGACCGCCTCGGTGAGGTAGCCGCCCTCCTCGTAGCCCACGTAGCCCGGGGGCGCGCCGATGAGCCTGGACACCGTGTGCTTCTCCTGGAACTCGGACATGTCGATGCGGATCATCGCCTTCTCGTCGTCGAACATGAACTCGGCCAGCGCCTTCGCCAGCTCGGTCTTGCCGACTCCCGTGGGGCCCAGGAAGATGAAAGAGCCGTAGGGGCGGTCGGGGGCGCTCAGGCCCGCGCGGGCCCGGCGCATGGCGTTGGCGATGGCCGCCACCGCCTCCTCCTGGCCGATGACGCGCTCGTGCAGGCGCTCCTCCATGTGGATGAGCTTCTCCACCTCGCCCTCCATCAGCTTCGATACCGGGATGCCGGTCCACTTGCTCACCACCTCGGCCACGTCCTCCTCGTCCACCTCTTCCTTGAGCATCTGCTGTTCCTGCTGCAGCTCAGCGAGATGCCTGTTCTCATCCTCAATCTGCGCCGTCAGCTCCACGGTGCGGCCGTAGCGGAGCTCCGCCGCCTTCTGTAAATCACCCTCGCGCTCGGCGCGGTCGGCGTCGGCCTTCGCCTGCTCCAGCTCCTCCTTGAGGGAACGGATCTTCTGGATCGATTCCTTCTCGTTGGTCCAGTGGGCTTTCATGGCGGCGCTCTCTTCCTTGAGCCCCGCCAGCTCTTCCCTGATCTTCTCGCGGCGTTCCTTCGAGGCCTTGTCCTTCTCCTTCTTCAGCGCCCGCTCCTCGATCTCGAGCTTCTTGATCCTGCGCTCCACCACGTCGATCTCGGTGGGCAGGCTGTCGATCTCAATGCGCAGGCGCGAGCTGGCCTCGTCGATGAGGTCGATGGCCTTGTCCGGCAGGAAGCGGTCGGTGATATAGCGGTCGGAGAGGACGGCGGCGGCCACCAGCGCCGCGTCCTGGATGCGCACGCCGTGGTGCACCTCGTAGCGCTCCTTGAGGCCGCGCAGGATCGCCACCGTGTCCTGCACCGAGGGCTCGCCCACGAAGACCGGCTGGAAGCGCCGCTCCAGCGCCGGGTCCTTCTCCACGTACTTGCGGTACTCGTCGAGGGTGGTGGCGCCCACGGCCCGGAGCTCGCCCCGGGCGAGCATGGGCTTGAGCATGTTGGAGGCATCCATGGAGCCCTCGGCGGCGCCGGCGCCCACGAGGGTGTGCATCTCGTCGATGAAGAGGATGACCCGCCCCTCGGATTCCTTGATCTCGTTCAGCACCGCCTTGAGACGGTCCTCGAACTCGCCGCGGTACTTGGAGCCCGCCACCAGGGAGCCGATGTCCAGCGCCACCACGCGCTTGTCCTTGAGGCCCTCGGGCACGTCGCCGTCGACGATGCGTTGGGCCAGCCCCTCAACCAGGGCGGTCTTGCCGGTGCCGGGCTCGCCGATGAGGACCGGGTTGTTCTTGGTGCGGCGGGAGAGCACCTGGATGACGCGGCGGATCTCGTCATCACGGCCGATGACCGGGTCGAGCTTGCCCCGGCGGGCCTCCTCGGTGAGGTCGCGGCCGTATTGCTCCAGGGGCTGGAACTTGCCCTCGGGGTTCTCGTCGGTGACCCGCTGGCTGCCGCGCACCTCCGAGAGGGCGGAGAGCAGCCGCTCCGGCGTGACCCCGGCGCCCTTGAGGATGGCCGCCGCCTCGCCGCCGCCCTCCAGGGAGGCCAGCAGCAGATGCTCCGTGCTTATATAGTCATCCTTGAGCTGGTCCGCCAGCCTGCCGGCGGCATCCAGCACCTGGCGGGTGCGGTTGCTGAGGGTGATCTGCTGCCCCGGCGCGCCGCTCACCTTGGGCAGGGCCGCCACGGCTTCTTTCAGGGATGCCCTGATGGTGGCCACGTCGGCTCCGAGCTTTTGCAGGATGGGCACGACGATGCCCTCGCTCTGCGAGAGCAGGGCGATGAGCAGGTGTTCGGGCTCGATCTGCTGCTGCCCGCTGCCGGCGGCCGCCTGCTGGGCGGCGGCGAGCGCCTCCTGGGTCTTGATCGTCAGTTTGTCCGGTTGCATATGCCTGGCGCCTCCATCGTCCTGATTCCTGCCTGTCCTTAAGTATCCGTCAATGCCGGGACGCGCCGTGGCGCGTCCCGTGCAGTCCTTTTGTTAACCTTTTTGCAGGGTTCATCTCATGATGAACCCTGCATCCTGCCGCTCCGGGCAGACAAGGCTACTTCCTGTGCTCGCCGCACTTGGAGCAGAACTCGTCATCCGGGTCCAGCGCTTCGCCGCACTTGGAGCAGAAATGCTGCTCCCCGCCGGCTTCAGCCTTTTTGGACGCTTCGCCGACTGGCGGGGTTTCAGCCTCCGCCGGGGTTTCAGCCTCCGGCTCAGGGGCGGGCGCCTCCGCCTCAGGGGCGGGCTCAGACACGGCCGCGGCGCCGATGGCCGTCTCCGCTGCGGCCGCGGGCTGCTTCTTGCCCCGGGACTTCATGACCAGGAAGCCCCCGCCGCCCAGCACCAGGGCGCCGCCGCCGGCTATCAGGACAATCAGCAGCCAGGTCGGGACGGCGCTGCCCGACTTGTCCAGCCCCTCGTTTATCTTGGCAGTGCTTTTCTCTATGTACTCGTCGACATAGGGATAGTCGGAGTTCGCCTCGTCGATCTCCTGGAACAGCGCCTTGGCGTCCTTGAAATGCTCCTTCTCGTAGAGGTCCACCGCCTCGTGATACTTGACGGTCAGCGGGCCCAGGGCCGGCTCGACGTTGGCCTGATCGAGGAACTCCCGCGCCACTGAGGCCGGGACCGCATAGTTGTATCCCGGCTGCTCCTGGACATCCCCGGTTTCCTCGTCGAGCTTGGCTGCGCCGAAGGTGTTGATGCCGATGGCCTCGCCACTGCTGTTGAAGAGCGGGCTGCCGCTGCTGCCGCCCGAGATGGTGGCGTCGGTCTGGATGACCTCCCAGCCGCCCTCCATCTTCTTGCGCGAGCTGATGGTACCCTGGGTCAGGGTCGGCGCGACGTCGGTCAGGTCGAAGTTGGGATCGAAGGTAGCCACCGCCGGGTAGCCGAGGGCGATGGCCTGCTCGCCGTCCTTGAGGTCGGCGTCGTCGCCGAGGGCGACGGTGGGCAGGTTGTCCTCGTTGACCTTGATGACGGCCACGTCCTTGCCGCTCTCTTCCATGATGTCGATGGGGTCGCCCACCTCCACGACCTCGACGTCCACCGGGTCTGACAGCTCGCCCTCGACGTTCACCATGTACATCTGGGTATCGGATTTGGGCGACGTGACGGTCATGTACTGGTCGTAGATGGAAGCTACGGTCTCCAGGAAGATATCCTCATACTCGGGGTCGAGGTCGATGCCGAGATAATCCTCGAAGCGGTAGAGGTCCTCGATGAGGAAGCTGCCACCGGCCTCCAGGGCCATCTGCAGCTTGAGGTCATCATCCGACTTCTTGACGATGTGCGCGTTGGTGAGGGCGTAACCGTCCTCGGTGACGATGAAGCCGGAGCCGTAAGAGGATGACTCCATCGAGGTCTCGCGGTCGGTGGTGGTGGCGTAAACGTAATACTGCGGGTTGAGCACCAGCTCCTCGACCATGAGGTCGAGCAGTTCCTGCTCGGTGATGTCCTCGGGGATGACGCCCTGGTCGTAGAGGGACTGGAAGTAGGCGAAGAGCGCCTCTTCGTCGAAATTGATGTCCGGCACGGTGACGTCCGCGGTCCAGACGGTCTCCACCAGCACGACACCGGGCTTGTTGTACTCGCCGATGGTGGTGGGCTCGAGCGAGCCCTTCTTCTCCTCTTCGCCACAACCGAAGGCCGCAAGCGTGAGGCTGAGCGCCAGCAGGGCGGCAAGCACCGCCGAGAGGGTCTTACCGGACGTCATGGACATGCTGGTCTCCTTTCCCTGAAGCGCTGGGCACGCCTGATGTCATTGCTGGAGTGAATCTATCACAAAACACGGCGCTGTTGTCTCCTGTTCTTCAATAGCGAAGGCGGGCGGCTATCTGCCCTGCCTGCGCCAGGGAAGCGTGCCCCGGCGGCACTGTGACCACGCGTGACCCCTGGCGCACTGCCAGCTCCCTGGCCTCGTCCACCACGTCGATGTCGTCCATGGCCATCATGCAGGAGGGGCAGGTCTCCTCCCCGTAGGCCAGCGTGTCGCAGCTGTAGCAGTAACGCCCCGACTCGCGATAGCCTTTCTCGATGAGCAGCAAATCGACGCGGCGCTGGTTGAGCACCGCCAGCACGTCGTCGAGGCCGCCCACGAAGATCCGGCCGGCGCTCAGTTCCGGGCCCAGCGATTCGAGCAGCTCCCGGTCCTCGTCCAGACGCCTCTCGGCGAGCAGGTCGTTGGTGCGGGCGAACACCTCGCGGGCCTGCGCCCTGATGTCGCAAGTGAAACGCCCGGCCAGCCGCTCCAGCAGGTACGGGTGGAGGACCTTCTCCAGTTCAGGCCAGAGCCCGTCGGCGATGGCCACCACGAAACGCTCGAAGCCCTCCCGCTTGAAGTAACCGAGGGTCGCAGCCGCCGCGTTCTTGAGGTGCTCGGCCACCTCCTGCTGGTGGCGGCGCTGCAGCTTGTCCTGCTTCCAGCCGCCCTGGCCGTGCAAACCGGTGACTTCGTCCAGGATCTCCGGGTGCTCGACGATGCCCTCGGGCCCCACGTTGAAGATGCGCGCCGTCTCCTTGTTGGTCAGCAGCACGCAGGTCTCCTGATGGCGGTCGAGGAGTTCAATGAGCGGCGCGATGTGCGGCTTGAAGTCGACGAACAGCTCGCTGGTTACCTCGATGTCCAGTGGGATCACGCGCCAGAGGCCGTCCGAGCGGCAGGAGAAGATCAGCAGGCCACGGACGCTGTTGCGTTCGAACTCGAGGGTGACGAAATCGCTGATGGCCTTGAGTTCGGCGTCAAGCTGGCTGAGCTGGTCCCGGGTCAGTCCCATGCGCGCCCCGGTATCCTTGCGGGTGTTGCTGATGAGGAAGCTGAGCTCCGCCTCGTAGTCGGAGCGATTGGGGAAACGGCTGCCGTCGACATCCAGGTAGAGACTGACGACGGGGTTCTGCCCGGCGCTCGAGAAATCACGCAGGGCGTCAAGGGTGGAGTCGGTCACCATCTTGTCATATCACCTCGTCGGGGAATTGTTTCCACGGGGTCAAGCCACTTATTCCCCGAAAACGTGAAAAAGTATCATTGATGGGAGGCGGCGCCGGCGGGCAAAGCGGATTCGTGCCGGCGGGCGGGCGCGCAGCCTTAAGCGGACGCTTTCTCGAGCCGGAGCAGTTCCTCCAGGGCGGCCAGGCCCACTGCCATCTGTTCCCGGGATGGCTCAGCGGTGGTCAAGAGCTGCTGCATGCCGGCCCCCGGCCGGATCACGGCGCCAGCCAGGCCGCTGCGGGGGTGGCGCGCGGCCCATTGCACCAGCTCCAGAGCTCCCGACAGGCTCAGGAGGCTCACGCCGAAGCGGGCCAGGTTGCTGCGGCGCCCCAGGATCCTGCGGGTCAGGGCGTTGCCCAGGGTCATCATCGCCAGCGCCGGGCCGACGAGGTTGGAGCCGCAGCGGGGATGCTCCGGCCGGGACGAGGCGACGCTCTCGCCGTCCAGGACCTCCGCCTGCTCGTAGGCGTTTATGGACTTGTGCTCAGCGGCGTGATACCCGGTGGCGGGCGTCTTGCGCAGCGCCACCAGCGAGGGCATGAGGGCCAGCACCGAGAGCAGTGTCTCTTCGATGAGGGGCGGCATCCGCTTCTTGGGGTTCTTGAGGAGGGCTGAGCCGGCCATGCTCGCCGCCACGGTGAACATCACCTGGGGAGAGTCCGTGGGGAGGGGCAGCCTGCCGCCGCCGGCGACGGCCCTGGGCAGGATCATCGCCGTATCCGCCAGCGAGGCGATGCCCCTGAGCACAGGATAGCGCCGCAGGCGCGCGACGGGCGAACGGGTGTTCTTGCTGCCCGACGAGACCCTGATGGCGCCGCTGCCGTCGCGCACTGCCATGGCCCAGTTGCGATAGGTATGGAAGAGCACCCCGTTCTCCAGGGCCATGCCGCCGATCCTGAGCCGGGGTTCGTGCTGCGGGTCCGGGGTTCTATCGCCAGTTTCCAAGGATGTATCCTCCTCCACATTGGATCGCGAACGTCTCCAGGGGCGCGCGTTCCCCGTACGGCCTGCCTGCGGTGGTGCGGTGGACCGGGAAAACCGGGCAAACATCGGCTGGCGTCCGGGGACACCCCATATTTTAATACTATCAGTCTTCGGGCGGGAGCGAATCGTCCAAAGGTATGATCTGCCTCCAGATTAACCTATATAATGTACGGCATGGCTGAGAACGAAGACAGAGAAGCTATGAGGCAACGGGCCCTTGAGCTGCACCGGCAATGGCGGGGCAAGCTCTCCATCGACAGCAAGGTGCCGGTATCCGACACCGACGCACTCTCGGTTGCGTATACCCCTGGCGTGGCCGAGCCCTGCCGCGAGATCGCCCGCGACCCCGGGCTCGTCGACGTCTACACGGGCCGCTGGAACACGGTGGCGGTGGTTACCGACGGCTCTGCCGTCCTGGGGCTCGGCAATATCGGCGCCCGGGCGGCGCTGCCGGTGATGGAGGGCAAATGCGTCCTGTTCAAGGAGTTCGGCGCCGTCGACGCCTTCCCGATCTGCATCGATAGCCAGGACCCCGATGACATCGTCCGTACCGTCGCGCTGCTGGAGCCGGGCTTCGGCGGCATCAACCTCGAGGACATCGCCGCCCCCGCCTGCTTCGAGGTGGAGCGGCGCCTGATCGAGGAGTGCGACATCCCTATCTTCCACGACGACCAGCACGGCACCGCGGTGGTCACCGTGGCGGCGGCGATCAACGCCTGCCGGGTCACGGGGCGCGAACTGGCCG
>QZKG01000039.1 GCA_003599855.1 Gaiellales bacterium | reverse complement strand
GATGGCGGAGGTGGTCGAGGGAGTCAAATTTGTTGATGGAGTACGGCAGGAAAGGATCGCCGCCTGAATCCTTCAAACACAACTTTTGACAATAACTCGCGGGTCTCGATGTCGAGGTAGATAGACACTGCGTCTCCCACCATGAACTGTAGCAGAACCCGGCGGCGGTGGCATGAAAAAGGCGGCCCGGGGGCCGCCTTTTGATGTCTTGCAGTTTTCGCGCTGATCCTACCGCTTGCGCTGACGCGCGTACCTCAAGGCTGGCATCAAGCCGCCCAGCATCAGCAGGCCGAGGCCCAGGGCCAGCGGCAGAGTCGCATCCATGCCGGTGTTCGGCAGCGCGCTGGCCTGCAGCGGGGTAGCCGCATCCGGCTGAACCGCGGGTCGCTGACCTTCGTCATCCACCGGAGGATTGCAACCCTCACCCTCACATACAGGTTTGGGTTCACACTCGTCGCCCTCGCAGGCTGGTTCACACTCGTCGCCCTCGCAAACAGGCTCACATTCATCGCCCTGGCAGGGCGGCGGGCAATCGGCACAGAACTCCTCGCAGTCGCCACAGATGGAGATATCCGTGACGAAATTGGTGACGCCCTTGGGAACCTGCCACTTGAGCAGGAAGTACAGCCAGTCGCCGGGGTCGAGGCTGCCCAGTGACAGCGGCAGCGCTGTATGTATCTTCACGCCGTTGTTGGCCGTAGCGCTGACGACGCGCAGATTGTTGGCGCTGGTGTCGCTGCTGGTGTTACGCAGCCGGTAGCGCAAAGACAGCAGGCCGGCATCGTAATCAGCCTTGCTCTCCCAGAACACGTTGCCGTCACCCTTGAGGCAGATGAGTTCCAGGATCGCCTCCAGTTCCTCGCAATCTTCCGCGAGGGCCTGGAGCTCATCACCGCAACAGGCTTCATCGCCGGCGGCGGTGGCGGCCTCGCCGTCACCGTTCGAGAGGGGCGCCTCCACTGCGGCTGTTTCATCCACCGGGGCCGCTGCTGACTCAGCGTCGGGCTCCTGGGTTTGGGCGGCTGCTTCTGTTCCTGCAGCCGCTTCTTCACCGGCCGGGGCCGCATTCGCCGTGGCTGCAACCTCGTCCACAGTCTCATCCGCGGCACTGTCTGCTACCGCCGCCACAGCCTCCTCCGTCCCTGAGGCTCCAACGTCCCCCTGCTCTGCGGCATAAGCCGATCCGGCCCAGAACAGCAGGAAGGCCAGCGCGAGAAGGGTTACTCTGAGGATGGCGCCAACCCTGAAAGAGGGTCGCCTGGTCATCGTGGATACGACCGGCTTCCCGGCTTTCACAACATCATTGATTCGCATTAATCCACCCCCCTTCCCCAAAAGATGAGCATTTATTCACCTTGACTTATATCAACAATACGACAAATCCGCCATAGTGATAAAGGCTACTAATTTTATCGCAATAGAATATTGATGTAAATGATGCTTATTGAGGATGCCGCGGGGAACCCGGGGGAAAGCGCTGGAGGCGACGAGCGGAATCGAACCGCTGTACGAGGTTTTGCAGACCTCTGCCTAACCACTCGGCCACGTCGCCGGATAAAAAAGGCCGGACTGCTCGGCCGGATGCAGGACGGTACCCAACATCCAAAAGCAATGTCCAGCTTCCGGGTTTTGGAGCGGATGAAGGGATTTGAACCCTCGACCTTCTGCATGGCAAGCAGACGCTCTAGCCAGCTGAGCTACATCCGCACTGTGAGCTAAAATTATATGGAAAGGTCAGCGCGGTTTCAATCCGAGATGAACTCGGGGTCCCAGATGCCGGTTGCGGGGACAATCCCGATGAACTCCTGCCACTGGCGCTGGTATGCCACGTACTCGGCAAGCGCGTCCTGCCTGATCCCGGTCTCCGCCCTGCTGATGGCGATGTTCATGATGCACTCGCCGGCATCGGCCTCCCTGCCGGCGCTGTAATAACCGCCCGCCATCTCCATGCTGGTCTCGAAGACTATGTCGTGCAGGTCATCCCTCAAGAACCTGCCGGGGAACGGGTCGAAGTCACCGGCAGAGGCGGCGCTCAGGCCGGCATCCCCGTCGGCCAAGGCGTTCAGCTTGGCCCGCTCGCGGGCGAACCTGATGATGTCCTGCCGCAGGTCGAACCAGGGCGGCGCGCACCTCTCAGGCTCATCGCGCCTGGTCCAGAGGTCGCTGTCCATGTAGAAGTCATAACCGAAGAGGCGGGCGTTCATCAGGTAGTCCATATCCTCGCCTCGTGGTATCGACGGGTCGTAGGGAACGTTCTCGAACACCTGCTGGTGTATCACCATGTTGCCGCCGAAGGTGAAGGGCGCCTTTTTCAGGCGGGGCCCCTCGCTGATCAGGCTGAGGGCCCGGTTCATGGAGTCGATGCCCCCCCACTTCCCCTGCCAGCCGTCCATGGAAAGCGGCAGCAGCGGTGAGCCGTCGGTGTGCCGGAAGTGCCCGGTGACGCCGCCGACGAAGCCTCCATCATGCTGCCCGCCGACGAACTCTAGCGCCTTGAAAATGTATTCCGGGTCCTCGAGCGCAGCCCCTTCGTCGAAGATGACAGCCGCCTCGGCGCTGGACAGCACCGACGCCAGCAGGCAGACGTTGCGCACGTTGGCACAACCGTCCAGCGAGAGGAAGTGATCGTACTGGTAGAGCCCCTTGCTGGCCAGGCGCCGCCGCCAGAGCATGATCTCCTCCGGGCCGATGACCATGATGGGGTACTTGTGCTCGAACTGCGCCACGATGGTCTGCACCCGCAGCTCCACCGCCTGCTTCAGCTCGTCCCGTGTGGGCACCGCCACCACCGCCACGGACACGTCCTCCTTGTCACGCAGGACATCCAGGCTTTCGAGAGCCTGTCCGAGGGTGCCCTCGGAATCGAGCGGAGAAGCGCTCTCATAAATGAAATCTGACTCGAACCCGCAGGCGCTGCCGGCCGCAGCCGGGCCGCGCCAGTAGCTTGGTATGACGATCGTTGCCTTCATGTCCAGATACGGTCTCCTGCTATCACCGGTGACTTTTTTAGCTGGGAATACCCGGCGGCATGCAGCATTAAACAATATAAGTCTTTCTCCGGGAGGCTGAATCGAAACTGTGATCTGCGTCAGCGGCTGTCGCCGTCGAGCGCCCTATTGACCAGGAGGTCGGCGTGGGCGTTCTCTTCCCGCGGCACGGAATGGAGCCGGTAGCCCTCGAGGCGGTCCAGCTGCTCCAGGGCCTGGCGGTGCAGAGGGCGCAGCCCCTCGTTCTTCACCTTGTAGGTCCCCTGCAGCTGCCGGATGACCAGCTCGCTGTCGGAGTAGACGTCGAGGTTCGAGACCCCCTTGTCGATGGCCAGCATCAGGCCGGCGATCAGCGCCTGGTACTCGGCGACGTTGTTGGTGGCGTTGCCAATAGTCTCGGAGAGCTCGGCGACGGAGTTGCCCTGGCTATCGAGGAGGACCGCCCCGATGCCGGCGGGTCCGGGATTGCCCCGCGCGCCCCCGTCCACGTGCAGCCGGTAGCCTGCCGTCCTGTCTGCCTTGTCTGCCCTGTCTGCCATGTCTGCTCTTTCTGTCTTGTCCTGTCCTGTACCCATCCCGTCATCTGCGGACGCGGTCTTCTTCCAGACGCTGGTGGCGGCCTGCGACAGCCTTACGGCCGCGCCGCCTGGAGCCAGCCTGCTCCCCAGCGCCGGCGCCCAAAGCGCCAGCGCCGCCATCTCGCTGAGGTCGTGGGGCAGCTCGATGAGCCCGACGCCCGCCTCATGGGCCTGCTGCGTGTCGTGGTACTTGATGTCACCGGTGACCAGCACGTCCGCGACGCCACGCAGGACGCCGATGAACGAAGCGCCGCTTCCCGGGACCACGGCGACGCGCAGGACTTCACCGGACGGCTCAGTGAAGCGTGTCTCTGCCAGGCCGAAGAGCGCAGCCACCCGGCCAGCCAGTTCGGCCGCCGGCACTGTTGCGGCCAGCTCGCCCACCCTGCCCGCCGGCGCCCCGGGGGTGCGCCTCACCAGGGGATATATATCATAAGCCGGCTCCTCGTAGGAATGGGCTGACTTCATGGCTGCGACCGCCGCGTCCAGCGCCGCGGCGCTGACCACAACCTCCAGTCGCAGCTCCTGGACGGCCTCGTCGGTACCCACTTCGCCGATGGCCGGGTCGGCGCCCTCCATGGGCAGGAAGGTGCCGGTCCCCACCGTGTGCCAGGAGCAGTGACTGTAAGCGCCGATGACACCGGCGCCGGCCTTGAAAAGCGCCTGCCGCACGGGTTCGAGGTCAGCTTCCGGCACGAAGACCACCAGCTTGTGCCCGGAGCTGCCCGTGGGAGCCGCCAACGGCTCCACATCCGCAAGGCCGAGCATGTCCGCCATCATGTCCGCCAGGCCGCCAGGGGCAGCATCCAGGTTCGTGTGGGCAGCAACGACGCTGATGCCCGCGACAGTGGCCCGCCGCGCCAGCCGCCCGGCCTCGTTCCCGTCACTTACCGCGTTTAGGGGCTGGAAGATGAGCGGGTGATGGGTCAGTATGGTGCCGCAACCGCTGTCTACTGCCTCGTCGATTACCTCGTCAGTGACATTGAGTGCTACTAGGATGTCCCCGGCCTCTTCTTCCAGCGCACCCACCTGCAGGCCGCAGTTGTCCCACTCCTCGGCCAGGGACGCCGGCGCCAGCTCTTCCAGCGCTTCCAGGAATTCCTTTACCGTCATGGCCGCCTGCCTCCGGACGTGTCTTCGCTCACCTTGCTTTTCGCGAAGATTCTATACTGAATCGCTGCTTAAGGGATACTCGGAGCGGGGCGCGCGCGTCACTTCCTCGACGACGGCGCCGTTCTCCATCCTGAGCGTGCGGCCGGCGCGTGACGCCAGCCGGCTGGAGTGGGTGACCATGACGATGGTGACGCCGCCGAGATTTATCTCCTCGAACAGGTCCATCACGTCCTCCTCGGTCTCCTCGTCGAGGTCGCCGGTGGGCTCATCGGCGAGGATGATGCCGGGCTCGTTCACCAGGGCGCGGGCGATGGCCACGCGCCGCTGCTGGCCGCCGGAAAGCTCCGAGGGGAAGGCGCCTGCCTTCTCCGGCAGGCCGACAAGCTCCAGGAGCCGCATGGCCCGGCCGGCATCACCCTTGTGGTCACCGAGGAAGCTGGCCGGGAGCCTCACGTTGTCGAGGCAGTTGATTGTCGAAATCAGGCTGGAGAACTGGAAGCAGAAACCGATCCTGTCGCTCCTGAGGCGCGACAGCTCCCGGTTGCTCATGGTCCAGATGTCGCGCCCGTCCACCATGACCGTGCCCGAAGTGGGCCTGGTGAGGCCGCCCATGAGGCTGACCAGCGTGGTCTTGCCGCTGCCGGAATGGCCCACCACGGCCACAAACTCGCCCGCCGCGACCCTGAGGTCGACGCTGTCCACGGCCCGGACCTCGTCGCCGCCGCTATGATATGTCTTTGTCGCTTTGACCAGCTCAATCATCTGTAAGACCTCCCGGCCTGTCCATGAGCCTCATTCCCCCGTCCTGATCGCCTGGTACGGCTCGAGCCTGCTGGCCCGGGTCGCGGGATATAGAGCCCCCATGGCCCCGGTGGCAAGGGCCAGGACAAGGTAAGCCGCCACCAGCAGCGCCACGTACCAGGCTGCCGGCCAGAGGAAGGCGATGCCCAGCGAAGTCGAGAGCGAGCCCTTGAGCGTAAGCATGACGATACCGCCCACCACCAGCCCCAGCACCCCGCCGAGGAAGGTCAGCTCCACCGACTCGAGCATCACCATGCGGAACACGTACCGCCGCGTGGCGCCCATGGCCTGCAGGAGGCCCAGCTCCCGGCGGCGTTCATTGATGACCATCGAGAAGAGGGCCCCGATCATGAGCACCGTAACGACCCAGAAACCGGCTCCTATCAGCAGCATGCCCGGGGTCAGGCTCTCCAGCTTCTGGGCGACCGATGTGGACATCAGCTCCCGCGAGGTCACCGCCGCCACCCCGCTGATCCTGTTGATCGCGGTGGCTACCTCAGCGCGCTCATAGCCCTCCTTGACATCCACCATCACTACCGAGATATCCCCGGGCTCCACGTCTATCTGCAGCATGGCATTGGCGTCAGCCAGCTGGGCCATGCCGTAGATCGCCTCCATGGTCACATAACCGGAATCGTCGATGCCGATCCCGGTGGGCTCCAGCACGCCGGCTATGGTGAACTCCTGTCCGTAAAAGACCACCTTGTCGCCCGGCCTGGCCTCCTCAAGGCCCAGGAAGATATGGCCTTCGGCGCCGAGGATGATCTCGTCGTCCTTGAGGCCGCCGATGTCGATGCCCTCCTTGACCCAGGGCCGCACCGTGAAATCCGTATCGGGGTCGATTCCTACCAACTGCAGGACACCGGTGCATCAGCCGCTGGCCAGCGTGGCGAAATACAGCTGGGGCGACGAGCGCTCCACGCCTTCAACCTGGCTGACCTGCTCGGCCACCTCGCCGTCGAGCACGATGGTGCTCGGCTCGCTGGCGATGAGCGACGATGATATCTCCCCCTGGTATCCGGGCGGTATCACCATCATGTCCGCCCCCAGGCGAGCGGTGCCCTCGTCGAGGCTGTTGGAGACGCTCTCGCCGAGGATGGTCGCGGGGAACAGGATTGCCGCCACCAGCGCGATGGCGATGACTATGACGATGCTGCGAAACAGTTTGTGCCTGAGGTTCTGCCTGGTCAGATAAAAGAGGCTTATCTTCTTGCCCATCACCTGCTGCCGCCTTTCAGTAATTCGTTCCGTGGGCGCCACGGAGGCCCCGATCTGGATTCTTCCCCGATCGTGGCCATGAAAACCACGGCGTCATTCTTCCACCTCGACCCAGCCCAGCAGGCCGCCGGTCATGCTATGGAAGGGATACTCGCCCGGCTCTGCGAAGGTATGCGACCAGCTCTCACCCGACGAGAGGCTGGGGGAGACGAAGTCTTCTGTCATGACGGGCGGCGCGCCGCTCATGATCTGGTGCGACCTGCGGTCCTCGTTCTTCCACGTCACCGTCTCGCCTGCCTTGATGGTGACCCTGTTGGGTTCGAAACTAAGATCCCTGATGACGATGGTGGCGCCGTCCCCCCCGCACCCCGTTATGGTGGCCATAATAAACGCGACAGCCAATGCCAGCGCCAGGACCGCTTTCCCGACACCCCCGCCTGTGCTTCTTTCCGAGTCGCCCCCCGGGACGATAGCGCCCCTCATGCCGTCCGCCTTTCCTGTGAGATGAGCGCGCGTAAAGGGCTTTTGTCCGCGAGCGACCCCTTAACGGCCGCGCCTGTCTCCTGCCATTTAGACACTCGCCCGATGCGCCGGTTCAAAGAGAGGCGCCCCCGCGAACGGGGGCGCCTCGTGGTTCTCAACGTGCCGGCGCCTCTCTATGCCTGGACCAGCATCACGGCGCATATCTTCGAGGAAGGTATGCCCTGGATCTGGCCGGTGACCGTGTCGCTCTCCACGTCGTAGATGAAGACGCTGCTGCTGTTGGCGTCCGGAACCTCGCGGACTGTCAGGTAAGCAGTCTTGCCGTCCGGCGCGAAGACGATCGAGTGGACTTCCTTGGCGCCGCCGCCAAGGGCTATCCTGTCTACCACCTCATCGGTGGCGACGTCGATCTTGACCAGCGAGCCGGTGCCTGAGTCGGCGACGTAGATGTACTTGCCGTCCGGCGTCATCTCCATCTGATGCGCGACTACCTTGCCGGGCTGGGCCTCGGTGACGCCCTCGATCTTCATGACCAGTTCATAGGTCTCGGCGTCGAGCTTGGCGATATAGCCGGCTTCGTTCTCGTCGTCAGGGTTCTTCATGTTGCTGAGGTACACGTACTTGCCGTCCCTGGACCAGACGATACCGCAGATGCTCTTGGTGATGTCGCCACCGCCGATGCCCTCACCGATGGTGTCATCCTCGGGGTTGAGCGGATAGGCCTTGCCGTCACCCATGCTGGTAAGGTAGATGTTGCCGTCGGGGCCCATCTGCATGCTGCAGATCTGCATCTTGGCGGTCGCTGGCGGCTCTATCACCTTGACGACCGTGTTGGTTGAGAGGTCGTACTTGACCACGGTGCCGTTGTTCTTGGTGTTGCCGAGGTAGATGATCTTCGGCTCCTCGGTCGCCACGCGGCCGGAGGTGTCGGGAGCCACGGATGTATCTGCAGTGTCGGCGATGATGCCGTGCGGTGAGGCGGCGCCCTCGACCTTGACGTTCTCGGTGATGGTCTTGGTCTCGAGGTCGATCACCGAGAAGGCGATGTCATCCTGGCCTGACGCCACGTAGAGCATGCCGCCCTCTTTCGCCGTCGTCTCGGTTGTCTTGTCGTCCTTGGTGGTGTCGTCCTTCTCCTCTTCACCGCAGCCCACAGAAGTGAACAGCATCAGCGACAACACCAGCATCAATACCAATGCCACCGGCCAGACGCCGGCCTTGCGAATCTTTCTCATGTCATTCCTCCTGAATCAATTCCTGGTCTGGTCTGGGTAATCGGTCGACAGTGACGGTTTGCTACATCCGCATCACTTCCCCCGGGGCCGCGCCGCGCATCCAGCCGGCGGCACGGCTTGATGACATCAATTCAAGAATTGTGTTTTTTACGGGTTCGCACATGAACACCAGCCGGCTGCCGCCGGTTCTCCCCTGTCCCTGTGTCGCTGCCTGATTCCAGCGCATTACTTCGTGCGGCATGACGAGATTCCTGCTAAAGCCTCAACCGTCTATGCGTTCCATGTCCTCCCCGCAACAGACGAGGGTGCCCCCTCCCGCCACCGTGACCACTACCTCGTTGCCGCAGATGTTGCAGCGGTACTTCTCTCCTTCAGCCTCTACCACCATGCCTGCCTCCTTTAGTCATGACGACTCCGGTGGGCGCGCGCCTCCCGGGCGTCGCCGCCTTAATATGGCTGCGCCCAGCCGTTCATACTCCGCGATATCTTATATTCCCTTTCAGGGGAGCTGAAACACATCGTTGCGGCGCCTGATCGCGGCAGACGGGCGCCAGGCAGAGGGAAATCACCTGCGGGTGAACGGATAATCAGTTTGAGAGCGCTTTAACAGCGATTGAATGGCATCAGGCTGAGATGCCGTCCCAGACGATGGCGACGACCTTGCGCGCCCAGTCCCGCGTGACCGCTCGGCCGGACAGGTAGCGGGAGAACCAGGCGCCGGTGAGGACGTCGATGACGTCGTCGAGGGCTGCGCTGGGGTCGATCTCGCCGCGGGCCACGCCGCGTTCCAGCACCTGCTTCAGGCGCAGGCGCCGCGGCCGTATCACACGGCGGCGAAAGAGGCGGATGAGCTCGGGGCTGTTCTTCTCCTCGACGATGAGGGCGGCGGTCACCGGCGCTCCGGTGGCGGTGGCGACCCGCTGGTGCAGGTTGCCGAGCAGTTCGATCACGTCACGCCGGGCATCGCCGGTGTCCGGGGCATCCCCGGGGTCGGTGAGGCGTGCCACCGCCGCCGATACCAGGTCCTCCTTGCTGCGAAAGCGCCGGTAGATGGTAGCCTTGCCCACCCCCGCGGCATCGGCGACGGCCTCGATGGTCATGCCCGAGTAACCGGTGGCGCCCAGCACCTTCAGGGCGGCGGCCATGATCGCCGCGTCGGCTGCGCGGCTGCGCGGACGCCCGGGACCGGCATGCCCGTGACTGACCTTCGCCGCCATCACGCTCCTTTCTTCCTCCGTGGTCGCCTAGCTTCCGGCTCCACCATCATGATGCGCCGGCGCCTGCCCGCCGGCCTTCTGGGTCCCCAGGTGTCCTGCCGGCATGAACTTGAGCACCAGGAGCGAGCCGATGAGGGCAACCGCGGCAGCCGCAATAAAAGCGTAGCCCATGGCGCCGACGAACTCCGACCGCGCCGCGCTGATGAGCGCCTCGCCCTGGGGGCCGCCCAGGGAACCGCCCACCTGCAGGGCGGCGCCTGCGGAATCACCGGCGGCGCCCGCGGCCTGGGGCGGCAGGCCGGCTATCGCTGCGGCCATGCCGGACGAGTAGATGGAATTCAGTATCGAGCCGAGGATGGCTACCCCCAGGGCGCCGCCCACCATGCGGGTGGTGTCGTTCATGGCTGAGCCCACGCCCGCCTTGGCCAGGGGCACCGCCCCCATGACGGCGTCGGTGGAGGGCGCCATGGTGTTGGCCATGCCGAAGGACATGAGTATTATCGAGACGAGTATCACCGGGTAGGACGTGTCCACATCCCACAGGGCGAAACTGGCCAGCGTCAGGGCCAGGAGGAACAGTCCCGCCGCGACCACCTTGTTGGTGCCCAGCCGGCGCACCAGCCTGTGGCTGTTGGCGGCGCCCAGCATCATGCCGATGGCGAAGGGAGAGATCCTGACCCCCGCCTGCAGCGCCGAGTAGCCGTAGACGAACTGCAGGTACTGGGTGAGGATGAAGATGACGCCGAACATGGCGAAGAAGGCCATGGTGATGGCTCCCGCCCCGGCGGAGAAGCGCGGGTTGCGGAAGAAGTCGAGGTTGAGCATGGGATGGTCGGAGCGGAGCTCCTGGCGTATGAAGATGGTCCCGAGTGCGACCGAGAGCCCGAAGGCGGCCAGCACCACCGGGTCGAGCCAGCCCCGCGAGGGCGCCTCGATGATGGCGAAGACCAGGGCCGAGAGCGTGGTGATGGAGAGCGCTGCGCCGACCGGGTCGATGCGCGGCGGCACCTCGTCGCGGCTGCGGGGCACCAGGAAGAGCCCCGTAGTCAGCGCGATGACGGTCACCGGGCCGTTGATGAGGAAGACCGAGCCCCACCAGAACTGCTCGATGAGCCAGCCGCCGAGCGCCGGCCCGATGCCGATGCCGAAAGCGGCTGTCCCCGCCCAGATGCCGATGGCCTTGCCCCGCTCCTCCCGGGGGAAGACGTCGGTGATGATGGACAGGGTCGAGGGCATGATGAGCGCCCCGCCGATGCCCATGACCGCGCGCGCGACGATGAGCTCGGCGCTGGAGCCGGAGAAGGCGGCGTAGATGCTCGACACGCCGAAGATTACGAGCCCCGCCTGCAGGGTCAGCTTGCGACCGAAGCGGTCCCCCAGGGCCCCCATGGTCAAGAGCAGCCCGGCGAACACCAGGACGTAGGCGTCCACCATCCACTGCAGCTCCGAGGCCGAGGCGTCGAACTCCCGCTGGATGGTGGGGATGGCCACGTTGAGGATGGTGTTGTCGAGCCCGATGACGATGAGGCTCAGGGAGAGCACCAGCAGCGTCCACCAGCGCATGCGGTACTTGCGGGTCCGGCGGTAGTCTTCGTTCAAGGTTCCTCCGTTCTTCCTGGCGGGTGGGCCGTGGATAATTACGATACGTTACCGTTTCGTTATTAAGATGCAATATACATGGGCATGGCGCGGATTGCAAGCGCGGGCTTTATGATGCCGCCGCCGCGGGTATACCCCATGAAGACAGAGGTTTTTCGTGATAGCGTACGGTTCTCAAGTCGCAGGCGGTTCTGTAGGGAGGTTAGAGCTCGCATGATAAAAGCAAGGGGCCTGATAAAGGATTTCGGGGATGTCCGGGCGGTGGAGTCGTTCGACCTCGACGTGCCCCAGGGGACGGTCCTCGCGTTGCTGGGGCCCAACGGCGCCGGCAAGACCACCATCGTCCGCATCCTGACCACCCTGCTGGAAGCCGGGGCCGGCACGGCGACGGTGGCCGGCATCGATGTGCGCGAACACCCGCAGCTGGTCCGCGAGCGCATCGGCCTCTCCGGGCA
>QZKG01000008.1 GCA_003599855.1 Gaiellales bacterium | reverse complement strand
TTGAGATCGTACTTCGGATCGCCGAGATCGGGGTTCCCAAGCGCCAGCAGCGCCCCGCCCTCCTGCTGCTTGCGGCCTTTCAAAAACGGCAGGACGCTGGCGCTGGGCAACAGGCGGAGGCTGGCCCGGTCAATCAAACAATCTTTGGCAGAGCACAGGGCGGAGAACGGCAGATAGTGCAAAGCGCCGTGCGGCACGATCAGCACTTGCTTGCCGGTCATGTACGAGCCGACCGGCGCGATCAGGCGGTCGTAGAGTTTGTTGGAGATCACTCGATAGCGATCGGACTTGGTCTCTTCGAGCGCCTTGCGAAAGTCGGCGATCTCGGCCGACAGGCCGGCGCCAGGCAGCTTGATACCGCGGATTTGCGTCCGATCCAGGATAAAGACCGCCAGATCGTCGCCTTCATAGTAGTACTCGAGCAGAACCTCGCCCGGCCGAAGCAAGGCTTGAATCTCATTCGTATTCGTCTGGGTGACCGTCACGAGTGTGGCCAGCTCCGGTGCGGCGGTTTTGAGTTGTTCGCGCACCTGCACGCCTCGGGCACTCCGGACGGTCTGTCCGCCGACTGGCGTTGTAGCGATGTCCTTCGTAGGGGCCTCGGGTGTTTGAGCAGCCGCAGCTTCCAGATCGGCCGCATCCAGCGCTTGAATGAGTTTCGCAACTTGCTGCGCCTCCGACGCCGGGGCGGAAAAGTCCTTCTTCGAGGCCAGCAGATCCACCAACGCCCGCGCCTTCGCCCGCTCGACATATTCAAAGGCCTGCGCCGCCTGCCCTTCCGCCAGCAGCGCAGAAATCAGATGGTGATAGACCTGCTGCTTGTCGCCCACGAATCCGATCTTGTTTACTTCGGTGTTGATCGTCGAGCGCTGATGCTCGATGACCTCAACGGCCTGGACATAGTAGGGAATCGCGCCCTTGCGATTGCTTGCCTCCTCGATCCGTCCCCGATCAAAAAGAACTAGCCAATACAATTCTCCGAATGACTTGATCCGTGGATGCTTCAACAATTCGTCGTAGCCCTGCTTCGCCTCTGCTGTCCGCTTCGTCTCATAGGCGCTTTTTGCGCGGATAAATTTCTGAGGGACGCGATATGAGGTTGCGTATTCCTCTCCTTCTTCTCCAGCCCCTGCCATAATGGCTTGCCCAAAAGCCGCGCCCCAAGGAACCGCATAATCACTTGCCTGATAGGCTCGCTCATAGTCCTTGAGCGCCATATACATCTTTCCCAGTTGCTCGGCTTTCGTGGCTTTCTTTTTGTCAGCGGCACCCGGCAGTTCCATGGACACATCGGTTTCAAACTGTTCAACGGCTTGGACGAGGCGCTGAGCCTCTAACCGATGACCTAAAGCGGCATGAATTACCCCTGATAACCCTTGTCCCTTCAGCTTCTCCAAAACTGAGCGTGGGGGAACGGTCATGAAGAGATGCTTCTTAGGTTGCTCCGATGAAGCTTCAGCCAAGGCCACTCCTTTTTCCGCTTCAATGACAGCCTTCTCATAATCCTGCAACTCCGCAAGGGCTTGCGCACGCCATAAGGACGGGTAGTAGGTGGCATCGGTGCTGAAGAAGAGTACCGAAATTCCGTGGAGAGAGCTGGTTGAAACATTTAGCTCCCTGTCTCCCTTTGCAATATTACGCTCCATTTGGTCGAGGCAAAGAAACAGCTTGTTGTATCTCTTGAGTTCAGCATAAGCATGGCAAAGCCACCAGAGATCGGCCGTTCTAGCCGATGCAATATCGGGAA
Organism: Gaiellales bacterium; assembly: GCA_003599855.1. GTDB lineage: Bacteria > Actinomycetota > Thermoleophilia > BMS3ABIN01 > BMS3ABIN01 > SURF-19. Next base: position 10,300 of record QZKG01000008.1, on the reverse strand, counting down.
TCTGTGACTCCATCAAGCGTTCCATCTCGCCAAAGCGTGCGTAGTTCAGCAAGTATTCCTTCCAGACTCGGGGATCGCTTTGCGCATAGGCTAAAGTCCATTCTCTTTGACGTTTTTGCGTTTCAGCGGTCACGCAACTCGTCGTTAAGACCGCCGACCCAATTAGCAAAGCTGACACGAAATTGGCCCAGTTCACTAAACTCGGAATGAGACTTTTAAGAAGATAGGAAGGTTGATCAAACAACACAAAAGGAATCTGCCCCATAGTCCTTTACTCCGAGGCATGAATGTCTAGGTCGCTTCTATAAGAAAGGCAAGCAGACGCAACACGCCAAATGGCTATTTCGTACCTGATTCTGTCTGCATTGCCTTGAGTCTGGACGCATGCGGGATGAAGACAAATTCGCCCTTCTCGGCGGCCAGTGACCAGAGTTCGGGCCGCTGCACATGGCCTTTCATCTGGGCAGCAGAAAAGACTCGACTGTCGAGATAGCTGTAGAGCTCTGAGGCCGGGACGATCCCATCTTCATTTAGATCCGCCAGGCCCTTGCCGAGCCCTTCCAAGAGATAATAGGTGAAGACGCTGTGCCCCCATTCCGGGCTCTCCATGGCCTGCTGATCCGGGCCCCCCGCGGTGATGAGCTGCCGGCCTCGTTCCCGGGTGATTTGCCGCAGATAGGCGACGGTCATAGGCGGCAGTGTGCTCCGGAACTGCTGGCCGGCAACGCCGCCGTAACAGACATCCACCAGAAACAAGACCTGTTTCGAGGGGAGCGCGTCGGCCAGCTCTTTGATCCGGCCCATGCTCATGGCGCTCTGGCCCAGCGCACCCTGTTGTGCTTCCACCGGCAACAGGTAGCCCATGGTCTTACCGCCTTTGGCTGTCTTCGTCTCTCCGTGGCCGGCATAGAAGATCACCACGCGGTCCTGTTCCCCCACCCGGTCTACCAGCTTGTCGCTCAGTTCCCCTTCGATGGCCCCTCGCGTGGCCTGCCGATTGTAAAGCTCGACGACCTGAAACCCTTGCTGCCGCAGCACGCCTGCCATCGCTTTCGCATCCGCCACCGCATACTTGAGCCGCGGTGCCTTCTCATAGTCGTCAATGCCGATGACCACCGCCCAGGATTTGCCAAAATGCTCGGTGACGTAGGCGGCCGGCGCCTTGCCAATCACCTTCACGCCGCGAGGATCGGTCACTGACAGACGGTCCTCCTCGTTCAATGTGGGTGACCCTGAAGATTGCTCCGATCCTTGCGCAAGAAACTGACCGCGATTTGCAATGTACGCGGTCAGCCGCCTGTCATCGCGAAACTTCGCTGACATGTCACGGACGAGGCGGCTGACTTGCACCTCAACATCTCCTTTCAGACCCACGACGAAGGCTGATGGAGCAAAGGGATGGCCAGGCGCATACTTACTCCAGTCAAGGGTATATTGCGATTCGCCTGTAAAATTGGTAACAGGGGTCCTTGTCTTGGCGTCTTTGAGTCTGACTTTTAACCGAGAAAGGTATTGGGCAGACCCCACCAAAAACCCTGAAGTCGCACTTAGAGGCTCTGTTCGAGATTCGACGCTGGCTAGAAGATCCGCATCCTTGACTTGTGCGCTCTCTTCTATAATTGTGACTTCCGAGAATACGGTTGCCAGCTCAGCATGTACAGCATTGATGAGTCCAGGATGAAAATTAACCGTAAAAGGTTGGCCTCCGACATTAATGTGCTCTGTCTTAACCTCGGCATCTGGAATGATTGCGACCTTGAGTGGGAAAGGTCGCTCGCTTTTCATTCCGGGCTGGTAGAAATGCTCTCCAATTGAAATGCTGTCCACCATGCATCCCAGCAAATGCATGGACAACCAGAGCCCAATCATTGATAAAGATAGTTTCCTCAGCATGTGACTTCCTCGATTTACGCGGTTTCCAATGAGATTATCGATGCATTTTTATGACCTTTGAAAATGCAAGGGCTTCCTCGAGGTCATCCAGAAACTCTCGAAGTTTTCGTTGCGTTTGTTTACTCACGGCCCTGGCCGCCCGCAAGACAATTTGGCCTTGCCCCGATTGCGTTCGGACATTATCCATAAACTTTTGCTCGTATGTGGAAAAGGATTTGGCTGAGCCGCCTTGGGTATTGTCAATTGCTCGCCCCATCATGCCGGCCGCAAGCATCTGCTGAGGGAGAGTAGAAGCCTCTGTATGTGTAACCTTTATCGCGGAAAGCAAATGGCCGTCAGGGGTTAACATGTAGATTCCAATCGCATAAGAGGCGGGAGACATCGGAGAGTCTGGCAGGCTGCAGCTCAGATCCACCAAGGCAACAAGGTCCACGCCAGTCCTTTTTGCCTCCTCCCATTTCTCGAGCCGGGTTGCCTGTTCAAGACTTTCCTCAATCGCTTCAAGCACGGGTGTAACAGCGACATTGCCCGAGTGTTTCTGACTTTCATGGTGGCCGGCTGATGCATCGAGAGCATCCCAATAAAGGCCCGCATATCGTTGAGCGGCTTTCGTGTTTCCCGACAGCAGGATTCCGAACCTCGGGCCTTGCCGATTCTTTTCAATCAGGACATCCTCGAGAGGTGTTTGCTCAGCAGGTTTCGTAATAGGCAGGCCGACAAAGGGATCCTGAGTGGGTGGAGGCGAAGGGGGCCTTATGGCTGTATTGCTCGCACAGCCTACGAGCACTCCAATGGACAGGGTAATCGTGACGAAGGCGCTCAAGGACGAAGGGGAGGACCGCAGCAAGGTCATGACGACCTCCTGGGTGAGGAACCGTAGGCGCCACCGACGGCGTTGTGCCGGACGCGCCTATGTAGTGTGAAGAACCTGGGGCCTCATTCTAGTCCTTCTGCCGCCCCAGTCAAGGGAGCTTCTCGGCACCCGTGACGCCGCCAGCCTAGCAGGCCATATGGTACGTGCCAATACGCGAAATGGCGTATGGCACACAGGGTGAATTTAGCTGGCGCGCTCCACCGAAGCCCCTTCTGCTCGCCCCTTCTCGACCCGCAGTGCCTGCTCCGTGATGGCTAGCCCACAGGCGTCACAGATCAAAAAGGCCCCGGTGGGCTGCAGGCGATCCTGCCGACAGGAAGGACAGCGGCCCACGCGGCGCCTCTTGTCTTCAAGTTTGTTCTCCATCATCTCCTCCTCTCATGGCGATGGGTGACGCCGGAGGAATCCGCGCCACCCATCGGACGGTCAGGCTGCTTCCCCTTCTTGTCTTCTACTCAGGCAGCCTGCCGCTGCTCCACTTCGGCCATAGGCTCTTGAGACATCGTCGGATTCTCCGGCTCCGAGGTGACATCCGCCAGCACCAGGGCAAAGGTTCCGAACAACGACATCGCCGTGACAATGATCCCGTATTCCATGACGCACCTCCTGTTGGTTGTGAGAGACCGTTATCGGCCGCGGCCTTCCGAATGAACCCTGTTACGCCGCCTGTCGGTACTGCTCGGACCCTGCACTCTGGCACTCGACCCGATCGTCCAAGACCGGCTCTTCCTCCGTCCGAACCGCCGCGATCAGCAGCGCCAGCATCCCGAATACCGTCATGCCTGCCATCAAGATTCCCCACTCCATGACCCACCTCCTCCGGTTGAATGTGATCTGTCAGCTCTGCTGCCCTCTTTCTTCTCCCACTGCGGCATCCTCTCCAGTTCCTCTGTGCCGCCGTCGTGCCTGGGACTGAGCAAGGAAGAGGCCCTTCGTGCCACGGCCGCGATGGAGAAGAGGGATCAGCCTCTGTAAGTGCCCGTTTCTTCGGTGATTCATGTAAGGAAGCGGAGCAAGAGCGAGAGTCAGTGGGGGCGTGCCTGGAACGAGTCGGCCTATCGAAACTAGCAGGTCGGAACTATCAGTTTAGATAGTAAGAGCAGGTTAAGTGTGGTCGGTCCATTGTGTTCATGGGAGAGGCTTGCTAGAATCCGCGGCTGCGCTCACCTGAATCCATCTCGGGAAGGGACCAGGGCCTCATGGCGACCCAACCCTATGCCGGTCCGGACCGGCGCAAGCACCCCCGCAGCCGTCAATCTTTTCCTCTGGCCTTTCGACTCTACGGCGACGACAACACCTCTCTATCCGCAAGCGGTCAGGCCTGGGCTTATGATCTCTCGCTGGGCGGGATACGCTTGTCCTATCAAGGGCCAGGCGGGCCGTTAACGGCCTTGCAAAAGCACTCCGCTCGCATTGATTGCCGATTGACGGATGGCGAAGGGAAGGACGCCTGGGCCACAGGGCGCACAGCCTGGGTCAAGCCGGCGTCGACCTCCGAGATCCATCCCCCTGCTGGCACGGCCTTTGTAGGGATTGCCTGGCAGATGAATGCCGCCACAGTCCAACGCATCGAAGCGCTGCTGACCTCCACTGCCGTGCCCGCCGGGTCATCACGGGAACAACTGGCAGCCTTGCTGGAAGTCAGTCATCTGCTTTCCTCCTCGATTGACCTGGATCAGCTCCTTCGGACGATCCTGGATACGGTCAGCCGCCTGCTGCAGGCTGAAGGCAGCAGCCTGTTGCTGGCTGATGCCGCCACCAGGGAACTGATCTTCCAGATGCCCTTTGACCCCGCCGGGCAGCAGCTCAAGACGCATCGTTTGCGGCCGGACGAAGGCATCGCCGGATGGGTGGCCGGCCATCGCCAGCCTTTGCTGGTCAATGATGTCCAGAGCGATCAGCGGTTTGCCGGAAAGTACGACCAACTGACCGGCTTCATCACGCGGTCTATCCTGGGCGCTCCCTTGCTCGACCGGGGCCAGGTCCTGGGCGTGATTGAGGTCCTCAACTCCCGCCGCCCAGCCGGGTTTACCAAGGAGGACCAGGACCTCCTGGTCGCTTTCGCCGTTCATGCTGCCCAGGCCTTGCACAATGCCCAGTTGGTAACGTCTATCAAGGAGGAAAAAGCCTATTGGCAAGGCCAAGCCGCCGACCGCTACCGCACCGTGATCGGAGAGAGCCAGCGGATGCAGGCCATCCTAGTCCAGGTGCGGAAGGTCGCGGGCACGCCGGCGACCGTCCTGCTCCAAGGCGAAAGCGGCGTCGGCAAGGAGATCGTGGCCCGCTCGATCCACGGTTGGAGTCCCAGAGCGGCCAAGCCCTTCTGTGCAGTCAATTGTGCGGCCTTGTCAGATCATCTTCTGGAGAGCGAGCTCTTCGGCCATGAGAAGGGGGCCTTTACCGGGGCGCATCAGCAGAAGAAAGGCCTGTTTGAGATCGCCGATGGAGGCACCGTCTTTCTGGATGAGATCGGCGAGATGAAGGTGGACCTGCAAGCCAAGATGCTCCGGGTGTTGCAGGACCACCAGTTCACCCGGGTGGGAGGAAGCCAGCCCTTGACCGTGGACGTGCGGGTGATTGCAGCAACGAATCAGGACCTGGCAGAGGCCGTGACGGAAGGACGGTTCAGAAAGGATCTGTTTTACCGCCTTAACGTGGTTAGCTTAAGGCTCCCGCCGTTACGCGAACGCCCGGAGGACATCGCTCCCTTGGCCGCATTCTTTGTGGACCGGTTCTCCCGGGAGCTGGCTCGCCCCCGGATGACGCTCGCGCCGGACGCCCTGGCCTTACTGCAAAAGCACGACTGGCCGGGGAATGTCCGCGAACTGGAAAACGTAATCGAGCGGGCGGTGATTTTTGCGGCCGAGCCTGACACCATTTGCGCGACGGATCTTGTGCTGGAAACGGCTTCGACGCGGGATGCCGACGGTGGGTCCTCGTTTGATTTGCCGTTCCATGAGTCCATTGAGACCCATAAACGGGAGCTGATCCAGCATGCCATCGCCAAGGCCGGCGGCAACAAGACCAAGGCCGCCCTGGCCCTGAAGCTTCAGCCGACTTACCTCTTTCGTCTCTGCAAACAGCTCGGAATCACCTGACTAGGTCTTCTATCGTTATTTGATTGCGATGCAAAAACCGGCCACCATCATCACGGTTGTTGTGAACGGTACAGGATGGATGATCAAGGAGTGCTTGTCAGCCAAGTCCTCGACCGTGTCCTCGGTGACGGCGTGCGGCCACGGTCCATCACCGTGGATCATGGCACCGAATTCCAATCCCGCGCCCTGGAAGACTGGGCGTATTGGCGGAGCGTCCAACTGGACTTCATTCGACCGGGAAACCCGTGGAAAACGCGTTTATTGAAGCGTTTAACGGCCGCTTACGTGACGAATGTCTAAACGTCCATCAGTTCGAGTCGATCGCGGACGCCCGGATCATCATCGAAGGCTGGCGAGTGGACTACAATCAGCATCGACCACACAGCTCGCTCGGACACCTGACCCCCGACGAGTTTGTCGCCCAACGTCAGTCGTGGGCTGCTCTGGTTAAGAACCGTCTCGGAAGGGGGCCAACGTCAGTCTCATTGAGGTCAGTAGGATGGAACTGCACTTATTCCACTCCTTATGCCACTATTAAGCGTTGACGCCGTATCGCTTAATACTCTATTCTCTTATTCAGCGACACTGAATAGGGAACCAAGCCATGAACCGTGGCTTAACCGGTCGATATGAGACTTCCCAAATTGGGGGAGAGCAAGTAAATGCATTTGTCCCAAGCCCCCTTCCTCCCATACCGTCTCTCGATCTAAGGGGGACGCGCCAGATACTCCTCGAACAGGCCCTGTTGGCACTGGGGCGTCTGGACAGCGTTTCCACGTTACTACCCGATCCGCATCTCTTTCTTTATGCCTACGTCCGGAAAGAAGCTCTGCTGTCCTCCCAGATCGAAGGGACCCAATCATCTCTCTCTGACTTGCTTCTCTTCGAACTAGAGGAGGCCCCAGGTGCACCACGGGACGAAGTCGTGGATGTATCTAATTATGTCGCCGCGCTAGAATATGGGCTCGAGCGGTTGCGGGGAGGGTTTCCTCTTTCGAATCGGCTGATCCGCGAGGTCCATGCCAAACTCCTTTCCCGTGGCCGGGGTAGTGACAAGCTTCCAGGGGAATTCCGCCAATCGCAGAACTGGATCGGCGGCACCCGGCCAGGTAACGCACATTTTGTCCCACCGCCATCTCAAGCCGTGGCAGATTGCATGGGGCAACTTGAGCAGTTTCTCCATGATGAAACGATCCCTTTGCCCGTACTGGTCAAGGCCGCTCTCGCGCATGTCCAGTTCGAAACGGTTCATCCGTTTCTAGATGGCAATGGACGGGTAGGGCGGCTCCTCATTACGCTACTCCTGTGCCACGCAGGCGTCCTCACACAGCCGCTTCTCTACCTGAGCCTGTATTTTAAACAAAACCGGGCGGCGTACTACGGTCTCCTTGATAAGGTGCGAATGGATGGGGATTGGGAGGCATGGATCGATTTCTTCCTGGAGGGGGTGCGGACGACCGCAAGAGGGGCGGTCACAACGGCGCAGCGGCTCGCGGAGTTGTTTAACACAGATGAGGGGAAAATTCAGACAAGTGGCCGTGCCGCCGGATCCGCGCTCCGGGTTCATTCGGCCCTTCGTGAACGGCCAATCCTTTCCCTTCCGGACATATGCCGACGTACCGGACTTTCCTTCCCAGCTGCAACAACTGGAATGACCTTACTTGACAAACTGGGGATTGTTCGGGAACTCACCGGCCGACAACGCAACAGACTGTTCGCCTATGATCGCTATTTGCAGATTCTCAGCGAGGGCACAGAACCGTTGTGAGCCGGCGCCGCGGATGTTTCCACACTTTTTCTGATCACGCACGGCGCTCGTTGTCGAGTCCATGCGTCCAGGCATAAACGTGTCGGATCGGCTCTCTGCTGCATTATTGTACTCCCTTTCGATGGGCCAGCCCAATTAGAACGCCTGCCAGCGAAAACTGTACAAATCCAGCCAACGCTTCGACCCCTATCCACGAGGCAATATCTGGAACGGTGTATTTCCCAGCTTCAGCGAGGGCGATGTAGCTTACGAGAAACACTCCAAACAGCCAAGCCAACTTGACAGAATCAAACATGGCCTTAGGTTCCGACCTGGCCAGGATGATGGACAACACCGTCCCTTGAATAATCATACTTGCAAAGCCGAGTGCGAAGTTAGGATTGGGCCGTAACATCGAGACCGCGGCATAGTGCTCCTGGAAGAGCAGGAAGTGCGATGCTGCCTGAGTTGCAAACGTCGCGGCCATGTAGCCTAGCACGGACAGGATATGTCGCTTCATCTTGCCTCCTCTTAAACTTGCACATTGCAAGTCCAATGAGGATGCACCATGTGCTTGCATTATGCAAGTCAATTGTGTAGGCTGCATTGGAGATGGCCAAAGCGCACTGCAGGGAGTCGGGGTGCCCCATTGCCTTCACCCTCGATCTCATTGGAGATAAATGGTCACTCCTTATTATTCGCGACATGGTGTTTCACGGTAAAAGGAGCTACGGTGCCTTCCTCGAATCGCCAGAGAAGATTGCGACAAACATCTTGGCCGATCGGCTCGCTCGGTTAGAAGCCACTGGCATTGTCGCGAAAGCTTTGGATCCCGCACACAAGAAAAAATTCGTCTACACGCTCACCTCAAAAGGCCTTGATCTCGTTCCCATGGTCCTCGAGATCGTCTTGTGGGGGGCAAAGTATGATCCAAATACGGCAGCTCCAAAGCCCTTCATTCGCAAACTAAAGCAAGACCGCGGTGCACTGATTCGTGAGCTGCTTGCCGCCTTAAAGGGGACCATTCAACACACGTAACGGAAGCGCTGTGAGACCATTGACTATCCGAGCGTTATTCTGTGCCTCAGCGGGTCTGTAGTCGCCACAACAGCAAAGGAGCCAGCATGCCAAATTTCATGATTGCTTATTACGGTGGAAATCAGCCGCGCTCAAAGGAAGAGGGAATGGCCAGGATGCATCAATGGCAAGCGTGGGTGAAAGGTCTGGGCGAAACTATCGTGAATCCCGGAACCCCGTTGCCGGAGTCCAAACTTGTCACTGCAAACAGCGTTGAAGACGATCATGAGTCACACGCGATGAAAGGCTTTGCAGTTGTTAGGGCACAGAATATGGACACTGCCGTTAAAATCGCCCAATCAGATCCCTTTTTGGAGACCGGTGGAACAATCCGTGTTTCACAGATGATGGAAATGCAGTTGTAGGCTTCAGGCTGAGGCGAGAACCGAAACCCCAAGATCTTGCTAGTCTGCCCAACCGACTTTCATCGGAATGGAGCATTTTCCATTTTGAGATAGGTTCTACTCTAGTTTTGACCTGCCGTCATTTTCCGGGGGGACGTCAACCGTTAGTGAATGAAGCGGTCAAGGAAACGGACTCGTCACCGGCAAGGCTGTAATCCCAAGATGATAATGTCCGCTTCTGCCCAGATAGAAATGTCCTCTTCATTGGTAGACTGCCGGCCCTCACGAGGAGGGCGGGATGGTCGGAGAGGACAGAGTCATCATGAGCGGAAAGGAACTCAGACGGGTGCATGTGATCTGCCAGGCATTGAACAGGCAGATCACGCAGGTGCAGGCCGGGACGCTCTTGGAGCAGACGGCGCGACAAATCCGGCGGATCCTGGTCCGGGTGCGGGCGGAGGGCGAACGGGGATTGGTGCGCCGAGGACGGGGGCAGCCGTCGAACGGGCGTGTGGCGGAGCGGGTCAAGGCAAGGATACTCAGGCTGTACGCGAAGCGGTAGGGAGACTTTGGCCCCACCGTGGCGGCGGAGAAGCTGGCGGAGCGGCATGGGCTCACGGTGAGCGCCGAGACGTTGCGGGGCTGGCTGGTCGCGCAGGGGGTGACACACTTCCGGCGGCGCAAGCGCCCACATCGGGCGTGGCGACCGCGCAAAGCCCACGTAGGCGAACTGGTGCAGATGGACGGCTCGCACCATGATTGGTTCGAGGGCCGGGGCCCCCGCTGTGTGCTGCTGGCCTATATCGACGATGCGTCCAGTCGGGTGTGGGCCCGATTCTACGAGTACGAAGGCACCATCCCGGCCTTGGACAGCTTGGGGCGCTATGTGCGGCGGTATGGGCTCCCTGTGGCGATCTATACGGACAAACACACGACCTACAAAGCGCTGGCCGAGCCGACCATGGCCGAGCAGCTCCGGGGGCAAAAGCCCCAGAGTCAGTTTGAGCGATGCCTCGCGGCGTGGGGCGTCGAGGTGCTCCATGCCCACTCGCCGCAGGCCAAGGGCCGGGTGGAACGGCTGTTTGGCACCTTCCAGGATCGGGTGGTCAAAGAGCTGCGGTTAGCGGGCATTGCGACCCTGGCGACGGCCAATGCCTTCCTGGAGACGTATCTGCCCGCTTACAATCAGCGATTTGCCGTGCCGCCGGCCTAGGCTGCCGATCTGCATCGGCCTCGTCCGTCGGCCGCAGAGCTCGACCGCGGCCTG
>QZKG01000035.1 GCA_003599855.1 Gaiellales bacterium | reverse complement strand
ATCCGCGCCCGCCCGCCTCCCCCATCCCGCTTCGGCCGGGGCCGGATGGTCGCCGAGACCCGGCCCTCGGCCAAACTCAGAAGGGCAGCCTCCGCGGGAACCACAGCTCCTGGCCGTCCTCGTTCAGGCAGCTGGCGTACAGGGCTGTCTTGAACAGCGTCACGCCCTGGGGCACGTGGTAGCGTATCTCCAGGCGCGCCGCGCCGCCCGGCACGATGCGGTCGACGGGATCCGGCAAGGCGACAACCCCGACCTCGGCCGGGATGTTGTTCACCTGTCTCAGGCTGAACGACCCCGCGACTCCCTCGCCCCTGTTGTCGAATCTGTATCTTGCAGTTAGCTCCCGGTCCTGGAAGGCGGCAAAGTCAGCCCAGAAGACGTCCTCCACCCGTACCGTTAGGACAGGGTCTGGGGATGCGCCCACCACCGCGGCATAGATGTCCCAGTCGCCTGAGCGGTTATCCTGCCAGACAACCATGTTGCCCTCCACGCGCGGGTTCACCTGGTCGCCTGCCGCAGTGCAGACGGGGACCTCAACGCCGGTCCTCAGGTCGATAAGATATATGTCCCACTCGCCGGCCCAAGCGCCGGTCTCGTCCACATGGCCGCCGCGGTTATCCTGGTAGACCACGAAGTCGCCGTCAGCATCGGGGTTGACCTGGTCGCCCGGCCCCGCCACCAGCGGAACGCCATATGTCCCCGGCTCTGCCCGGTACAGGTCCCACCCCTCACCAACCTCCCTGATCCGCTGCTGGTAAACGACGCTGCTACCGCCAAGCGCTGGGCGGGCGCGTTCATACAGGCTCTCGCCCGTCGACGAGGCCCCGCCGCCGGTAGCCGTCAGGTATGTGTACGTATCGCTGGCCAGGTCATAATCGACTATGAGCGGCTCATAGTACTTGCCGGCGTAACCACGCTCCTTGACCCACACCGCCCGGTCACCCAGCACGTCGGGGTCGAAGCGGTTGCCCGCCGAGGTCGAGGAATCGAGCACTTTCGACCTGCCCGTTTCGAAGTTGACCAGACGGATGACCTTGCCGCCATGGGCGGTCACCGCCCTGCCGCCGGAAAAGGCCAGGGCCTGGGCCGGCTCGGGCAGGGCGACGCAGTTCTCGGCGCCGCCGGGAGCAGTGACGCAGGCACTGCCATCCAGCCGGAGCCATGATACCTGGCCCGCTTCAGCCGCAGGCCCGGCGATCACACCGGTGCTGGAGACGGGCTCCACTGCGCCGGTGGAGGCTACTCTGCGCATAATCCATCCCGTGATCGAGAGGCCACGATCGTCATATATGACTTCACCGTTATCGATTTCCGGGTTCACCTGGTCGCCGGGACCTGTCACCAGCCCGGTCACCGCTACCGGCGCCCCAGGCGGCTCCGCGGCCGCAGCCGGCGCCGCCAACATCAGCAGGGCTGCCAGAAACAGGCCCGCGGTGAACATGAACGTCTGCAACCAGATCTTCTGGATCGCCGCCCCCTGGACGGCCGTTTCTCTTCTTGTTGCGGTCGGCATCAACTGTATCCACTCCTCACTCTGTTCCACTTCTCACGATTTACAGCGACGAACTCTCTGCTTTCTGCGACCGTGGATTGCCCCTTACCCTCACCTCCCTTACCGCCGGCTTTCCACCTGCTCCAGCCGCCCCGGCACCCGGACTCCCTGTGAACCAACACTACCAAACAGGCGCCAGCGATAAATCGGACGAAGGTTGTATTTTCCTGTTCATGCAAGTCGTATTTTCCTGACCGCGGCGGCGGGCGTGGCCCCGCCGCATCCGGCAGTCCCGTCCGTTTAACTTTGGCGCGCAGGGGCAATGAAATGGGTATGGGAACTGACCATCCTGCCAACCGGAGGGAGCATGAAAACTGACGGGATTCGCGCGGCGGTTCTTGTGGGCGCCGGGTTCGAGGACGCCGAGCTTACGGAGCCGGTGGCTGCGCTGAAGCAGGCGGGAGCGGACGTGACCCTCGTCGGCATCTCCGGCAAGGACAAGAAGGGTGTGACCGGCAAGAGAGGGACCGTCGTGACGGTCGACAGGACTGTCGATGAGGTTGATCCCGCGGACTTCGACCTGCTGGTCATACCGGGCGGCAAGGGCCCGGCGCGGCTCAGGGCCGACGAGAGGATCCTGGACTTCACCCGGGCCATCGACGCCGCCGGCAAACCTGTCGCGGCGATCTGCCATGGACCCCAGGTGCTGGCCTCGGCCGGGCTGCTGGAAGGCAGGACAGTCACCAGTTTCTTCACTGTCGCCCGCGAGGTGAAGAAGGCCGGGGGCAACTACGTGAACAGGCCGGTCGTGGTGGATGGCAACCTGATCACCTCCCGCCAGCCCTCCGACATCCCGAAGTTCATTGCTGCCATCTTCGACAGCGTCGGCATCCGGGCCGGAGAGAAGGCATCCCGCGCTGTGGGGTGATGAGGAAGAAGTCCACCGGCGCCGTACTGCTGCCGACCATGACCAAGACGTCACTGGAGGAACCATGAACGAATTGACAGACCAGGGCGACAGGAGGCGATACATCGGCTGGATGTATGGCGGCATCCTCCTGGGGCTACTCAACACTTTCGCAGTCGCCACGTATGGTGCGCTGGGGGTTTCCCGCAACTATGTAGTGACCGACAACATGGCCCTCGAAGCGGCCGGTTCGGACCTGCCGCAGACCAACTCCTACCTGAGCCTCTATCCGGGCGCCGTCGACTGGCTCTACGGCATCGCCATCGGCATGGTCCTGGGCGGCTTCCTCGCTGCCCTCATATACCGTGGCTTCAACACCAGGACGGTCCCCCGCCTCTGGGCTGAGCGTTTCGGCGACAGCCGCCCCAAGCGCTTCGCCGCAGCCTTCGCCGGCGGGTTCCTGCTGCTGCTGGGAGCCCGCATCGCCGGCGGCTGCACCAGCGGCCTGGTTTTGAGTGGCGTGGCGCAACTCTCCCTCGCCGGCCTGGTATTCGGGATATCCATCTTCGCTTCGGGAGTCTTCACGGCGAAGCTCATGTACAGGAGGCTATCGTGAACATCATCTATCCGGCAACAGCACAGTCCACGGACGCAGCCGGCATCATCGGCGGGACGGACTTCAGCGCAATCGCCATCGGCGTGCTCACCGGCGTCGCCTTCGGTGCCATCCTGCTACGGGCCGGCGCCTCGAGCTTCACGCTCATCGTAAACATGCTCAGGCTCAAGAACCTGACCGTGATGAAGTTCTTCTTCCTCGCCATCGGCGTCGGCTCCGTCGGCATGTACCTGGTGGACGCTTTCGGCACTGCCCACATAGGCATCGCGCCCTTCTACCTGCTGGGCATGGTAGTCGGCGGCGCCATCTTCGGCGCTGGCTGGGCCATTTCAGGGTACTGCCCCGGCACCTCCCTGGTGGCCATGGCCCAGGGCAAGATCGACGCCGCCCTGACAGTGCTCGGTGGCCTGGTGGGAGCGCTCACGCTGGCGCTCACCTGGGATTACCTGGAGCCGGTGCTGGTGGATCCGCTCAACTACGGCAGCAAGAGCATCCCGGACCTGCTGGGAGTGCGCCCCCTGTACGTGGCGCTGGCGCTGGGGCTGATCGCCGCGGTCTTCGTGGCTTACCTGAACCAGGTCGACAGGAGGAACGGCATCGGCACTGGCGGCAGGCTCAGCCGCCGTCCCGCTCCGAGGATCACCGGGCATCAGGCGTAGGGAGCAGGTTAGAGGCAGTCAGTCCAGGTTCGTTCAGGCAGGATCGGCGGGAGGCGCGTCGATGGCTGCCAGCAGCCCGGCTGCATCGGTCTCGCCCTCCTCGCCCGAGGAAGAAGCGCTGAGCGCCTGCTGCAGGTGGCTCCGCGCCTCGGCGAGGTTCCCCAGCAGGTAGTGGGCATAACCCAGTTGCCGCTGGCCCCAGGCGTCTTGAAGGTGATGGGCGGCGTATTTTTCCAGCCACCTGATGGCTTCCGCCGGCATGTCCAGGTCGATGAACGCACACCCCATCCAGTACAGGCCGTCGATGTGACCGTAGACATGATACAGGCAGAGCCATTCGTTGAGCCGCTCCACCGGGTCGCCCCGCTCCTGCCTGACGGAAGCGCGCTGGTACGCTTCCTGGACGAAGGAACCGTTCCTCCCCTCGACGAAGTGCCTCCGCGCCGCCACAGCTACCTCATAGACGGTGGCCCTTGACAGGCGCAGCTGGGGAACGGAGACGCGGTAAGTCCGGAACCCGCGCAGCTCCGGATCGCAGGGACCGGGGCGGTCGAGGCCGGCGATGCTGAAACCGGTGATCCTGCGGCGGCTGTCCAGCCACCAGGAGAAGTCGGGGCTCATGGCCAGGATCTCTCCATGAGCCTGGCTGAAATCATCAGTCAGGAGCAGCAGGCTGCCCGCCTCGTAGTCAAGGTAGCGCGCAACCCTGAAACCGTTCATCTGACACACCTGCCCCTTCGGATCCGGCGGTACGCCGGACAACCACCCGGCTGGTAATAATCAGGCCAGCGGCACCCGCGTGCGGTAGGAGTAAACCCAATTAAAAAACAGACTGGGCATTCGCAGATGCGCTGGCCTGGTAATTAATTTAGCTCTATTTCCACCATTTACCATCATACTAAAGTATGATTTTTTCCGATTCATTGTGAATTAATACCTTGGGGTGTTATTGCCTCACTAGGACAATGTGCCTGTAAATCTGGAGATCAGACCTCTCGGACCCCTGCACCGGCCGCGACCCCCTGAAATCCCGGACCCCGGACAGAAGCCGGTTTCCAGTAATAAAGAGGGCCAGCGTTACCTGCGATACGGTAGGAGTAAACCCAAAAAACAGACTGGGCATTTCGCAGATACGCTGACCCATCGTTAAATCTAACCGGAGGAGAGAGCTGTTCCATCATACGATAGTATGATTTTTTTACAATCGGGAAAAATCATACCTGAAGAGGCACGGTAGTACCCGCATCCTTCAGGACGAGGACTTTCGCATCCGGAGCCTCCCCGATGGAGGCGTCCAGCGCTTCCTGCGCCGAAGCGAACGGCTCCATGAAGGCAGCCCGCGCGACCTCATCACCTACGCCGACGACAGCCTTGA
This sequence comes from Gaiellales bacterium, assembly GCA_003599855.1. Classification (GTDB taxonomy): domain Bacteria; phylum Actinomycetota; class Thermoleophilia; order BMS3ABIN01; family BMS3ABIN01; genus SURF-19. The sequence goes on along the minus strand of QZKG01000035.1, from coordinate 7,368 downwards.
GCCGGGCCCGCTGCGCCAGTTCCGCCAGCCGCGCTGCCTTGTGATAACCGAGATGGTAATCACGGGCGGCCAGGCCAAGGACTGACTCCGGCGATCCGCCCTGCTTCATGATGCGTAAAAAAGCATCGTTGCCCGTCCCGTCACGGCAGGCTGAAACCAGGATGAGGGAGCCGCCATCCCGCAAGGCAAGCCTGCCGTTCTCCAGGGCCTTCTGCGCCTGATAGAAGTCCAGGTCAAGGGGGTGGGACGCAGCCGCCACGACTATGTCCGCCTTCTGCCCGAAGGGGGCGCTGAAGAGCCGCCGGACATCCGCGGTGGCCCGGTCGAAGGTCAGGCCGATGTCGCCGGCATGCACCGCATGCAGGCTGTGCTCGCGGTCCAGCACCGCCAGCACCGCGAACAGCTCCTTCCCGGAGATGGTCCCGAGCGCCTCCTGCATCTCCTGATGCACCGGGTTGCCCTCCAGCCGCATGACCTCAGCCCCGGGCTCCATCGCCAAACGGTGGTTGCGCTCGATGGTCGCGAACCCGGCGACGCCCGGCAGGATGATCTTCCGCCCGCCGGTGAAGCCGGCGAAGTAATGCGGCTCCACGGAGCTGATCACCAGCAGCCTGCCCGCTGCAGCGGCGAGCCGGTTGATCAGGACCTCGTTGCCCCGCGAAGTCTCCCCGGTGCGTACCAGGCTGCCGTCATCACGCGCGTCGTGCACATCGACCCGCCCTTCTACCTCCGGCCACAGCTTGCCGAAAATGCGCCCCAGCTCGCCTTCGTCCGGAGCCCGGTGAGTTCCGGTGGCGATGAGGAAACTGGAGTCGGCGGCGCTGATCTCAGGCCAGAGCGTGTCCAGCATGAGCGCGGTGGGCGTGGGCCGGGTGGCATCGTTCACCAGCACCAGCAAGGGTTCACCCGGGACGGCGAAGGATTTAAGGTCCGGGGAAGCGAGCGGCACCTGGGCGGCTTCTCGCAGGAGGCGGCGGGCGTCCCCAGGCTCAGTGACGCCGGCCGACAGCACGGCCATCAGCCGTTCGTCCGGCACGGACAGGGGCATCGTCGCGTCGCCGTATGGCAGTAGCAGTTCCATGGGAAGATTGTATAAAAGCAGCGCCCGCGACAGAAGGCCCGGCGGCGTCCGGCCCATGCCCCTGGCGGTGGGCCCTCAGGCGCTGGGCTTGACGATGCGGTGCTTCTTCTTCATCTCCAGGATGCGCACGACCGACTCGTCTATCGCTTCGGCGTCGAGCTGCCCGCTCTCCAGGGCTGCCACCAGGGCGTCGTGCACGGCCTGCTGCGCCTCGAGGGTGTGGGCCACCATGATGATGTCGGCTCCCGCGGCGACGGCCTGCACTGAGGCTTCGCTGACGCTCAGGCTCTGGGTGATCGCGCCCATCTCCATGTCGTCGGTGATGACCACGCCGGTGAAGCCCATCTGGACGCGCAGCAGCTCCTTCATGATCGGGCCCGAGAGGGTCGCCGGGGCTTCAGTGGGGTCCAGGGCCGGCACTGCCATGTGCGTGACCATGATCATCGGCGCCCCCGCCTCGATGGCTGCAGCGAAAGGCGGCAGCTCGTAGTTGACGATATCCTCGCGGCTGAGGTCCAGCCGCGCCGCCTCCTCCTCGGGGTCGCCCTCGGCGGATCCGAGCCCTGGGAAGTGCTTGGGGGCGCAGATGGTCGTCGCCCCGACGTAGCCCTTGACCGCCTCCGCGCCCAGGCGCGTGACCATGTCCGTATCGGAGCCGTAGCTGCGTACGTCCATGATCGTGCCCCAGCCGCCGCTCACGTCTAGCACCGGCGCCAGATTGGTGTTGATGCCGATCCGCTTGAGGTCGCGGGCAGCGGAACTGGCCTGGAGCCTGGCGGTCTGCTCGGCGGCCTCTTCCGGCATCTCGCCGATCATCGGCTCGGAGTAGTACGGCCCGATGTCATCGAAGCGCCTGGTCTTGCCGCCCTCCTGGTCGACGGCGATCAGCAGGCCGGCCGGATGCCCGGAGTCGAAAGCGAGCTGCTGCAGCGTGGAGTTCATCTGCGTCACCTGCTCGCTGGTGTCGATGTTGCGTCCGAAGATGATGACCCCGCCGATGCCCCGCTCCTGGATCATCGCCGTTATGTTCGCATCGGGCTCCGTGCCTTCGAAACCCACCATCATCATCTGGCCGATCTTCTGCTCCACCGTCATCGAGGAGACGATCCGCTCGGTCTCGGTCATGGGCGGCTGCGACGTGGTCGTGGCCGCCGTCTGGGTGACTGCCTCCTCTGAGCCCCCCGCGGGCCTGCCGGCCAGCTTGTAGACACCCACCCCCCCGGCGCCCAATACTGCAAGGCAAAGGACGATCATGATCCAAACCACGGCGCTCCGGTACCAGGCCTTGCGCGGTTTTCTGACGTCGTGCGCCCCTTTGCCCCTGGTGCCTCTGCCGCTCTTCTTCCTGCCGCCGCGGTCTCTGGCCAAAACGCCTCCTTGTCGCCATTCAGACTGGTCCGGCTGCCCCGGCCGGATACGATTCGCATGATTGTATCGTTTCACGCAAATGAGGGCAAAGCCCCGGCCGCTGTGCCCCGCCCTCGCAGGCCCGGCCCAGGTCCCATGGTATGCCAAAGGCTCCCTCCGAAGAGAGAGCCCCTGGTTCAGCAAGCCCGTAAGCCGGATTCTGTTCTATGCGGCCATCTATCTGGAGGATACGTCGCCGCATCCCTCTAGCAGCCTACCCGAGGGCCGGGCGAGCAACCCGAATACACCCTCCTATTTGGCCTTGCACCGGGTGGGGTTTACCTGGCAGACGTGTCACCACGCCTCCGGTGCGCTCTTACCGCACCTTTTCACCCTTACGCGCCGGTGCTCCGAAGCAATGCTCCGAACCACCAGGCCCGCGGTCTGTTTTCTGTGGCACTTGCCTGCGGGTTTCCCCGACTGGGCGTTACCCAGCACCCTGCTCTCTGGTGTCCGGACTTTCCTCCCCGTGACCATTATTTCAGGGGTGTGACCCGGAAGTCGCATCCCATCCATACCACTACCGTCTCCGCCCTAAAAGGGAGACCGTGAGATCACGGAGCGGCCGCTCGGCTTGCACTATATATTGTACCAGCGAATCAGGGCCGGTTAAACATCGGGATGCCCGGAGCGCAGCTGCTCCGGCAGCATCTTGCGGACCCGTGACGATCTGCTCCAGAACGAGTTCACTTCCGCGCCGACGAGGAAGATGAGCGAGCTGATCCAGAGGAGGATGAGCAGGGCTACCACCGTGCCGAGGGTGCCATAGAGGCGGTCATAGGAAGTGAAGTTGTTCACGTAGAAGCCGAACAGCCAGGTAGCCACCACCCACGCCCCGGTGGAGAACAGGGTCCCGGGGCTCACCAGGCGCCAGCGCGGGCCGCCGTTGGGCCCGAACTTGTAGCTGCTCTCTATGCCCACCACCGCCAGGATGATGATGGCGGGCCAGCGCATGCGGTCGATCCAGGTGGCCGCGATCTGCTGAGCCCCGGCGGTATCGGAGAGGGCGTCCGCCACCAGCGGCGCGATGACCACCATGGCGAAGGAAGCAAGCAGGAAACTGGCAGCGACGAAGCTCATGATGAGCGCCCTGAACCTGACGACGATCCACGGCCGCGTCTCGGTGACGCCGTAGATTGTGTTGAGCGACCCGATGATACCGGCGTAAGCGTTGCTGAGGACGTAGAGGGTGCCGAAAAGGCTGATGACGAGGATGCCGCCGCCGTCCATCAGGGCGTCGTCGACGATATCGATGATCAGGTCGAGCGCCTCGTCGGGGATCACGCCCTCCAGCTGATTGAGGATGCTGCCGGTCAGGTCGAGGAAGGGCAGCTCGCCTAGAATGGCCACCACCATGATCGCGGCCACCGGTATCACCATGAAGAAGTTGAAGGCGAGCATGCTGGCCAGCCCGGTGCAGCCGTCCTCCTTGATCTTGAGAATGAACCTCTTGATTAAAATCATGGCATGTATTTAAATTTCCATATATTCAGATATGATGATGATGTTTCCGGGGCCCGAGCGCTATGGCGTCCACTCTATATTCACCGCCGGCGCGCTGATTCATCTACCCGGCTTGCGCGCGGCGTACCCATAATCAGGGATGGCTCCATGTCCGGTTTTAATAGTATTGGATCATTCACCATCACGCGGGAAGACTCCACCATGACAACCCGCACAGCCAACCTCGCAGCAAGACTCGACAGCATGCCCAGGATACTGGCCGTCATGCTTGCCTTTGGGCTGGTCATCGGCGCCGTCTTTCCCTTCGTCGCCGAACCTTTCGTCACCTGGGACCCGGGAGAGAAGATATTCTTCCGGGTGATCTGCCTTGTGGCGGGCCTTGCGGTTGGAGTCCTCTGTTTCTTCCTGGTGAAGCTTACCATCTATCCCAAGAACCAGCTGCTCGCACGGCAGAAGGCTGAATGGGAAGCCAGCTTCAACTCCCTGTCGGAGGGCATCGCCCTGCTAGACGCCAGCGGCGCTGTCATCAGGGTCAACCATGCTTTCGAGGAGATGGTCAGCATCAACGAGGCGGCCCTGCGCGGGCGCAAGCTGTCGGAGATTATGGCCGAGCGGTGCACCAGACAAGACGGTGATCACCTGGTCACCAGGGCGATTTACACCGGCGAGAGCCAGGAGGGCGAGAGCTCCCTGGTGGGCATGGTCTGTTCCCAGGCGGCCCACCCCATCCTCGGCGAGCGCGACGAGGTCGTCGGCTGCGTCTTTGTGCTGCGTGACGTGACCGAGAAGCGCCGGCTGCACCAGCAGATGGTGCAGTCCGCCCGTATGTCGGCGGTCAACCACCTGGTCTCGGGCGCCGCCCACGAGATCAACAACCCCCTCATGGGCGTCACCGGCATCACCGAGCTGATCCAGAGACGGGACGATATCGACGAGAGGCTCCGCAGCGATCTGGAAACCATCCTTCAAGAAGCCAGGCGCGCGTCCGGGATCGTGAAGCGGCTGCTCGACCACGTGGCTTCCGGCAGCAGCAAGGAGACCCGTGAACTGGACCTCAACGACGTGCTAAGGGAAGCCCTCGAACTCAAGGATTACAACCTGAGGTCGCGCGACGTGAGGCTGAACACTTCGCTCCATGCCGGCTCTCTGCCGGTCCTGGCCGACGCCGAGCAGCTCAGGCAGGTCATCTTCCACATCATCGACAACGCCGAGAAGGCGCTGGCCGAGGTCGATGGCGGCCGCCTGCTGGAAATAAACTCGGAAAGGGAAGGCGCTGTGGCGCGGATGCACTTCGTCGACAACGGCCCGGGCGTCCCGGAGGCCGCCCGCGAGCACATCTTCGACCCGTTTTTCACCACGCGGGAGGTAGGCCAGGGAACGGGCCTGGGGCTGACCATGAGCTACGGCATCATCTCCGACCTGGGCGGGCGGCTCTGGCTGGAAGACACCGACAACGGCGGCGCCCACTTCGTGATGGAGCTGCCGCTGACTTACGCCGAAGGATAGACGGACGGGACGAAGCCCGTGCGGGATTGTGCCCTTCCCGGTCCGGCGACATGCTTCTTGCCAGTGTGCGGGCGAGCAAAGCGTGCTCAAACGCGGCAGCTGCCGTGGACAAGCTGCCCCGCCAGCTCGGCCACGGGGCGCAGGATGTCAGGGGCCCGGATGTCAGGTGCCCAAAATGAACTGGTCAAGCTCGAAGACGAGAGCATCCTGAAATCAGTAGTGAGGGGCAAGCAGAGGTTTTATTCTGTTAATCGGGAAGACCCGTCCAATCAGGATATGCGCAGTCTGATCTTTAAGAAATACGGGGTTCCCCATCTGATCAGGCAAGCCCTTGCGGACATATCACATATCAGGACTGCCTTTATCTACGGCTCTTTCGCTAAGGGTGAGCAGGATTATTCCAGCGATATAGATTGTGCTTCATCATCGTTGAGGGGAAGGTCGATCACGAGTTGCTGAATTCCCGTATATCGCTTTTGGAAGAACAATTCCGGCGCGAAATAAACTTGAACATGATGACCGAAAGTGAATATCGGAAAAGGCTGGCTGCGGAAGATCCTTATATTTCTGCTGTGGAAGGTGGCGTTAAATGTATATTGGGTGAGGAACGGGAGAAATGACGAAATTTGATTTCAGCTCTGTCAAGAAACAGGCCGAGGATTGAATATTCCTCGTCGATACATTCCTCGTCGATACCCTGCCGCCGTGGCACAGTAATCAGTTGAAACGTCTGTCAGAACACCAAAACTGCACATGGCTGACACGGGACCAGTAGGGGCCCTTCTTGCCCGCCAGAGGCAGATTAACTTTCTGACAAGACCTTAGCTTCATTTAACCCGAGGCGATACTGATCAGTCTTGCGGGCATCATAATCCGTCTCGGCTTTCAGGCTTTGCATCTTTCACTTTGCCCATCGCGCGCTCGAATTTCTTGCGACTGCCGCGCTTGGCGCGTTCATCCAGGTACTCCACAGTCATTAGAGCAGACATTTTTTCCGCCAGGGCCGTAGTGATAATCTGATTGATTGAAACATTTTCTTTCTTTGCCATCTCCCGAACACTCTTATGAAGAGACTCCGGGATACGCAAGCTTATCGTACTCATGACAAACCTCCTATGATTTCCGGGAATTCCTTCGGCGTTACTATCCTTATTCCAAACTGCTCCGACGCTGAAAAGTCTCGAATGTTATAAGTCACAATGAATTCGCAATCTGATTCCACCGCGAGCTCAAGAATATGATCATCCCGAGGATCTCTCAGTACCGGCCGCCAGAGGAAGTGTGTTTTTCGTTTTTTGGCAACCCTGCATATATAGTCGAGAATATCGTCAATATCAGCATGCGTTAACCCCAGTTCGCGCGACAAGCGTTTCGCCACTTCTTCATATTCCACGATAAGAGGCGCTGAGATGTTAATATCAAATTTACCGCTATCAAGCAGCATAAACAAACGGTAAGATGCACCTCGACTTGATCGTAGTGCCGAAATAAACACGTTCGTATCAAGGATGATATTCCTCTTCATAGTGGTATCATATATGATACCACTATCATTTCAAGAGATCAGCCTTAACCAGTTATTCCTTGATATTCCTGAAGCTGATTTCTTTCAGAATGGTGTGTCTTGCCCCTGGGAAAAGCTTTGCCTATAATCGAGTGTCGGGCGAAAGCCCGTCTTTTCCTCTGGTCGGAGTGGCGGAATTTGGTAGACGCGCTAGGTTGAGGGCCTAGTGAGCCAATGGCTCATGGGGGTTCAAGTCCCCCCTCCGACACCAGTTCTTCTTTCTTTTCCTGAGCGGGTTCGTGGGGTGTTGTCAGCAGCAACGCTAAAGTTCCCCAAAACAGCAAAATAATTTGTCCCCCAGGGTGAGCGACACGATATCCTTCGGTTTTGAAGACTGCCATCTTCC
>QZKG01000060.1 GCA_003599855.1 Gaiellales bacterium | reverse complement strand
CAGCAGACGAATTTTTTTGGCCTCTTCTTCAGCCTTTTTTTCAGACATCAGGGGATACACCGTATCGTTATGGAGCAGCTTGCCCTGCCGGTCCAGACAAGGCTTGCCTTTGTTCTTGCCTGAGCGCGGGATGCCCCCGGGCGCCTACATCAAGGGCGAAAGCGTCAAGGCAGGCTACTTCACCACCAGGTTGACCAGCTTGCCGGGGACGACGATCTCCTTGACCACCTCTTTGCCCTCGGTATAACGCGCCACCTTGTCGCTGCCGCTGGCCACGGCCAGCAAATCCTCCTTCGAGGCTGAGGCGGGCACCCTCACCCGGTCCCTGAGCTTGCCGTTCACCTGGAGGACCAGCTCGTAGCTCTCCTCCTCGAGGAACTGCTCGTCGGCTTTCGGCCAGGGCTCCAGCCAGAGGCGGTCGTTACCAAGCCGCTGCCAGAGCTCGGCGCAGACATGGGGTGCGAACGGGTCCAGCAGCTTGACCACCGTCTCAGCGGTGAAGCGCAGCACCCCCCTCCCCTCCTTGCTCGCGAACAGTTCGTCCTTGGCCAGGTAGGCGTCATTGACCAACTCCATGATGGCGCTGATGGCGGTGTTGAAACGGAAGCGCTCGGCCACGTCGTTGGTCACCTTGGCGATGGTCTGGTGGCACTTGCGCACCAGCGCCTGGGCCGCTTCGCCCTCATGGGCATAGCCGGTCACGTTGTTCTCCCCCACCTTCTCGATTATCTCCATGGCCAGTCGCCAGACCCGGCCCAGGAAGCGGAAAGTCCCCTCGATGCCCTGGTCCTGCCATTCCACGTCCAGTTCCGGCGGGCCCATGAAGAGGATGTAGAGCCGGAGGGTGTCGGCGCCGTAGCGCTCCACGTGGTCGTCGGGGTTGATGACGTTCCCCTTGGACTTGCTCATCTTGGCGCCCCTGTAATGGATCATCCCCTGGGTGAAAAGGTTCCGGAACGGCTCCTGGAAGCCCACCAGGCCCAGGTCGTAGAGCACCTTGGTGAAGAAGCGGGCGTACATCAGGTGCAGCACCGCGTGCTCCACCCCGCCGATGTACTGGTCCACGGGCATCCAATACTCCGCCACGCCCTTGTCGAAGGGCGCGTCGTCGTTGTGGGGGTCGCAGTAGCGCAGGAAATACCAGGAGGAGTCGACGAAGGTGTCCATGGTGTCGGTCTCCCGCCGCCCCGGCCCGCCGCACTGCGGGCAAGCCGTGTTGACGAAATCCTCGTTGGTGGCGATGGGCGACTGCCCCCTGGGGGCGTAATCATCCACGTCCGGCAAAAGGACCGGCAACTCTTCCAGCGGCACCGGCACGATGCCGCACTTGTCGCAATAGACCATGGGGATGGGCGCGCCCCAGTAGCGCTGGCGGCTCAGCAGCCAGTCGCGCAGGCGGTAGCTCACAGCGGCCTTCCCCTTCCCTTCAGACTCCAGCCAGGCCGTGATCTCCTCGCCGGCGGCGCGGTTGCCCTTGCCGTCGAAGCGGCCGGAATCCACCAGGACGCCGTCCTCCTCGAAGGCCTGTTCGAGACTTTCCCCGTCTCCCTGCCCGGCTCCCTCGCCGGAGACCACCACCCGCACTTCGATGCCGAACTTGCGGGCGAACTCGAAGTCGCGCTGGTCGTGGGCCGGCACCGCCATGATTGCGCCGGTGCCGTACTCCATCAGCACGTAATCGCTGACGTAGATGGGGATCCTCTCGCCGTTCACCGGGTTGGTGGCGTAGCGGCCGGTGAAGACGCCGGTCTTCTCCCGCTCGGCCATGGCCCGGTCCACCATGGACTGCTGGCGCGCCTGGGCCACGTAATCGGCCACCGCCTCAGCCTCGTCCAGCCCCTCGGTGATGACGCCCACCAGCTCGTGCTCCGGGGCCAGCAGGAAGAAGGTGGCGCCGAAGAGCGTATCGGGCCGCGTGGTGAACACCGGGATATCGAGGTCGAGCTCCTCCACGCGGAAGACCACCTCGGCCCCCTCGCTGCGGCCGATCCAGTTGCGCTGCATGGTGATGACCCGCTCGGGCCACGACTCCAGCAGGCTGAAGTCGCCCAGCAGCCGCTCGGCGTAATCGGTGATCTTGAAGAACCACTGGGCCAGGTTGCGCTGCTCCACCGTGGTGCTGCAACGCTCGCAGCCGCCCTGGACCACCTGCTCGTTGGCGAGCACCGTGGCGCAGGAGGGACACCAGTTCACCGGCGCCTCCTTGCGGTAGGCCAGCCCCCGCTCGAAGAACCTGATGAAGAAGTACTGGGTCCACTTGTAATATTCAGGGTCGCAGGTGGCCAACTCGCGGCTCCAGTCGATGGACACCCCCAGCCGGTGCAGCTGCTTGTTGATGTTGCCGGTGTTCTGCCTGGTGAGCTCAGCCGGATGGATGCCGGTCTTGATGGCCACGTTCTCGGTATTGAGACCGAAGGCGTCGTAGCCCATGGGGTGGAAGACCGAGAAGCCGTTGCGCGAACGGAAACGGGCGATGACGTCGCCCATGGTGTAGTTCTTGACGTGGCCCATGTGGAGCGTCCCGGACGGGTAGGGTAGCATCTCCAGCACGTAGCTCTTGCTGGAGCGGTCGGCGGCGGCCGGGTCCTCAGGGTTCGGGACGTCGAAGGAACCTTCCTCCTGCCAGACCTGCTGCCACTTGGCTTCTATGTCCGCGGGGTTATATTTGTCCATGGCCACGGGTCATTATATCAGGAGAACAGCGGGCGGGGGCAGGAGCGGACCGCCCCGCGGCGAAACTAACCCAAGGCTGAACCGATCCGATGAGAGGGGGTTAGATGAGGATACTGCTGGCCCGCTTCCTGGTGCTTGTCGCCATGGCAGAGGGCGCCCTGGCCATCCCCTTGCGCCTGGCTGACGCCACCTTCTTGGGCATCGAGGGGGGCGGCTACCTGTTCGCTTCAGTGCCTACCCTGCTCCTGGCCATCTTCTTCATTCTCGACGACCTGCGCGACGGCATGAAAAGGCCCTACGGCCGCTAAGCAGAACGCCGGGCGACTGACTCGCCGCCCGGCGTCGCGTATCGGTGTTCATTTCCCCTGGACTAGAAGCAGGTCCACTCACCCTGCCGCCCCTGGGACCACATCCAGGCCGCTGCGAATATCTGCGAGCGGCCGTCATATATGCTGGCTGAGCCATACGGCGTGCCGGCGAAGGTGCCGGGGTGGAACTGGAACAGCCCCTTGTTGACGCCGTTGTCGGCGTAAGGGTCGCCCTTGCTCTCACAGTACATCACGCGGTAGAGCTCCGCCGGGTCCTGCCCGTAGGCCTCGGCCGCCTCCACCAGCTCCGGGCCCCATTGCCCGAAACGGTCGACTGCCTCCTGGCGGCGCCGCTCCAGCTGGCTCTCAAGCTCCTTCTGCCTGAGCGTCGCCTGGTAGGCCTGGTTCTGGGCCTCACTCAGCTTCATGAACGAATCGGTCAGCCGATCCGTCTCCACTTCGGTCGTGTCAGGGACAGCGCCGGCTTCATTGCCGGCGTCGCCCGCGGCTGCCGTTGACACAAAAACCACCAGGCTCACGACCAGCGTCCCGATGATGACAGCCAGTGCAACATAACGCATACAACCTTTCCGGCCTGCTGGGGCCTTCGGGTAGCTAACATGACAGGCAGGCGAGCGGTCCTTCGCACTTGCTCGCCGGCCTCCCCCTCTGCCCGGTCCATCACCTCCTGTTCCTCGCGCGGCTGATTCAGCACACAGAAGCACTGTTTCGGCCGGGCGCCGATTTTGCTTGAGCATAAAAAAACGCCATTCCAGGCGCCCGCAGCAGATTCGACCCCCGTCCACTCATTCCTGCAAAACCGCCAAGCCGGGATGATCCGGCCCGCGGGCATGCAGAAAGCCTCGGAAGTAACAAAATTAAATGGGAAGGAGGAGGGCAGGCGCGAGCGCCTTATGGAAGAAAACGCGTATTTTAAGTAAACGCCGGTATTTTAGGGGAAATAATCTTATTTGGCAAGCAAATCCAACATGATACACTTCATATCCGTTGAAATGCAGGCATTTTTCATTTACGGTTGAAGCACATGACCATCCACACAAGGGGGAAGAAGATGATGAAGGTGGCCATAATCACGATGGTGATCCTGGCGCCGCTGGTGGGCATCCTGCTGGGGGACCGCTACTTCCACGGGAGGTCCATCCTTGAGCCTGAACCCCTGGAAATCGAAGATTGACGCTGGCGCCTGCTCCCGCGATTTCCGGCTGCATGCGCGAGTGGGCATCCCTGAGGCGGAACCGGGCTCCTAGGCAGCCCATCTGCAGGCGATCGAAGCGGCCCACGCGCCTGCCGCCAGCCATATGGCGATGACCACTACAGCCGCCAGCCGGCTCTTCGGCTTTGACGCCTCAAGCTCCGTCAATGCCCGCTCACGATACTCGGCCCATACTTCATGCGGGATCATCCGTACGACCAGCGCAATCCCCAGCGGCACTACTATGAGGTCATCCAGGTAGCCGATCACGGGGATGAAGTCAGGGATCAGGTCCACGGGGCTCAAGGCGTACCCGGCTATGAAAACCGCCAGCGCCCTGGCACGCCACGGCACCCGCGGGTCGCGACGCGCCAGGTAGAGGGCAAAGGCATCTGCCTTCATCCTCCTTATCCACTTTTTTAATAACGCTTTCCGGTCCACAAAACGATGATAACACCCTCGGTGCCGTCAACGGAGCTTCCGGCAATGCCGCTATGCCTGATATATGTGGCGGCCGGGAAGATGGTGACGCAAATCACTCTCATGTTATATATTCCGGGCTATCTAACAAGAGTAATTAATTCAAAAAGCGGGGAAGACATGACTGACATGGAGCTGGGACCCAAAACCAGGATCGACGACCTGCTGACGCGCTATCCCTTCATGCTGGAGTTCTTCGTCGACAGGTCGCCCAAGTTCAAGCTGTTGCAGAACCGCTTTTCGCGCCGGACGCTCGGCAGGATCGCCACCATGAACCAGGTCGCCTCCATCGGCGGGCTCGACCTCGGCGAGCTGCTGGACGACATCGCCAGAGAGATCAGGGAGCAGACCGGCGAGGAAGTCGCTGTCGCCGGGGGCAACGGCGAGGTCGAGGCCCTGGCCCCCCAGGAGCGCGAGGCGCGCCAGGAGGTCCTCAAGAGCATCATCAAGGACCTGCACGACGGCGAGGACATGGCGGTGGTGAAGCAGCGCTTCCTGGAGCTCATCAGGGACATCGACGCCTCCGAGATCGCCGCCATGGAGCAGGCGCTCATCGAGGAGGGCATGCCCGAGGCCGAAGTCAAGCGCCTCTGCGACGTCCACGTCGAGGTCTTCAAGGAATCCCTGGAGGAACAGCCGCCCCCCGAGACGCCCCCGGGCCACCCGGTGAACACCTTCATGCTGGAGAACCGCGCCACCGAGGAGATCACCAGGGAGATCAGGGGCATCATCGACGAGGCCCGCGCCGCCACGGACAGGGATGGATACCTGGCCGGGCGCCGGGACGACCTGGCGCGGCTGGTGGAGAAGCTGGCGGAGATCGACCTCCATTACCTGCGCAAGGAGAACCAGCTCTTCCCCATTCTCGAGGGCTACCACGTGGAGGGGCCCTCCCAGGTGATGTGGGCGCTCCATGACGACGCGAGGAACGCCTTGAGGACAGCCCGGGAGGAGCTGTCGGAGGGCCGGGTGGCCGATGCCGTCAACACGGTGGATTACGCCGTCCAGACCATCGTCGACATGATCTACAAGGAGGAGCACATCCTCTACCCCATGGCCCTGGAGACGCTCACGGAGGAAGACTGGCTCAAGGTGCGCCGGGGCGAGGAGGAGATCGGCTACTCGTGGGTCGGGCCGTCGGGTGACTGGCCCGCGGGCGCGGAGGCCGCCCCCGGGGGCGGCGAGGCGGCCGGCGCGCCGGAGGAGCTCAGCCTCACCGTGGGGCACCTCACCCCCGTACAGATGGACCTGATCCTCCTGCATCTCCCCATCGAGCTGTCTTTCGTCGACGAGAACGACGAGGTCTGCTACTACACCGGTCTGGAGCACAAGATATTTCCCCGCAGCCCGGGCGTCATCGGCCGCCGGGTCCAGAACTGCCACCCGCGCTCGAGCCTGGACAAGGTGCAGAGGATCCTCGACCAGTTCCGCTCCGGCGAGAAGGACGAAGCCGAGTTCTGGATCGAGGCCAAGGGCGGGTTCATCCACATCAGGTATTTCGCCGTCCGCGACGCCGAAGGCAACTACCGGGGCACCCTCGAGACGGTCCAGGAGGTCTCCCGCATCCGCAAGCTCAGCGGCCAGCAGCGCCTTCTGGATTGGGACTGAGCAGGGGAAGCAGCCGGGTTCAGCAGCAAGGCGATGGGCTTTCGTATCCGTCAGCCGCCGCTGGCAGCCTGATCGACTGTGTCCACGCTGAGCCCCTCCAGCGACCCCACCAACGCGTCGGCCAGCGCCAACGCCTCCGGCTCCGGCGGCAGCACCATGTTGGGGATGACGATGACCCGCATGCCGGCCGCCTTGCCGGCGCGGATGCCGTTGCCGGAATCCTCTATGGCTACGCACGCACTTGGCTCTACCCCCATGCGCCAGGCGGCCTCCAGGTAGACGTCCGGGCCCGGCTTGCCCCGCTCCACCTCCTCCGAGGAGACCGTCACCCGAAAATTTCCCTGCAAATCGGCTGCTTCCAAGACGTAATCGATGAGTTCCCGATTGGAGGATGACGCGAGCCCCAGGGGCCACTTCGCCGCCATCCTTTCCACCGCTTCCCGGGCCCCGGGGAAGAGCGGCAGCTCCTTCCGGTAGATGGCCTCCATCCGCTCCACCACCCTGCGGTTGATCGCCTCGGGCGGCAGGGGGATGTGAAGCGCTTCATGCATGTAGGTGGACCACTCCACCGAGCTCATACCCATCATGGCCCGCGTCGCCTCGTCGCGCCAGACACCGCCCAGCTCACCGGTGACCTCACGGCGCGCCTCATCCCAGACGTGCTCGGAATCGATGAGCACGCCGTCAAGGTCGAAGATCACCGCCTCCACGGAGCTCATGACCCTCCTCCCTCCCGCACATCACCCAGCTCAAGCGCCAGCCGTTCGAGGAAGCCTGCCTGGCCCCTGGCTATCTTCGCCCGGGCGGTTTCCAGCCCGAACCACTCCGCCCGGTCTACCTCGGGGCAATCAATCATCCTGCCAGAGCCGCGGGGCCACTCCAGGGGGAAGGTGTTGCTGACGAGCCGGGACACGTCGTAGTCCCCTTCCATCGCCCAGGCGCGGATGACCTTGCCGCTGGGCTGCATCAGCTCGCCCAGGTCGACATATTCGCCGGCGGCCGGTCTGAAGCCCGTCTCCTCCCTGAACTCCCGGCGCGCTGTCTGCAGCGGCTCCTCGCCCTCCTCGTAGAGGCCCTTGGGGATCGACCAGGCGCCCTCGTCCTTCCCTGCCCAGAAAGGCCCTCCGGGGTGCACCAGCATTACTTCTATGCCGCTGCCATGCGCGCGCCGGTATGCCAGGATGCCTGCGCTCCTTGGCCGTCCCATCATCCTCCTTGATGTCCTTCCTCTGCCCCGGACCAGCTCTGGCAACCCTTTCATTGAGGCGGGCCAGGCCGAAGCTTTCGCCCGTGACGGTCCACTTGCAGGGATATCGAACATTAAAACCCTTGAGTGAAAAGACAGCAAGTGCTGGCTCCAGGTGGACCGGCCAATGGCCCTGGCGTCAGCGCCGAACGGTCCGTGATGAGAATCACAGTGCCGGCGGGAATATATCCGGTTTACATCATCGTGCGGGGGTATACGGAATATTGTCATGCCACGGCAACCACGCAGAGGTGATACAGATGACCCAGGATGAGACCGGAACGGAAGTGATCGAGCTCGACATACGCCCGGTGCCGCCCCCGAAGCGGCATCCCATGATCTTCGAGACGTTCGACGGCATGGAGCCGGGCCAGGCCATCAGGCTGATCAACGACCATGACCCCAAGCCGCTCCATTACACTTTCATGCACGAGCGGGAAGGCAGCTTCGAATGGAGCTCTCAGGAGAGCGGCCCCGAAAAATGGGTCGCCCTGATCAGGAAGCTGTAACCCGTTGAGTTGTGCGCGCGGTCGGAGGACGCGGCCTGTCCGGACCATACGGGCGAACTAAACCACCCAGCGACTAGTCGAACTTGGGGCTGACCCCCGAGTAGCTGTGGCAGCGGTCGCAGAACTCCTCGCGGTTGGTGTGGCAGGCCAGGCACTGCTTGGTGCTGCGCCCCTCCTGCTTGAGGACGTTCATGTGGTTGCGCATGTCGTCGAGGCTGATGGGCTTTGCGATGCTCTCGGCGGAGATGTCAGGCAGCGGCAGCGACTGGGCGTATTCTTCCTGGGCGGCGCTGAGGCCCTGCCCGGAAGGGGCCGGCTGCGGGCAGTTGGCATACTGGGCCGAGGCGGCGCCGGCATCATACTGGGCGGCCGCGGCGTCGCCGTACTGGGCATCTCCCGCGTCGCCGTTGCCCGCGGCGGCGGTGTCGTTGAAGTCCGGGATGGGCAGACCGCTGAACAGGTTCCCGTCCCAGGCGTGGATCACGAACGGTGAAATCAGCAGCGCGCAGAACGCCACCAGCAGGATAATCGCCTTCGCCCTCATAGTCATGCTTTCGCTCCCAGATCTATCGCCCGGCCCACGAGCTGGTGGACGCCGCCAGCCACGCTCATAGGCACCCCGTACTTGGGCAGGATTTTCGTGAATTGCGCCTTGCAGATGGCGCAGATGAGCGCCATGAAGTTCACGCCGTCGCTCTCCATCACCCGGCTCAGGGCCTGCATCCGGGGCATCGCCCCCTGGATCCTCACCTGGAGGATCTCGTCAGTCAGGAGCCCGCCGCCCCCGCCGCAGCAGAAGGTCTCTTCCATGATCGTGCCCTTCTCCATGTCCACGAACCTGTTGCAGCTCGCCTTGATCAGCTCCCGCGGGATGGTGAACTGCCCGCCGGGCCTGTCGCCCATGCAGGAGCCGCGCGCGACGTTGCAGGAATCATGGAAGGTGACAGTGAACTCGTCGTTGGCCGCCTTGTCCAGCTTGATGGCGCCGCGCTCCACCAGGTCCAGGGTGAACTCGCAGATGTGCTGCGGCGCCGGATAGTTCGGGTCGAGCGTGTCGAAGGGGCCAATCAGAGTGTTCCAGAAGGAATAGGCGACGCGCCAGGCGTGGCCGCACTCGCCGACGATGAGGCGCTTGGGCCTGATGTCGTCGATGGCGTCGCGGACGCGGGACGCGACCTTCTCCAGCTGGGTGTAGTTGCCGATGAACATGCCGAAGTTGCCGGCCTCGGAGGCCTTGGAGCTGAAAGTCCAGCTGATGCCCGCCTGGTGGAAGACCTTGGCGTAGCCCAGCAGTGATTCCACGTGGGGCGAGGCGAAGAAGTCAGCCGACGGCGTTATCATCAGGACCTCGGCGCCCTCCTCGTCCAGCGGCAGGCGGATCTTCTGCCCGGTCTCTTCCTCCAGGTCCTCCTCGGTGGACTCCAGGGTCGCCGCCAGCGCTTTCGGGTTCATCCCCAGGTTGTTGCCGATGTCATGCACCTTGCCCAGGATCTCGTTGACGTACTTCTGGCCGATGCCGATGCAGTCCATTATCTCCCGGGCCGCCATGGAGATCTCGGCGGTGTCGATGCCGTAGGGGCAGAACACCGAGCAGCGGCGGCACTGGGAGCACTGGTGGAAGTATGCGTACCAGTCGCTTAGAAGGTTGATGTCCAGCTTCTCCGCGCCCGCGAGCTTGCGGAAGATCTTGCCCTCGGTGGTGAAATAGCGCTTGTAGACCTTGCGCAGGAGCTCGGCGCGGGCCACGGGCATGTTGTTGGGGTCGTTGGTGCCGAGGTAGAACTGGCACTTGTCAGTGCAGGAGCCGCAGCGCACACAGGTGTCAAGGTAGACCTGCAGCGACTTGTAACGCTCCAGCAGCTCGCCCAGCCGCCGGATGACCGCCTCGTCCCAGTTGTCCACCAGGGTCCCCGGGAAATCCAGCTTCTCCTGGATCGCCTCCTTGGCGATGTGGGGCTTGATGGCGTCGGTCACGCCCTTGACGATCATACCGTCCTCGACCCGCGGCGTAGCTATCTCGCCGGTCAGCTCGGGCGCCTTGAAATCCTTGTTGGGGTGCGCCTCGGCGACTATGTCGAACTCTGTCTTTTCCGCAGCTTGCTCAGCCATTGTCTATCCTTTCGCAGCCGGTAGCCGTCAGCTCTCGTTTATCAGGTGATACACGCCTGTTGCCTCAGGCGTCCGTGGGCTCATCCTTGACCAGCACCGAAGCGGCTGCCGGTGGCGTGACCTGGCCGTAGCGCTTGCCCTTGACCATCCAGGGGCCCCACCGCTTCTCCCGCGAATTGTCTATCTGGTTGCGGGTAGGGCTGAAGAAGATGGCCACTGCGTGCACCATCTTGCTGAACGGGAAGTACATGAGGAACAGCATCACCAGGCTGAAGTGGGTCAGGAACAGCGGGTTCTCGGGGACGGTCCCGGGATGGAAGGTGAACAGTCCGCCGACGAACTCCTTGATGTAGGGGATGTCGGAGCGGACGCCGCCGCCCTCCCAGAAGCGGGACAAGAGCCCGGTGGTCCCGATTGCGATGATGAACACCAGCAGCATGTAATCGTTGAACACCGAGATGAAGAAGTGCCGGTCGACGGCCAGCCTGAGGATGAAGAGAAAGGCCAGCGCCCCGACGACGACGAAACCGGTGTAGATATCGATGTCCACCAGGTCGTCGATGATGGCGGGCGTCGCCGGCAGGAAGAACCTCAGGTGCTTCATGAAGACTATAAGCAACGCCAGGTGGAACAGGTATCCCCCCAGCCAGATGCGCTTGTTGCCCCGGAAGAGGCTGCGGAAGAACACCACGTCCTTGAACATGCGCACGCCGACGCCGGCGGCGGTCTTGGGGGCGGGGGTCTGGGGGATCTTCAGGGGTGCCGGAGTAGAGACGTACTTCCAGACTTTCAGAAGCATCCCGATGATGAAGATATCAATCGCTATGTAGAAGAAGATACTAAAAACCAGGGTCAGCCCACTCATTGACTACCTCCGAATAGGCCCCCCGGAATCAGTCAGTGTCCGCCCCCCGCGGTTCACAATATTATCATGTACCCTATTACATTAGTCAAATAAGCTATATCGGTTGGAAATATCGGGAAACATGATAACCGCCGCAGCGGGTCAGGCATCGGCTTTCAACCAGCGGGGGGACCTGGCGCAATCAGCCCACCCCGCCAGTTCGCCACGATTGTTCCCGCGATCAGCTTTCCTCGGGGTGGTAGTTCACCATCCACTGGACCCCGTACCTGTCCCTGAAGCTGCCATAGTAGTCGCCCCACGCCTGGTCGGCCATGGGCATCTCGACCTGGCCGCCGGCGGACCTTCTCCGGTGATGGCGACGATGCAAAGAGCAGCGGGTCGAGGTTGGCCATGAGGGAGATCGAGGGGTTGAACCGGAAAAGCGGCCCGGCGCTGATCGCCATGAAATCCATGCCCCAAAGCCTGAACGAAACTGTCTCGCTGTCCCCGGACGGAGTGTCGTGGAGCACGGTCACGTTCGTGAGGGCGAAGGCGATCGGCCACATATGGCCTTCGTCGAGGTTCGCCTCCTGGTTGAAACCGAGCGTCATGTACCTTTCCTTGAACTTCTCTCCGCCACGGAAGAAGCAGAGGACCTTGCCGCCCCTGGCATAGGCGGGCATGCCGTACCACAGCTTCGGCTAGAGGCCGGGCGCACTTGCCCTGATAATGGCGTGGAGCCGCTCGCCCATGGCGCGCTGCGGCTCGGGTATCGCAGCAATCGCCTCGAGCACCGCGCTTTCACTTTCTGTTTTCTTCATGGTCGTCCTCTCCCTTTGCTCCCATTGCTGACGATCGATGGCCTTCCGCCAGGTCATTGCGAACCGAAAAACCCTTCCCGTTGGAAGCAACGATTCCTGCAATCGTGCTCAACCGGCTGCAGTCAGTAGGACTCGGTCCCGGTGATCGGGAAAGATACATCATCCTTTTTCATGAATTGATGCTTGCCGCCGGAGTATGGCCCATCGAATCCAAGCTTCCTGAGATATCGAATGAGGTCTTTTCGTCTAACCGCGCCGAATCGCGGCATCAGGCGACATCTTTGATGGAGAGTTCTACGCCTCCGACTGTAGGAAGCGGAAGATTCTTGGAGACACGGAACAAGATCCATTCCTCGAGGACTTCTGCCAGCTCCTCTCTGCAGTCCTCCAGTGTGGCGGCGTTGGCATAAACTCCCTCGAAGCCGGGAATTTCGCCATAGTACGTGCCATCATCGGATAAAATCTCGTATTTTGCCTGGTGCAGGGCTTCACTTATGTATTTAGTCAACATCTTCTATCTTCCTTGCAGCAATATGGAGCACCATTGTAAGTAATCATCGGCCGACAGTAAAGAATCTGGGACAAAAAGCTGCTTCCACTTTACAATTCAGGGATTATTTCCCTGCAGAACTTCAGAACTGAAATCATCGGAAGACGTCGATGTATGCCCGCTTGAGCTATGCTCGAAAGTTGTGTATGACCAAAGGATGAAAGGTGGCGTATCCTAACTGGAATTGATGAAAAACCAGAGAAAGGATACGCCATGAAGAACC
>QZKG01000045.1 GCA_003599855.1 Gaiellales bacterium | reverse complement strand
CTGACCGATCGCTGCCGCGTGGCTCTTGACTCGATTCCCGCCGTTCTGGCCGGACTGCCGCGAACCGAAATGCCTCTGGCACAGGAGGCCATGCTCGGCATCGATTCCCTGCGCCGTTTTCTTGGCAGTGAAAACTCCACAGCGGCTTTGGTCAGTACTGCTTCATCAACGGTCAGCGTTGAGACCAGGTATCCATCGCTCGATGACCTGACTGCTGAAATCGCCGCCACCGGCAAAGGTGTCGTTATGACCCTGGGGAAAGGTGGCGTCGGCAAGACCTCACTGGCCGCCGCCATCGCTTTGCGGCTAGTCCGCATGGGCCACTCAGTGCATCTGACCACAACCGACCCGGCAGCCCATGTGGAGGCAACCGTAGGGCGAGATGTAAAGGGCCTTACCATAAGCCGTATTGACCCCCAGGCTGAAACCAAAGCCTACTCCGACGAGGTCATGACTACGGCGGGCGCTAGTCTCGATGAACAAGGACGGGCGCTGCTGGAAGAGGACCTGCGTTCTCCCTGTACCGAGGAGATCGCTGTCTTCCGCGCCTTTGCCCACACGGTTGCTGAAGGGCTGGATGGTTTTGTCGTAATTGATACTGCGCCTACCGGTCACACGCTGCTGCTGCTGGACGCTGCCGAGGCTTATCACCGCCAGGTGTCGCAGACTATGGCGGAGCTGCCCGAAGCGGTACGCCAGCTGTTGCCGCGGTTACGCGATCCCGAATTCACCAAAGCGTTGGTTGTAACCCTGCCGGAAGCCACGCCGGTGCACGAAGCTGCCGCCTTGCAGGAAGACCTGCGGCGGGCGGGCATCGAACCCTACGCCTGGATCATCAACCAGAGCCTAGCACCGCTTGAGATCAGCGATCCCGTTCTTGCCAGACGCAGAGATCAAGAAACCCGTTTTATCGAGGAGACAAAGAATCTGACCGACCGTAGCTTCCTGGTTCCCTGGCTGGCAGAGCCCTTGTCCTGAAGCATTAAAGGAAGGGAGTCGCATAAAATGAAATATCCGACTGGCTTTTCAGCCTTTCGCACTCAAGTAGATAAGCACAGACAGGAGCTAAAACCATGGATAATCAAGAAGTTACGGACCCCAAATTCGCCAAGTACCACGGCGTTGACCGCAATCAGATACAGTGGAATCCGGTAATTGATGAAGGAAAATGCATCGGTTGCGGATTATGCGTTACCACCTGCGGCCGGAGCGTATATAAATTTGACTTTGAAAACAAAAAAACGAGAGTGGTAAATCCCAACAATTGCCTGGTCGCCTGCCAGACCTGTGCCAATTTATGCCCATCTCATGCTATTAATTTCGCCGATGGCGACAGAACCAGAGAAAAAGTGCAAAAGATCGTCAAAGATTTTAAGTTGCTTCAGAAAGTTAAGAAGGAACTAGAGGAAAGAAAAGACTCCTTGAAATATTAGGCGAATGTGAGTCTTCCGGAATCTTCCATGCTGGACAAGATTATCCAGCCGGTAACAAAAGGTCTTGACGGCGAGTGCCTCCTAATATATACTTCGATATATGTCGAACAATCGTAATATAGATGTAGAAGAATTTTCTAATATTTTTAAGGCGCTGTCTAGCCCGAGCAGACTCAGGATATTTCTGCGACTGATCTCGTGTTGCGAACCCGGGACTACATGCAGTGTCGAGGCAGGTTTAGGCACATGCATTGGCGATCTCGGCAAAGATCTCGGAATTGTGCCATCAACTGTTTCTCACCATATCAAAGAGCTTCACCAGGCAGGTCTCATTAAAACGAAAAAGCGGGGGCAAATGGTGGAGTGCTGGGTTGACCCCGAAATACTACAATTTTTAGCTGAGTTTTTTACCCAGTCCGATCAAAGACCTGCAAATAATAATAAATCACACTCTAATAAATGAAAGGAAGAAACATGAAAAAGTTAAATGCCGATGAAAAGCGCGATGCCGTTCGCAAGAATTATGCACAAGTAGCCGAGCGAGGTGGGTCATCTTGTGGTTGTAGCCCAGCAGCTTCTTGCTGTGGTCCGGCAGATGATGATTTGCAAAAAATCTCAGCATTAATGGGCTACGCCAAGGATGACCTCAAGGATATTCCCGAGGGTGCCAATATGGGGCTTGGCTGTGGCAATCCTCATGCCATCGCCGCGTTAAAGCCAGGCGAAGCCGTGCTTGACCTGGGGAGTGGCGGCGGGTTTGACAGCTTTTTGGCGGTACGACAAGTTGGCAGCTCAGGACACGTAATTGGAGTCGACATGACACCAGAGATGGTCCTTAAAGCAAGAGACAATGCAAGAAAAAGTGGATTTGAAAACGTCGAGTTTCGCTTAGGTGAGATCGAGAACGTCCCTGTTGCTGACGGAGCTATTGATGTCATCTTATCGAATTGTGTTATAAACCTGTCCCCCGATAAGCCGCGAGTATATCGAGAAATGTACCGGGTTCTTAATCATGGCGGCCGAATCTCTGTTTCCGACGTGGTGGCCGCAGCGCCATTACCTGAAAATATTAAAAATGACCTTGCTCTTCTCTCAGGATGTGTCGCTGGAGCAGCTACGGTAGCTGAAACTGAGAAGATGCTTCATGAGGCTGGATTTGAGAACATACAAGTGCTGCTAAAAGAAGAAAGCCGCGTGTTAATAAACCAATGGCAACCTGATAGCAATATTGAAGACTATGTTCTATCGGCAACAATTGAGGCTACAAAGCCCTAAGAAAATCATAGCGGCAAATAGACTGCAATTATATTGAAATCTTCTTCGCAAACCCCTCAAGCTGATGTATCATATGGCTGTTGCTGTTCAGATAACGTCCGAACAGCTCGACCAGTGGTGCGGACTTGCTGGGCTATCGAGCACCCGTTGCCCGCGGTCCGGGACGGGACCGGGCAAGGTTCCGCGCGAGCGACGGCGGAGGCCCTTCCGTCCCGGATGGAATTAAGACGCAGGATTATCTAATATCAATGTCCGGCGGTACTTCGCGGGTGTAGCTCAGTTGGTAGAGCATCGGCCTTCCAAGCCGATTGTCGCGGGTTCGATCCCCGTCGCCCGCTCCAGGTTTCATGGTGGATGTAGCTCAGCTGGTAGAGCTCCGGATTGTGGTTCCGGCGGTCGTGGGTTCGAGCCCCATCATCCACCCCAGCATATTTCAGGGGACGTTGTTTCCTATGTTTCCTAAAGTGAGCATTAGTGGAAGTCGAGGCATCTTTGGCGGCCCGGTTGTTATTTTGTTCAATATCCAGGCCGGAGCCGGTGCGAGTTATTCAGGAAACATAGGAAACTTAGGAAACATAGGAAACAACGTCCCCCCACGTGCGCCCGTAGCTCAATCGGATAGAGCAACGGACTTCTAATCCGTAGGTTGGAGGTTCGAGTCCTCCCGGGCGTGCCAGGCCCTTCCGACCCTTGACTTTTCCCTCCCTAGGGGAATTCCCTGAAATACTACAAAGGTGTAGTAAAAGTCATCTTTGAACGGTATCATTGTGCCTGCCTAAACTCCATTTATCCGGTTTGGAAGCCGGCCGGGGCGGGCTTTTTTTAGCGTTTGGGGAAACCAAAAAGGGAGACGGGTATGAGGATTTCCGGGCAGCGTATCCAGGAGCCGGCGGCTGGCACGTCACGCAGGTTCCTCTTCAACCTTTCGGTGGCGGCGGCGCTGGGCTTGGCCCTGGTGCTGCTGCTTTTTGTTATCGGCTTCAGCGCGCGGGCCGGCTCCACGGCCCCCGTCATCAGCGCCATCGCTCCCACGGGCACCATCAATACCCACAACGCCGCCGTCACGGCCTACATCGGCGACGGGGGCGGCGGTGTGGACAGCGCCTCCATCGCCGTTTACGTCGACGGCGCGGCCATCGACGGCTGCGTCATCACAGGCGGCAATGCCAGCTGCAACGTCTACGGCCTGGACAACGGCGCGCATGACGTCGTGGTCTACGCCAGCGACAACCACGGCAACGTCGGCAGCGGCAGCGGCAGCTTCAACGTGCTGGCGCCCTACGACATCAAGGATGACGGCGCCGGGGGCGACTGCCCCCTGATCGGCGACTGAGACGCGGGCGCGAAGAAATGCACCCTGAACCGCGACGCCGCCACCGGGTCGCAGGTGGGCATCCGCATCCAGAGCAACAACGTGACCCTGGACGGCAACGGCCACACCATCACCGGCAGCGCCTATTACGGGGTGCAGCTGCGCACTTCGGGCCTCGGGATAACCGTGAAGAACCTCCACGTGGAAGGCTACCAGTACGGCGTCTACGGGCAATACGCCAACAACAACAGGATCATGGACAACACGCTGAGCAACTGGACGATCTACGGCATCTTCGTAACCAGCTCCGACTACAACACGATCTCCGGCAACACCATAACCGCCGCCGGCACGGAGGCCTACAACGGCATCTTCCTCCATACCAACTCTGACTTCAACCACATCACGGGCAACGATATCAGCGGCGGCATGAAAGGGCTGGCCATCCAGTTCAACGCCAACCGTAACGTCTTCGCCGGCAACACCGTGAGGGACACTTATATCGCCGGCGCCTTCATACTGAACTCGAGCTACAACTCCATCCACTACGACAACTTCATCAATACCGGCAACCCTTCCGGCTTATCCGGCGGCCTCGGCAACATGTACTCGATCTCAGCCCCCGTCGGCGGCAATTACTGGAGCAATTACGACGAGGCGGCCGAGGGCTGCGCCGACGGCAACGGCGACGGCTTCTGCGACGCGCCCCTGGCGCTGAACGGAACCCAGGACCAGCTGCCCCGGGTGGCGCCGGTGGCCGGTTGCGGCAAGCCCGGCATGACCCTCGGCCGCGGCGGCGTCTACTGGGGGAGCTACCCCGATTACGAGGCGCGCGTCCTCTCCGTGGATTACGCGGTGGGCACCCCGGCCATCGCCATGTACGCCGAGGTGGTGGGCGTGGCGGCGACGAACGGGGTCAGCCTGGTGACGGGCCTGCCGCTGGAGGTCGGGAACCTGCCGGGCGGCGGCTCTCTGGGATTCACGGTGCAGTACCTGGTCCCGCCCGGGGTGGTGTCATTCAACACGACGGTGTACACCACCGCCGAGGACGCCTGCGGCCTGCCCTACGAATATCCCAGCCACTACCCGGGGCCCTGACGCCGGGGGAAAGAGCGGCATAGCACGGATCGAGCGCGGGCGCCCCAGGGCGCCCGCCTGCTGTTGGGAGGCGCCGGCATGCCGGACGCCCTTTCCGCGGGCCCGGGCATTCCGATATGATTAATATGAATGTCACCTTTCCGCCAGCAGGTGATGCTTTTCCATGAGTTACCCGGACGGCAGGCCATGGATCGGCGCATGCGCGCTGAAGGGGGCGGCGCGGGCCGCCGCCCTGGTTCTTGCAGGCGCCCTGCTCCTGACGGGATCGGGGGCCGTGACGAAGCAGGAGGCCGCCGCCGCGGAGAACGACTGCGGACGTCCGGAACTCGCGTCCGCGGTGGAATCGATCTTCTGGGACTCCTTCTCATCCTACCGCGCGCGGGTCCTGACCGTGCGGGTGCAGGTGACCAACGGCGGCGGCAACTCAGCCTTCTCTGTGACCCTCAACCGGACAACGGCCACCGGGGAGGTCAGCGCCGTCACGGCGCTGCCGCTCAACCTCACCGGAACGCTACTCCCTGCGGCCGTTGCCAGCGGTGACCTGCGCCTGCTGGTGCCGGAGGGCGTCGCCAGCTTCCGCCTCAATACCTTCATGAGCGCGGCTGACTTCTGCTCGAACAGCTATGAATATCCGCCGCCGGAAGGGGAGGGGCCGGCGGGTGGCGCCATCTTCCCGCCGGACAACTACTGGAACACGCCGGTGGACGGCCTGCCGCTGGACGCGGGCTCCGGCGCCTACGTCCAGACCATCGGCGCCGGCTCCGACCTGCGCCCTGATTTTGGCTCGGGGACCTGGGATGGCAGCCCCATCGGCATCCCTTACATGGAGATAGACGGGAGCCAGCCCGGGGTGGAAGTGGTGTTCGACTACGCCGACGAGAGCGACCCGGGGCCGTACCCGATCCCGCCGGACGCGCCCATCGAGGGCGGCCCGGCCAGCGACGGTGACCGCCATGTCATCCTGCTGGACCGGGAGAACCGGATGCTCTATGAGCTCTTCTACGCCTGGCCCCAGCCGGATGGCAGCTGGGCCGCTGGCTCGGGCGCCATCTATGACCTCAGCTCCAACACCCTCAGGCCGGCCGGCTTGACCTCGGCCGACGCCGCCGGCCTGCCCATCCTCCCCGGCCTGGTGCGCTACGACGAGGTGGCGGCGGGGGAGATAAGCCACGCCCTGCGCTTCACCGCGCCGCAGACCCGCCGGGCGTACATCTGGCCGGCGCGCCACTTCGCCTCCAGCCTCACCGGGTCCCAGTACCCGCCCATGGGGCAGCGCTTCCGGCTCAAGGCCGACTACGATATCAGCGGTTTCTCGCCGGAGAACCAGGTGATCCTGGCGGCGCTCAAGCGCTACGGCATGGTGCTGGCGGATAACGGTTCGCCCTGGTTCGTCTCCGGCGCCCCCGACGAGCGCTGGGACAATGAAGACCTGAGCGAGCTCAGGCGGCTCAAGGGCTCTGACTTCGAGGCGGTGGACACATCTTCGCTAATGGTTGACCCTGACTCGGGGCAGGCGCGGCAGTAGCGGACTCCCCGTTGTTCATCCATCAGGAACTGGACAGCGGGCGCCTGCCGGAGAACCAGGATCCTGTCGAGGATCACACCACCGATATCAGCAGGCGCCCGCTGTGCCTGTTTCCCGGGAGCTATCGCAGGGCCTTGGCCCCTTCATGCCCGCCCCCGGAAATCTTGCCTTGTTGACCGCAGCGGCCGGCCGGAAACCTGTCTCCCGCCGCCTCAAACAGCAGCCTCAGAAACCTCCATGCTGGACTTGCGCGAGGCCAGCGCCAGCCAGCCTGACATGATCAGGGTCGTCACGCCCAGGACGATCAGCAAGGGGACGGCGCCCTGGTTGCAATGCATGTCAGCGTTATGGCAGACGGGGAAGAGCACCGTGGGTATCAGGATGACGCCGATGCCGGCGCCGCCCACGACGAGGGCCAGCGAGCGGAGCGCCTCCGGCCGCGTCGCGATCATCACGGCGATGCCGGCCAGCACGATGATCGCTCCCACGAGCAGCGATGCACGCGCCGTGTAGTAGCACTGCATGGGCGAGGTCTTGCCCATCATCTCCATGCGTACGCCGAAATATTCACATACGGGGAACAGGTACCGGGGTGTCACGAATACCAGCGCTCCCAGGGCGGCGATCGCCCCTCCTGCTCCGAACCTCGTGGTCTTGCTCATCTGGCTCTCCTTTGTCGCTTGTTGGTGGTGTATGTCAAGGCCGATCCAGCCTGTGCATCAAAAGGGTACTGTCATGCTCCCCCGCTCAATCCCAGAGCGATCTGGTGGCCGGGATGACCACCGCCTCACTGTACCGGCTGCCTGCCTGCGCCCGCCAGCCCGTGACCAGGCCGCGGCCGAAACCGCAGTCCCGGCAGCTTACCTCGACGGTCTCGCCGCCGGCTTCCAGGGGCAGAAGCAGTGATTGCTCGGGCTGCAGCCGGAAGGTCTCACCGTCCGCTGCCGGCACGGCCTCGCCTCCCACCTTCACAGCGAACTCGACGCTCTCCGGATTGGGGTTCGCCACGGCCAGCCACTGTCTGCCGGCATCCGCGAAAGAGGCAAGGCCAAAGGCATAGTCCGAATCCAGCTGCCTGGGAGTGGCCGCGGGCGTCAGCGACAGGGATCCCTGGAAGCGGGAAACCTGGCCCACTACCAGAGGCTCACCGTTGGTGGAGACCACCTTGACCAGGCCGCCGCTCACGCCGGGGAATTCAGCCATGGCGGCAGTGTCGGGGCTGATGCTGAAATGGCCCTTGAGCGATTCCGGCAGCAGGGAGTCACCTATGTATACGTCGACCTCGGCGGTCTTTGCGCCGGCGTTGCCGATGGCTATCCTGCTGCTCACCCCCGGCTCACCGCCCTCATACCAGGGCAGCATCCAAACCGGCGAGAGGGTGTCGCTGCTGACCCCCGCGATGGTAGCCTGCCACCCATCACCGGCGAGCCTCAATGAGGCCTCGAGGTGCTGCCCGGTGGGGCAGATCACCTTGATCGGGCCGTTGCCGGAGAGGGGAGGAACGGCGACCTCGCCGCCTTCGGGGACCTTGCCGCTCCAGGATTCATCACCGGAGATGAAGAGGCTGACAAAAGCTTCACCCGCGCCCTTGTTCCTGATGATGATGTCGGCGCTCTGCCCCGTGCCGGCGGCAGGTTCATACCAGGGGAAGAAGTAGGTGTTGGGCTGGGACGTGACCCCGGAAAGGGACCAGCGCCCCGGAGAGAAAAGGGTAGTGACATAGCTGTAGGTCGTCGCGATGCGGGTCTCGACCGGCGTAACTGCGGGCGCCCCGGAACCCGGCTGGGCTGGCGCGGCGCTGGCAGCGACGGTGAAACTCCAGGTCTCGACGCGGCGGTTTCCTGCATAGTCCGTGACATCCAGCTGGACCGAATGGCTGCCGCCGGCAAGTCCGTGGTGGGGGGTGTAGCTGATCCCAAACGCGTCATACGTGGCCGCCGCGGTGACGTCTTCACCGTCGATGGTGAGGCGGACTGAAGCAGGGTCCACACCGCTCAGGGCGTCCTGGAAGGCGGCCTGGATCAACGGCATCGCCGAACCGGCTGCGCCCGCGGGCGTCCTGCCCGTTATCCGTGGCATCTCACTGTCGATGCTGAACGACCATGCGCCGACGCCGGAGTGGCCGGCGTCATCTGCTATCTGGACCTCGATGGAATGAGCCCCTTCTCCCAGCGGGTCCACGGGCGTGAGGCTGAAGCCTCCCGTTCCCGCGTTCGCCAGGTGCGTCATGTCGGCCCCGTCCACGCGCACGCTCAGCGCGCCGGGGTCGACCGTGCCGCTTGCCGCCGGCTGGAACGAGGCCGAGATAACCGGCCTGGCGCTGTTCTGCCAGGATCCGGGCGCGGGTGTCTGGCCGGTGACGCCGACGGACGAGGTATCGACGCTGAAGCTCCAGGAGCTATCAGCGGAGAGCCCCACGAGGTCAGGGACGGTGATCGACACCTGGTGGGTTCCCTGGGACAGGCCGTTCGCCGCGCAGGACAGGCCGGTGGTGGTTACCGAGCAGGCGCCGGTGATGTCGGAGCCGTCCAGGGACACACGCACGCCCGCCGCGTGTACGCCCGCGCCGGAGCCGTCGTTGTAGGCGGCCTCGATGGTGGCGTCACCGGAGCTGAGCGAACCGGTGGGACTGACAGCGGTGATCCGCGGGGCGCTGGCGTCCACGGTGATGTTCCATTGAGTCGTGCCGCAATTGAAGAGGTTGTCGCAGAGGAACGCCTTGAGCCGGTGGGGCCCTTCCGAGAGCGGCGCCGCCGGCGTATAGGTCAGGTTGGAACTGCTGATGTCCGTGGTCCCGGGCAAGGTGCGGGAGCAGCGGTTGTCGATGTAAAGATGGACGCCGTCAGGCCACAGGGCCCCCGAGGGATCGCTGAAGTCATAACTGATAACAGGCATCGGGCCGGTGAAGGAGCCGTTTGCGGGGGTCAGGCCCGAGACCGCAGGCGGGGTGGTGTCAGTAATAGCCGGGACCGCCGCTGCGGGAGCGGCCACTTGCGCCGGAGCCTGGGGCAAAACCGGTTGAGCGCTCTTGCCGGCGGCGTCGGCTGCTGCTGATTCATCGCTGGCCGCAAAGCTTTCCTGCAGGGTCGAAGCGGCGTCGCCGGAATCCGCGTACTGGTCCCCGGCAGCCGTTGTGGCGCGGGTGGGCGCCGGCTGCGTTCCCAGCAGCATGACGACCCCCAGGGCCAGCAGCATCGCCGCCGCCAGGCTCCTCGTCGCCTTGTGGTCGCGTATCCTCGTCATGCTCTTGCGTCGCATCGATCCTCTCTTCACTGGTTGAGTGACTGACGGCCTTATTCCGGAGGCCAGGGACAGCAGGGCGGCCATCCCGGAGGTGGTCCGTCCCCGGCGGCAGGGCCAGCGCCGGCGCGAGCGCCGCCGGATCCTACCGAGTAACCCGTGCTGGTGACGGCTCCGGTGCCGCCGACAAGCTGCGTCTGCCCGCCGCGCATGTCGAGGCTCAGCCTCAGGGGGGCCTCCAGGGAGCTACCATCCCTGCCGGCGGCGCTGACGAGGGCCACGAAATAGCCGCGGCTCGGATCGGGGTCGGCGCAGGTGATGACTATCTTCTGCGCCTCCACCGCTACCTGTGCGTCGGGCAGGTCGGACTCGATCATGCCCTTGAGTGCTTCGGGGTCATGGAAGGGGATGCTGGCGTAGAGCTCCAGCCTGAGCCCGGCGCCGTCATCCTCCACCTGTCCATAAAGGGAGAGAGGCCGGACGACGTCGATGAGGAGCTCCTGCTCGATGGCGGCGCTGTCCTCTGCTGCGGCTGTCAGATAAAAAGTATGGGTCATCCCCTGCTTCAAGGGGTAAAAAGGCTTGAGCACCGCGATACTCGGGTCCTCCTGGTCTATCCACAGCTCGAACCCGTCGCCACCGTCCACCGCGACATGGCCCTGCTCGATGGGCTTGTTGAAATGGAAGGCGAGTTCGCCCAGGGGAGGCATCCTGTCACCGGGGGCCAGGCGCTCCCCGTCGACGGTGATTTCGTCCACCAGCAGTGGGCCGACGGTCTCGAAGGTGGCCGTCACCTCGCGCGTGAGGCCGATGGGGGAGGCGACCTTGGCTTCTACCCGCACCGTCTGCCCGGCGCGCAGGTCCAGTTCGCGCGTGAGCTCACCCGTCCCCAGGTTATACTCGATGTCGATCAGCTCACCGTCGGCGTATACCGCAACCTTGCCGATGCTGGCCAGGGGGGAGGCGTCGATCATGATCTTCTCACCCGGGCGGATGCCGGTGGAGCCGTCGCCCGGCGTGATGCCGGCTGTGGGGATCGAGGCATAGGCAGCCCCTGCCAGGGCGACCGAAACAAGCGCAACGGTAGCAATGAACAGCGGGCTTTTTATACGCACTCTCATATCAGTCATCTCGCTGCCGTACCAGGCGGCGTGAACGGACGTTTCGGGCTCTAGTCCGGGTCCGGCCCCGCGGGCCGGACCCTTCAAACGAATCAGCCAGTATTCCCAGACCAGGAGAAAGGATGGCATGTTTCTTGAAAAGGTTATGAAGCAAGAAGTGTGCCAAGTGGAAAAAAAACGTAACAAACCCGTATCTTTGCCTGTAATTCCGGGTAATCACGGCTCTTGAAGTCCTGCCTGCGCCATTTACCGCGGGTCCGTGGGTGTGAACGGCGCGAGGCGATAGCTGTTTTTCCTACGCATGGTGCGTCAAATAACACAACGGCGGGGGTGGAGAGGCTGACGCCGACCGGGCAGAGGACGGCGGGTGCTGGCGCGCTTGCGGTCGCGCCGCTACCGGTTAACGGTATAATGACAAAGCGCAGCCGCCGACCCTGGTGGATGGGTGCGAGTCAGTGCGGGCGTGGCGGAATGGCAGACGCGCCAGCCTTAGGAGCTGGTAGGGTAATCCCCTGTGGAGGTTCAAGTCCTCTCGCCCGCACCAGTCAGCCCTGCCGTATGGCTCGCCGTTGACGGCACTGGCGATCGCGGCAGGGTTTTCCCCTCGTGTGGTTAACAGTATCTGAACCGTTCGACTCGTCCAGTATCACAAGGGTGGCATCCATGAACAGGTACGACAAGCCTTCCATCATATCCGCGTGCTTCTGGCTGGCCGCTCTGGGCCTGCGCATCCCCTTCGTCAGCCGGTACCTCTATAGCTGGGATTCGGTCAATTTCGCCCTGGCGCTCGAACGTTACAGCCTCAGGGAGCACCAGCCGCACCCGCCCGGATACCCGCTCTATGTCGGCCTCGGCCGCCTGCTGAACGCCTTGCTGGACGACGCCAACCTGTCGATGCTCGTCATCAGCATCATGGCCGGCGCGGCCGCGGTAGTCATCGTCTACCTGGTGGGCCGTTCGCTCTTCGGCAATGCGGCCGGGGTGATCGCCGGGCTGCTGGCGCTCTTCTCGCCCCTGGCCTGGTATTACAGCGAGGTCGCCCTGACCTACGAGATCGGTTTCATGTTCGTGGTGGCGATCACCTGGCTCTTGCACAGGCTTTACTTCGAGCGGCGCCATGCGGTGGCCGCCGCGGTGGCGATAGGCCTGGCAGCGGGTTTCCGGCAGGACGTTCTCATGTTCCTGATGCCGGTGTGGTTCATCGGGACGCTGCGGACGGGGCGGCGTGAGATGCTCGCATCCTGGCTGGCGCTGGCGGCAGCCGTCGCCGCCTGGCTGCTGCCCCTGCTCGAGATATCGGGTGGTTTCAAGGCTTACCGCGGCATATCCTCGATGCAGTTCGGCGCTGGCGTCTCTTCCTTCTCGGTATTCGAGGGCGGCCTGTCAGCGCTGGCGGCCAACGTGCGCTGGATGGCGCGCGCGGCGCTGGAGCTGTTGGGCCCGGCCCTTTTGGCCCTTGCGTACCTGGCGGCGCGCCTCGCGCTCCGCTGGCGTGACATGGAGCGGGAACGCTGGGCGCTGATATTTTTGCTCTTCATGATCATGCCGGCCCTGCTCTTCTTCGCCCTGTACCTGTTCGACCCAGCCGGCTACCTGCTGATCTACAGCGCATCGGAGACGAGCGTCGACTTGCCGACGCCGGGCGGGCCGTAGATCAAGACGCGCGGCGGCAGGCCGAG
>QZKG01000032.1 GCA_003599855.1 Gaiellales bacterium | reverse complement strand
CGCCACTGGGCGTAGGCCTTGCCCATGAGCTTATAGCCGGACAGGTGCTGGCTGAGCGGTGATTCATGGCGCGCCCGGGCGAAGTCCCAGAAGATGGCGTCGTCGATATGGAGCGCCTGGTTGATGAAGGGGATGGTGACGGCGAGAGCGATGACCACCACTGCCGCCAGCCGCCAGGCGGTCGCCTGGCGGGAGCCGCCCGGCCCGAAAGTTACGCCGTCGCCCCGGGCTTGCGGCTGCCCAGTTGCAGGAACTGCTTCGCCACCTGCGGGTACATCATCGGGTTGAACAGTATGTTGGTCACGAAATAGCATTCATGGGAACAATAACACTTGGTGCGGTGGATTTTCGCCCTCACCCGGTCGGCCTGCTCCGAGTTGAACACCTTCTTGAAATCATAGCCCGCCTCGCGCACATTGCCCATCTTCTCCGGCAATATCTCGCAGGGGAAGACGTCGCCCACCTCGTTCATGACCGCGTCGATGCGCCCAGCGAAGCAGGGCAGCTGGCGCCGTCCCTGGCGCACGGTCTCGTAGATGAGGCGGCGCTGGACCAGGTCCTGGGCGGACTTGAGCCGCGCCAGCGCGAAGTGGTACATCTTGGCCTCCTCGCCCTTCATCTCGGTCTCCAGCCGGTCGATGGCCCGGCGGTACTTCTCCAGGTCGACCTGCTTGTAGCTGTCGTCGGAGGGGGAGCCCCGCACCAGGGAGATGGTGTGGGTCTCGCAGCCGGGCAGCGTGTTGACGAAATCTATGATCCCGTCCATCCTGTCCTGGTTCTCGCTGCAGAAGACGGTGTTGATCCCCAGCTGCAGGTTGTCGTATTTCTCCCCCAGGCGCCTGAGCCCCTCCCAGGTCTCCATCGCCTTCTCGAAGTTGCCCGGCGTAGCCCGGATGGCGTCGTGCTCGTCATAGAGCCCGTCCAGCGACACCTTGCAGACGACGGCGCTCTTCGGACTGCGCTCCAGGATCTCCTCGGTGGCCGGCAGGATCAGGTTGGGGGCGAAGCCGTTGGTGGGCAGGGTGATGATCACCGGATGGGTGTTGCGGTAGAAGCAGTCGACGATGTCCGGCAGGTCCTTGCGCACGAAGATCTCGCCGCCGGAGAAGAGCAGCCAGAGCAGGTCGTCCATGGACGCGGAGATCTTCTCCACCTCCTCGACGGTGAGCTCATCCTGCTTCGAGTGCCGTTCCTGCCAGTAGAAGCAGAAGGGACAGCGGGCGTTGCAGCGGGACGTGACGAAGAAAGTGAACTGGAGCGGGCTCCGCTTCACGAAGATGGCGGGGATATGCTTGAGCGGTGAGTACACGGGTCCTTCAGGCGTAGCGCTTCAAGAGCTTTACTTCCCAGATATACTTTAGCATGCCCATCGCCGACCCGTAAGCGACCACGAAGCAATAGAAGAACTGGTAGTAGGCCATGGCCTTGAGCAGGAAGAGCGTACCGCGCTCGCGCTGGAAGAGGCTCAGCAGCCTGAAGCTCACCGCCACGTTGAGGGCGTAGAGCAGCGCCACTGGCACCAGCAGCCACCACGAGCCGGTCATGGCCGCCGTCGCCACCAGGGCGAGGTTGAGGCACTGGCTGAAGACGTTCACCTTGAGCTCGTATGAGGCCGCCCCCGAATCGTTCATCAGGTCGCCCTTGAAGAGCGAGTACATCGTCCAGTACTTGCTCTTCTTGATGGCGTTCTTCACCGAGCGCTTCAGGTCGAAGCGGAACATGTGCTGCACCATTATCTCCCGCGGGCGGCAGAGTTTGTGGCCCGCCTCGATCAGCCGGTGCGACAGCTCCACGTCCTCGACGCTGGCCTCCTGGCCGATGAAGTAATCCTCGAGGAAACCGCCGAACTCGTCGAAGGTCTCCTTCCGGATGGCCATGCAGTGGGTGGCGATGTAGTCGGGATGCTCCACCTTGGTCTCGGCGTGGTGGATGTAGATCGACTGGAAGATGCTGAAGAAATCCTTGTCCCAGGGGTCCAGGGTATAGGCGCCGCCGACGCTGATGCACTCGCCCTCCTGGAGCCGTTCGACACAGAGGGCGATGGTGTCCGGCAGGACGATGCAGTCGGAGTCGATGAAGAGGATGATCTCGCCGCGGGCTTCCCGGGCGGCGGCGTTGCGCGCCTTGGAGACCCCCTGGTTCTCCTTGAAGTCGATCAGCCGGTGGGGGTAGCGCTCCGCCAGGGACGCCAGCACCTCCAGGCTGTTGTCCGGGGAGCAGTCGTTGACCACGACCACCTCGAAGTTCGTGTAGGTCGACCGGTAGAGCGCCTCCAGCACCGGCGGCATGGTCAGCGCCCCGTTGTACACCGGGATGAGGACCGAGACGAGGGGACTGGGGGCCTGGCTGCCTGTCATCTGGCCCTAAGCCGCCTGCTCCGGTTTTTCCCCGGCGTCCTCGGACTCGCGGCGCACCCTGAGCGAGTCGCGCTTGGCCCAGAGCCAGAAGAAGCTGCTGGCGCCCTTGAGCACGGTCCTGAGGTCGTACCAGCTGCGCACCTCGAAGAGGCGCCGGAAGATGAACTTCGGCCGGGAGTAGAACTTGCGGAAGCCGATGGTCCTCAGCTCGTCGATCTGCTCCCGCGTCATCGTATGAGGCACGAAGGCCGCGCCTTCAAAGGTGTAGTCGTCCGTGTTCATGGACATGGTGCCGTACTCGTCGATCTTCTCGTAGAGCTCGGTCCCAGGGAAGGGCGTCATCGAATGGAAGTTGGCGTAATGGGGGTCCAGCTCGATGGCGAAGTCGATGGTCTGCATGGCTTCTTCGTAGGTCTCCCCGGGGATGCCGATGATGAAGGGGGTGTAGACCTTGAGCCCCGCCTTCTTGGCGGCCTTGACCGCCGCCCGCGTCTGCTCCAGGGTGATGCCCTTCTTCATGGTGTTGAGGTTCTTCTGCACGCCGCTCTCAGCGCCGTAGAGGATGGCCCAGCAGCCCGCCTTCTTCATCTCCCTGAGCAACTCGTAGTCCACGGTGTTGACCCGCGAGGACACATAGAAGCTGAACTTGAGGTTCTTCTCCCTGAAACCCTTCAGGATGGCCATGGCCCGCTCGCGGTCGGCGGTGAAGGTCTCGTCCAGGAACCGGATCTCGCGGAAGCCGTAGTCGTTGACCAGCATGCTGACCTCCTCCACCACCCGCTCCACGCTATGGAAGCGGATGCGCCGTTCCCCTTTCATCTGGAAGCAGTAGATGCAGCGGGCCTTGCAGCCGCGGGAGGTCATGACGATGGCGATGGGCTTCTGCTTGTAGCTGCCCGGGGGCGATTCGTACTTGTCGAAGTCCCCCAGGAGCTCCCGGCGGGGGATGGGGATGGTGTCCAGGTCCTCGATCAGCGGCCGCTCCGCGTTCTTGACGATGGCCCCGTCAGGGGCGCGGTAGGCCACCCCGGAGACGCCCTCCAGCTCCTCGCCGGCCTCAACCCGTGCGATGAGCTCGGGCACCGTCATCTCGCCCTCGCCGATGACCACCGAGTCCAGGGAGGCGCACTCCTCCAGGCACTTCTCCTCCACAGCGCTGGGGAAGGGCCCCGCCACCGATACGTGGATG
The DNA here is from genome assembly GCA_003599855.1 of Gaiellales bacterium. Classification (GTDB taxonomy): domain Bacteria; phylum Actinomycetota; class Thermoleophilia; order BMS3ABIN01; family BMS3ABIN01; genus SURF-19. Next base: position 9,094 of record QZKG01000032.1, on the reverse strand, counting down.
GCCGGGTCTATCGCCTTGATGTCGTCAGCCGTTTTGGCCGCTTTCTTCCACATGGAGGCGTTGGCGGAGATGCCCACGAACCCGGGCCGGAAGGCCCGCACCTTGTCGAGGACCTCCTTGTGGGTCCAGAAGGCGCCGTCTACCAGCTCGACCTCATGCCCAGCCTCCTGGATGCAGGTGGCGATGTAGAGGAGGCCTAGAGGGTGCTGGTAGCTGATGGCCGACTTGGCCAGCTTGGAAGGATATATGTCGTCCGGTTTCCAGGACGGCAGTATCACCATCGATCGCAACGTTCGCTCCTCCCGGGGGCGGACCATGCATCCGCCGGTCGACTGCAGTACGCGCAGGGGCAAGGGTCGTCCAAGGGAACCATAGGAAAAAAAGAAATGCAAAAATAATGCAAAAATCCCGGAACTCCCACACCCCAGTCTACAGGCAATAGTCTAACAGAGGAATATGACTATTTCCACGACATTTACAATAGTTCCCGGCTTGCAGCGGTTTTTCCCTATTTGTTTGAATTATTCTTTTCTGCTACCCTAAATCTGCTCCACCAGGAGCAGCGGCGGCGGGCGGAGCCGGCAGCAGCCCTCCGCGGTCATTTTTTTTGCCGTTTTATCCGGAAGTGAGACGGATGACACCAGGGGAAAACAGGGAACAGTTATCATCATACGGCATCGCCGTGGACGTCGGGACCTCGAGCATCTGGTCGCGGCTGGTGGACATGTCCAACGGCCGCGTGATCGACACCCACGTCGTCCCCAACCCCCAGAAAGAGCACGGGGCAGACATCTCCACCCGGCTGGGGCTGGCCGCCGAGGACCCCGGCGTGCGCGCCGAGCTGCACCGGCTGGTGATCGCCACGCTCAACTCGTCGGTGGAGTTCCTCTGCGCCGACGCCGGCATCGACCCCGCGGCGGTGGGCGAGCTGGTGGCGGTGGGCAACTCGGCCATGTACGCCTTCCTCCTCGACGTCGACCCGGCGCCCCTCTGCGGCACGCCTTACAACCTCAAGGGGGCCCAGGACTTTTACGGCCCGGCCGGGGAGCTGGGCGTCGCGCCGCCGGGAGCCAACCTCTTCATCCCCCGGCCGATCTTCGGTTACGTCGGCTCGGACGCCCTGGCCGACATCCTGCTGGTGGACATGGCCGGCAGCGAGTCGCTGGAGCTGATCGTGGACGTGGGCACCAATTGCGAGATGGCCCTGGGCAACCGGGAGCGCATCGTGGTGGCTTCCAGCCCCGCCGGCCCTGCCTACGAGGACACGCACATGTCCTTCGGGCTGTCGGCCACCGAGGGGGCCATCTACAAGGCGAGGCTCGAGGGCGGGCAGTTCGTCTACGAGGTGGTGGGCGGCGGCGAGCCGAAGGGGATCTGCGGCTCGGGCCTCATCGACATCATCGCCGAGTTGAGGCGGCACGAATGGGTGGACGAGGGTGGGCGGCTGCTCCGGGAGGGGCCGGTGGTCATCGCCCCCGGCGACAGCCCCATCACCGTCGGCCAGCACGATATCCGTTCCTTCCAGCTGGTGAAGGCGTCGGTGCACGCGGCCATCTCGGTCCTGCAGAGCAAGATCGGCAGCGCCGACCTGGGGCGCATGCTCATCACCGGCACCTTCGGCAGCTACATCAACCTCGACAACGCCCGCGTGCTCAAGATGTTCCCGGACCTGCCCAACGAGCAGGTGGAAGTGGTGGCCGACGCCGCCTGCCAGGGGGCGGTGCTGATGCTGGGCGCCGGCAAGCGTGAGGCCCTGGCTGGCCTGAGGGAGGGCATCCGCCACGTGGCGCTGCCGCTCAACAAGCAGTTCCAGGACGAGTTCATCCGCCTGATGGCGATCTGACGCCGGAGCGAAGCGACGGAGGATCTCTGCCGTGCCTCCTGGCGATGCCGGCGTAAAGTCGCTAAGATGGATATGGACTACACATCGGCCGCCACGGCAAAGGTGACCGGGCCGATTCCTGGAATATGAGAAAGTGACCACTTCCGAAGAAGAGAACAGACCACCCGCTGACCGGCAGGACAGCCCGGGCCGGGCCGCGGAGCCCAAGGCCCCCAAACCGCCCCGCACCCCGGAATATTCCATCGAAGACCGCGGCTGGATATCAGAGCCGCCGGTAGGCTGGACGACACGGCCGGTGAGCGAGAGCGCCGCCGAGGCGCCGGCCGAGGCGCCGGCCGCCCGCAAGAAGGGCGGCTTCTGGTCGCTGGTCATGCGCGACGTGGTCATCCCCCTGCTGGTGGCGGTGGGACTCGTCTTCGGCGGGTTGGCGGCTGTCGCCAAACCTTACAAGATCCCCACCGGCTCCATGGAGCCGACCATCCAGGTGAACGACCGCATCCTGGCCAACCGCCTGATCTACCATTTCAAGGACATCGAGAGGGGCGACATCATCGTCTTCGACCCGCCTGCCTTCCCCGGGGTCGACGCCAGCACCCCATACGTCAAGCGAGTGGTAGGCCTGCCCGGCGACACCGTGGAGGTGCGCGACGGCATGACCCTGGTCAATGGCAACGAGTTCATCGTCGAAGAGGTCAAGGACCGGCCCTATTACACGCGCGCCGAGGAGACCGTACCCGAGGGCATGCTGTTCGTCCTGGGCGACAACCGCAACTCAAGCCAGGACAGCCACGTCTGGGGCTATCTGCCCATGGAGAACGTCATCGGCCGCGCCGACATCATCTACTGGCCGCCCAGCGATATCGACTGGCTCTGATCGCGCAGAGGCCCTCAGGCCGCGTTCACATGAGAACCACTGTCATATACGATTGACGCGGTAAGGACAGCGCCTGGCAACCGGAAGCCGGCAGGGAGTGTGAAAATCTCTTCATGGGTCTTCTCAAGGGGCAGAGCAGGGCCGTCAGGATCATCGTTTTCATCTCGTTCCCGCTGGGGCTGCTGATGGTCGCCGCGGTGCTCGTGGGCGTCAACTCGTTCAAATCCTACAGGAGCGTGTCCGAGTCCATGATGCCGTGCATCGACAACGGCGATGAAGTGTTCGTGAGCCGCCTTGCCTATCACTTCCTGGATATCGAGCGAGGTGACGTCATCCTCATAGACATGCCGGCCGGCGCCGGGCCGGGAGTGGACGATCGGGGGATCGTGCGCGTCGTCGGGCTGCCCGGCGACACGGTGGAGGTGCGCGGCGGCCTGACGAAGGTCAACGGCAGACTGTTCACCGTCGCCGGGGACGGGGGGATGCCTTCCTATACCATGCCGGAAGAAGAGGTGCCCCCGGACACGCTCTTCGTCCTGGGCGACAACCGCGACTTGAGCATGGACAGTCATGTCTGGGGGTTCCTGCCCCGCGATAATGTGGTTGGCAGCGTCCTGATCGTCTACCCTGAGAGCGGGAGCGAAATGGTGCTTGCCGAGAGGGATTCCTGCCGGGCGTATTACGCCGGGGGCTGATTGCCTCGCGCTGGCAACAGGACGAGTGCCCGGCGCCTGGGCATACACATCAGCACCGGAGCGGGGTTGGTGAAGGGCGCAGAGCACGCCCGCGCGATCGGCTCGAACACGATGCAGATCATGTCCGGGAACCCCTCCGCCTGGAACCCCGGCCGGCTCGACCGCGGGCAGGCGGACTCGTTCGTCAGCTACCTCGACGAGAACGACCTGCGGCCGGTCTTCCTCCACGCCGGCTACCTCATCAACCTCTCCTGCCGCAGGGGTCGCAACGCGCCGCTCTTCAACAAGTCGGTGACGCTGCTGGCGGCCAACATCGAGCGGGCGAGGGCCCTCACCTGCGAATACGTGGTGGTGCATACGGGCAGCCGGCGGGGCACCGGGGAGGATGAGGCGCTGGCGACGCTGGTGGAAGGCCTGGAGAAGGTCTGGCGGCGCGCCGACCGCCGCCGGGGACCGTCGTCCGGGCGCCGCCGGCGCGAACCGATGCTGCTGCTGGAGAACAGCGCTGGCTCCGGCGACTCCACCGGCGCCACTTTCGAGGATCTGGCGGCGATGCTCTCGGCGGCCAGGCGTGAGCGGATCGGCCTGCCCCTGGGCGTCTGCCTCGACACCGCCCACATGTGGGGCGCCGGCTATGACCTCTCGACCCCGGCGAAGGTGAGGCGCGTCATCGACGAGTTCGACGAGCTGGTGGGCATCGACCGGCTCCATTGCGTCCATTTCAACGACTCGGCGGTGGAGCTCGGTTCGCGCAGGGACCGGCACGAGCACATCGGCAACGGGTTGATGCCGCTCGAGGGGCTGCGCACGTTCGCCCGCAGCCGCAAGCTGCGCCGCGTGCCGCTGATTATGGAGACCCCGGGCAAGGCCCAACCGTCAGACGAGGAGCGCATGCGCGACCTGCTCGCCCTCGCATAACATGGGGGACGTTGTTTCCTAAGTTTCCTAACTCAGCCCTTTCCCGTCCCGGGCAACGTTACCCGCCATGACGGGCCCCAGATAAGCAGAACTCCCCGCCCACGCTTCTTCGTTCCGCCCGCAGGCGGGGACCGCCGCGAGAAACGTAAATGGCTCAAACCACCGAAAAAGAGGAGTCACACCAGCCAGTCGGAGCTAAGCGGCAGGCTCTTCAGCTTCGCCAGGCGGGCGTCGTACTTCTTGCGGCTGCGGGCGTAGAGGGCCGCCACCAGGGCGCCCGCCAGGCTGTAGGCCGCCACCAGCGATGGGGCGAATGAAGCCGTGTCCAGGGCGCAGTAGAGGTTCCTGTCCGCCAGCTTGGCCACTTCGGAGAGGTCGTTGTCGCTGATCCCCGCGGTGAGCGCCCCGGCGGCGCGGGCGGCGCGGATGAGCCGCGGCAGGAACTGGTGAGCGTTGCCGAAGCCGACGGCGACTAGCAGCGACTCTTCGGTGAGAGCGGAGAGCTGCGCCACCGATTCCTCGGAGTTGCTGGTGATGGACGCCACCGGCAGGCCCATGATCGCGAGGTAGTAATACAGGTAGTCGACGACCATGGCCGCCTCGAAGAAGCCGCTGAGGAAGACCCGGTCCGCCTGTTCCATCAGCGTGACGATGTCCATGAACTCGTCCATGCGGTTCTTGCGCATGGTGCCTTCGAGGTTGCGCATGTCGGTCCTGAGCGACCGCCCCGAGAAATCGTCGTCGACGACGCGGAAGTGCAACTGACCATCCTCAGCCTCATCGAAAGTGCTAGCCAGGCGGTGCTCGTCCCAGGCGGCCCGCATCATCTCGGAGAACCCGGAAAAGCCCAGATGCTGGGCGAAGCGCACAACGGTGGAGCTGGTGGTGTTGGTCTTGCGGGCGAGTTCCTCGGCGGTGAGCACCGGGGCGTCGGCCAGGTGGTCGATGAGGTAGCGGGCGATCTCCTTGCGCGAGCGGGTCAGGGAGTCGAACTGCTCCTGGAGCATCCGGACGAAACTCCCCCTGGCTTCAGGCATGGCAAGCGGGGGTTCGGGTACCGTGCAGTATGGAAGCCTCGCTCAGGTCCATCAGATCACTTCCCGGTCTGAACAGCCTGTGCCGGGCCAGCCCGGCGATCCGCCCCCTAGCCCATCCCCACGTCCTGCTCCTTCTGGAGCTTCTTGCCCTCGGTCTGCAGCGACGGCGCCACCATCACCTCCGCCTTCTGGAAGGCCTGGATGTTCTCGTAGCCGCAGGTGGCCATGGAGGTCTTGAGGGCGCCGAAAAGGTTGAGGGTGCCGTCGTTCTCGTTGGCGGGTCCGACGAGGATCTCCTCCAGGGAAGCGACCTGGTTGGTCTTGACCCGCGTGCCCCGGGGCAGCTGTGGGTGGAAGGTCGCCATGCCCCAGTGGTAGCCGCGGCCCGGCGCCTCGTGGGCCCGGGAAAGGGGCGAGCCGATCATGACGGCGTCAGCGCCGCAGGTGATCGCCTTGGCGATGTCGCCGCCGGTGCGCATGCCGCCGTCGGCGATGACGTTGACGTACTCGCCCGTCTCCAGCAGGTGCTGGACCCGGGCGGCAGCCGCGTCGGCGATGGCCGTCGCCTGGGGCACGCCGATGCCGAGCACAGCCCTGGTAGTACAGGCGGCGCCGGGACCGACACCCACCAGCACGCCGACGGCGCCGGTGCGCATCAGGTGCAGGGCGGTGGTGTACGAGGCGCAGCCGCCGACGATGACCGGTACCGGCACCTCGTTGATGAACTTCTTCAGGTTGAGCGGCTCGACCACGGTGCTGACATGCTCGGCGCTAACCACTGTGCCCTGGATGATGAGCACGTCCAGCCCGGCGTCGATGGCCGTCTGGTAATACTGGGTCACTTTCTGGGGGGTGAGCGAGCCGGCAGCGATGACGCCCTGGTCCTTTATCTCCTTGACCCGCTGGGCGATGAGCTCTGCCTTCACCGGCTCCTGGTAGATCTTCTGCAGCTCGGCGGTGGCTTCCGACGGCGTGAGGCCCGCGATCTTCTCCAGCTGCTCGTCGGCGTTCTCGTAACGGGTCTGGATGCCCTCGAGGTTGAGCACCGCCAGGCCGCCGATCCTGCCCATGATGCCGGCCATCTTCGCGTCGACCACGCCGTCCATGGCCGAGGCCAGGCAGGGCAGCGGCAGTTCGTGGTCGCCGAGGGTCCAGGTGATGTCGATGTCCTCCACGTCGCGCGTGCGCCGGCTGGGCACGATGGCGATGTCATCAAATCCGTAAGCTCTCCTGCCTTTTTTGCCCCGACCGATCTCGACTTCCATGGACCCTCCGTTTGCACGCAGATTGAAGCGCCGGAAGCGGCGGGCCGGCTTGGGGCCGGGGCCATCCGGCGTTCCTGATTGAATACCCGAAAACCCCGGATTTCAAGCGGTATGCGCGGCTGCCGGGATTGGAGTGATGCTATACCCTGTCCCTGCCAGCGTCAACCCGCGCAGCGGAGCCTGGAGGCGAGGAGCGGGGGGACGTTGTTTCCTATGTTTCCTAAACCGTTGCCACGAGGCCGCGTGGTGTCAGAGCGGCATCATTTGCTGCCGGCTCACCGTCAACTTCCAAGTTACCTGCATGTCAGGTAAGATGATTACACTGATATACAGGAGGTTTGAGAGCTAAATGAAAATCGGGACGATGACAGTCAAGGCCGGCCTGGCGGAGATGCTCAAGGGCGGCGTGATCATGGACGTGACCGACGCCGGGCAGGCGAAGATCGCCGAAGACGCCGGCGCAGTAGCAGTGATGGCCCTGGAGCGGGTGCCCTCGGACATCCGCGCTGACGGCGGCGTGGCCCGCATGGCCGACCCGGAGAAGATCAAGGAGATACAGCAGGCCGTCTCCATCCCGGTGATGGCCAAGGCGCGCATCGGCCACTTCGTCGAGGCGCAGATACTTGAAGCGCTCGAGGTCGACTACATCGACGAGAGCGAGGTTCTCACGCCAGCCGACGAGGCCAACCATATCAACAAGCACAAGTTCACCGTGCCCTTCGTCTGCGGCGCGGTCAACCTGGGCGAGGCGCTCAGGCGCATCGCCGAGGGGGCGGCCATGATCCGTACCAAGGGCGAGGCCGGCACCGGCAACGTCGTAGAGGCCGTCCGCCACATGCGCACCATCCTCGGTGAGATCAAGCGCCTCACCAGCATGGACGAGGACGAGCTCTTCGCCGCCGCCAAGGAGCACCGGGCGCCGGTGGAGCTGGTGAAATGGGTAGCCGGGAACGGCAAGCTCCCGGTGGTGAACTTCTCTGCCGGCGGTCTGGCGACCCCCGCCGACGCCGCCCTGATGATGCAGCTGGGCGCTGAGGGCGTCTTCGTGGGCTCCGGCATCTTCAAGAGCGAGGACCCGGCCAGCCGAGCCAAGGCCATCGTCGAGGCCACCACCCACTACAACGACCCCAAGGTCCTCGCCGAGGTATCCTCCGGCCTCAAGCAGGCCATGCCCGGCATCGAGATCAGCGAGATCGGCGAGGAGAACCTCATCCAGCACCGCGGCTGGTAGGCGGCGGCGGAGTACCGCACGAAGGATCCATTCTTACTGGACCTATCCCCGACGCCGGCGAATGCCGGACAGGGTGCATTTTCCTCCGGCAGGCTCCGGAAAATCACCCTGCCCGCCCGGTTGCGGTCCCGCTGGATTTGCCTGTGTCTATTTCCGGCGCCGAGATACCGCGCCAGCGCCGCCTGGGTGTAAACTATTCAGGTCATGACGGATCCGGCAACACAAGCACCCACCATCGGCGTCCTCTCGCTCCAGGGCGCCTTCCGCGAGCACATCCAGGCGCTCGAGCGCCTGGGAGCCGTCGCTGTCGACGTGCGCCGCCGCCGGCAACTCGAAGGGCTCGACGGCCTCGTCATCCCCGGCGGCGAGAGCACCACCATCGGCAAGCTGATGGTCAGCTACCACATGCTCGATGAAGTGCGCCGCCTGGGGGAGGAAGGCCTGCCCATCTTCGGCACCTGCGCCGGTCTGGTGATGCTGGCACAGGAGGTCTGCGAGGGCGACCAGCCGCTCCTGGGCCTCATGGACATCTGCGCCCGCCGCAACGCCTTCGGCCGGCAGGTGAAGAGCTTCGAGACCGGCCTCGATATCCCCGCAATCGGTGCCGAACCCTTACATGGGGTCTTCATCCGCGCCCCCTGGATCGAGAGCGCCGGCTCCGGGGTCGAAGTGCTGGCATCCCACGAGGGCCATGGCGTCGCCGCCCGCCAGGGCAACCTGCTGGTCACGGCCTTCCATCCGGAACTGACCGACGACCTGCGGCTGCACGAGCTGTTCCTGGGGATGGTCCGCGGTCCCGCTTGATTTGCCTGGAGTCCAGGCTTCTTCAACGAGGTGCCGGGGACGGTGCTGGAGTAGCCCAGCACAACCCCGCCCCATGTTGTATTATTACCGTTGCAGTGAAAACACCTGAGCTTTCGGGGGATAAACCGTGTCCGGACACTCCAAATGGTCATCCATCAAGCACAAGAAGGGAGCCGCCGACGCCAAGCGCGGCAAGCTCTTCTCCAAGCTCTCCCGCGCCATCACCGTGGCGGCCAAGGAGGGCGGCCCCGACCCGGCGGCCAACGCCACCCTGGCCACCGCCATCCAGAAGGCCAAGGACAACTCCATGCCCAAGGACAACATCGAGCGCGCCATCCAGCGGGGCGCCGGCGGCGGCGACGGCGAGGCCTACGAGACCATCACCTACGAGGGCTACGGTCCGGCGGGGGTGGCGGTGCTGGTGGAA
>QZKG01000075.1 GCA_003599855.1 Gaiellales bacterium | reverse complement strand
ACCGCAACCGGGCGGGCAGGGTGATTTTCCGGAGCCTGACGGAGGAAAATGCATCCTGTCCGGCATTCACGGCGTCGGGGATAGACTCTAGGTCGCGAACTCCCGAGCCGCCCGCAAGCGCTCGCTCACCGTTTCACGAGCGAGGCCGGCGAGGAGGTAGGGCACCTCGGGGCCGGAGGTGCGGCCGGTGAGGGCGATGCGCAGGGTGCGGAAGAGGCGTTTCGGGGGGATGTCCCTCTCCTTGCACTGCTGCCTGAGCGCGGACAGCCATTCTTTCGCTTCCGCGATCACTGTTTCTGCGTCGGCGGCGCTGAACTCATCCGCCGCTTTAAGTCCGCCGACCGCGGCCAGGGCCAGGTCGAGCACCGCCACAGCCTCCGGCTCCCTGATCTCAGCAGAATCTTCCTCCGCCCCCAGTGGCGCCATGACGAAGAAGTCCTCGATGAGCCCGGCGGCGTCGGTCAGGACCACCATGGCGTTCCGCACCGCCGCCTCGGCCACCGCCAGCTGCCCGGCGGTGAGCGATAGCTGTGCCGGGACTTCCCCCAGGAACGGCCCGATGGCCCCATGGAAATCATCCGGCCCGAGCTCACGGATATACAGGCCGTTGAGCCAGTTGAGCTTCTGGATGTCGAAGATGGCCGGGCTCCTGGAGACCCGCGCCAGGTCGAACTCCTCCCCCATCTCCGTGAGCGTAAGCTTCTCCCGGTCCTCCCCCGGCGACCACGACAAGAGCGCCAGGTAGTTGACGATGGCGGGCGCCAGGTATCCCATCTTCCTGAAGTCCCCCACCGAGGTGGCGCCGTGGCGCTTGGAGAGCTTGCCGCCGTCGGGGCCCATGATGAGCGAATGGTGGGCAAAGGCCGGCGGCGCTGCGCCCAGGGCGTCGTAGAGCAGCGCCTGCCGGGCGGTGTTGGTCAGGTGGTCCTCACCGCGAATGACATGGGTGATGTCCATGGCGATGTCGTCCACCACCACGGCGAAGTTGTAGGAGGCCACCCCGTCGGAGCGCAGGATGATGAAGTCCCCCAGCACGTCGCCGGCGAAGCGCACCTTGCCGTGGATGATGTCCTCCACCACCACATCGCGGTCAGGGATGCGGAAACGGATGGTGGCCGGCTCGCCCGCCGCCACGCGCGCCGCCGCCTCCTCGCGGGCCAGGCCGGCGCAGGCCCGGTCGTAGCGGGGCATCTCACCCCGGTCGAGGCAGCGCTGCCTGAGCTCGTCGAGCCGCTCCTGGGGGCAGAAGCAGTAATAGGCCTTTCCCGCTTCCAGCAGCCGCATGGCGGCGTCGCGGTAAACGCCGGCCGCCGAACGCTCGCTCTGGCGGTAAGGGCCGCAGCCGCCGCCGATATCCGGTCCCTCGTCCCAGGAGAGGCAGAGCCAGGCCAGGTCGGCCATGATCGACTCCTCGAAATCGCGGCTGGAGCGGGCGGCGTCGGTATCCTCCACGCGCAGCACGAGAACGCCCCCTTCGTGGCGGGCGAAAAGGAAATTGTAAAGCGCGGTGCGGGCCGAACCCACGTGCAGGGTTCCCGTGGGACTGGGGGCGAAGCGCACCCGCACGGGACCTGATGGCTGGCCGCCGGTCGTCATCATGAAATACGCCCGGACCGCCTATTCGGCGACGTCGGAGAAATGGACCACGGTGACAGTGTCCTGCAGCGTCACCGGGCGGTTGTAGACCTGGGTCAGGAGGCTGACCACTTCGTCGACGCGCCGGAACTCGGGGTTCTCCCGCTCCACGTCCCGGGGGCTCAGGTCGTCGATGGGCTTGACCTCGACGCTGTCGATGATGGCGGTGAAAAGCTTTTGCCGCGGGCCGTACTTGCGGCCGACGGTGATCCAGACCAGCTCGCCCTTGCGGTACTTGTCGCTCTTGTCGCCCAGGCGGATAGTGGCCGTCTTGCGGCGGTTGCGCAACTGGTCGTCGTAGAAGTGTGAATAGAAATTGATCGCGTACATTTGCTCTCCCTGCCCCCTTCTTACGGTTTGTCCGGTCCTGCCCCACCGCATTCTAGCAAAGTCACGGCCATGGCCGCGATACCCTCGCCCCTCCCGGTGAAACCCATCCCTTCGGTAGTCGTTCCCCTGACAGAGACAGATGAAACCGGCACGCCGATGGCCTCCGCCAGCCGGGCGCGCATCGCCTCGCGGTGGGGAGCGATCTTCGGCTCTTCGGCCACCACGACGGCGTCGACGTTGGCCACGCGGCAGCCTGCCTCACCCGCCAGGCGCGCCGCCTCGGCCAGCAGCAGGGTGCTGTCGGCGTCCTGCCAGCGGGGGTCGCTGTCGGGGAAGTAGTGGCCGATGTCCTCCAGCCCCGCCGCCCCCAGCAGCGCGTCGGCGATGGCGTGGCAGAGGACGTCGGCGTCGGAGTGCCCCGCCAGGCCCAGGGGGTGATCGATCCCGACCCCACCCAGCACCAGGCGCCGCCCCTCGGCGAAACGGTGCGCATCGAAGCCTATGCCGGTCCTGAAACCCAAGCGCGACCTCCCCTCCCGGTCATCTCCGGATGATGATGCTCTCCAGGGATGCATGCCCATCCAGCACCGGTGCATTTCTCCCATCGCATCCCTTGCCCTTTTCCCGCCATCATGATCGCTCCTGGCGCGCCCTCAGGATCGCCTCCGCCACCACCAGGTCCGCGGGCTCGGTGAGCTTGATGTTCTCGCGGCTGCCCATGACCATCTTCACAACGCCGCCGGCGCGCTCCACCAGGAAGGCGTCGTCCGTGGCGCGGTTGAGGACCTCAGGCGGGGCGTCGTAACCCCTCTCGATGGCTTCCCGGGTGAAAACCTGGGGCGTCTGGGCCTGCCAGAGGCGTTCGCGCCCGGGCGTCTCGGCGATGATCCGGCCCTCAGGGCGGACGACCTTTATCGTGTCGGTGACCGGCAGGCCGAAGACGATGCCGTCGCAGGTGTCGCGGGTGAACTCCGCCATGCCGCGCTGCAGGAGCCCGGCGGTGAACAGCGGCCGCGCGCCGTCGTGCACCAGCACGGTGTCGGCGCCGCTGCCCAGGGCCGCCAGCGCGTTGTTGACCGACGAGGCGCGGTTCTCCCCGCCGGACACCACTTCGCCCAGCTTGCTGAAAGCGCCTGCGGCCGCGACCTCGGAGCGGAAGCGGCCGGTATCGTCCGGGTCGATGGCCACGACGATCTCGCTCACCTGGCTCACCGGCTCGAAGATGGCGATGGTGCGCGCCAGCACCGGCCGGCCCGCCAGCCGGTGGAGCTGCTTGGACTGCCCCAGCCCCATGCGGCTGCCGACCCCTCCGGCGGCTATTATGACAGCCAGCTGCAAGCATCCTCCCATTCAAAACGACAATGCGGCAACCCAACAACGAACCGCCAGCTTTGATGCCGGCGGCCGTCTGTAAGAATATTCAGTGCAGCGCTCCAGGGTTCAGGGTCCGTCATCCATCTTCCTCGGCGCCCCGGCCCCGACGGCGCTCATCTCCTTGAGTACCCCGTCGAGGAACTTGTCGGCCTCCTCCTCCTCGAGCCCGCGCGCGTACATCAGTTCACTGGCAAGGATCTTCTTGGCCCGCCCGTACATCTGCTTCTCGCCGGTGGAAAGGCCCTTCTCGCTCTCGCGGATGGAGAGGTTGCGGACCACCTCGGCCAGCTCGAAGATGTCACCGGTCTTGATCTTCTCGCGGTTGTACTTGAAGCGGCGGTTCCAGTTCTTGGGCATCTTGGTCTCGTCCTGCCTGAGGACGGCGATGACCTCCTCCACTTCCTTCGGCGCGATGACCTTGCGCAGGCCTGCCTTGTCAGCGTTGTCCACCGGGACCATGACGGTCATGTCGTTGTGAAGGATCTGGATGGTGAGATATTCCATCTTCCTGCCCAGGACATCCCGCTTCTCCTTCTTGATGACCTTGCCGGCCCCATGGTGGGGGTAGACAACCTTATCGCCTACTTTGTACGCCAATGACCTGACCTCCTCTCCCTTTTCAGGTTAACAGGTTAACACCCTTGTCCGGACAAATCACCTGAAACTGTACTTCTCGGCGAAGGCATGCTCCTTGAGGAGCGCCAGCCCCTCGCCGATCTCCGTTGCCCGCACCCTGCCCACGCCCTCGACGGCCACCAGGTCGTCCTCGTCGGCCACCATCAGCGCCTTGAGCGTGCCGAACTTCTCGACGATGTTGCCGATCACTGCCGACGGCAGCCGCGGGATGCTGTTGAGCACCCGGTAACCCCTGGGGGTCATGCGCGTGTCGGCCGCCTTGGCCTTGCGGTCGTAACCCAGCAGGGCGGCCAGTTCCACCGGGTCGAACAGCTCGTCGGTGGTCGCCGCCGTGATCCTCTCCGCGGCCCTGTCGACGCTCTGCTTGCGGCGCGGCAGGTAATCCCTGATGAGCGCCTGCCGGTCCTTCATCACGCCGCTCATCAGCTCTTCCAGCTGCATGGCCACGAGCCTGCCTTCCACTCCCAGTTCGAGGAGGTAACCATCGATCTCCCCGGCGACGCGTGCCACCACCTCGGAGCGCTGCAGCACGCCGATGACGTCGTGCAGCGTCACCGAATCCTCGAACTCCAGCGCCGTCAGGTTATCCGTCACCTTGTCCAGGCGCGTGCGGTACTGGTCGAGCGTCTGCAGGGCCTGGTTCGCCTTGCCCAGCAGGACCCTGATGTCGGTCAGCGCGTACTTGATGTCGCCGACATACAGGCTGACCACGTCACGGTCCTGCGAGATGGAGATAGCCAGGGCGCTGGTCTGCCGCGCCACCCGCTCGGCGGTGCGGTGCCGGGTTCCGGTCTCCTGCGACTCGATGGCGGCATCGGGCATCAACTGCACGTTGGCCCGGTGGATGCGCGTCACCCCCCGGTTGAGGATGGTGGCGCCATCCATCTTCGCCAGCTCGTAGAGCATGTTGGGCGAGAACTCCATGTCGAGCCTGATGCCGCCCGAGAAGAGAAACGAGATCTCCCGCTGGTCGCCCAGGATTATCAGCGCGCCCGTCTTGGCACGGATGATGTTGTCGATCCCGTCCCTGAGCGGCGTGCCCGGCGCTACCCGCGCCAGCGCTTCCACCAGCCGCTTGTCCCGCTTCAGGTCATGCCTTGTTTCAACCATCCTGCTCCTCTAGTCGAATACCCGTGCCAGGGCCAGCGAGACGCTGGCGGCCCCCCGCAACTCGATCCCTTCATGGCTGCGGGTGATGCCGTCGGCATTCTTGGCCGGCATCACGACCGTCCCGATGCCCATCTTCAAAGCTTCCTCGACGCGCCTGTCGGCGCCGATGCAGTAGCGCAGGTCGCCCGTGAGGCTCAACTCGCCGAAAAAGGCGGTCTTGCCCGGCACCGGCCTGTCCCGCTGGGCCGAGGCGATGGCCATGGCTATCGCCAGGTCCGCCGCGGGCTCATCGACCCTCACCCCGCCGGCGACGTTCACGAACACGTCGCTGCCGGCCAGGTTGAGCCCGGCGCGGCGCCCCAGCACCGCCACTATCATCGCCAGGCGACCCCGCTCGATGCCGTTGGCCACCAGCCGCGGGTACTCCATCCCGCTGCCGGCCACCAGGGCCTGCACTTCCACCAGCAGGGAGCGGCTGCCTTCCAGGGCGGCCAGTATCGCCGACCCCGAACTCCGCTCCCCTTCTTCCAGGAACAGGGCCGACGGGTCTTCCACCACGTCGAGCCCGGACTCCTTCATCTCGAAGACGCCGATCTCGTTGGTCGAGCCAAAACGGTTCTTCACCGACCTGAGCACCCTGTAGGTCAGGTTGCGGTCGCCCTCGAACTGGAGCACCGTATCCACCATGTGCTCCAGCACCCGCGGTCCGGCCAGCGAACCCTCCTTGGTGACATGGCCCACAAGGAAGACGGCGATGCCCTCTTCCTTGGCCAGCCGCATCAGCCGCGCCGCGGCCTCCCGCACCTGGCCCACCGAACCCGGCGCCGAGCCCAGCTCCTCGCTGTAGAGCGTCTGCACCGAGTCGATCACCACCAGCTCCGGCTGCGCCTTCCTGATGGCGGCGGTGATCACCTCGAGCTGCGTCTCCGCCAGGACCTCCACCGGCCCCACGTCATGCAGCAGCCGGTCCGCCCTGAGCTTCACCTGAGCGGCCGACTCTTCTCCTGAAACAAGAAGAACCCTGTGTTCACGGCAGAGGTTCGCGAGCGCCTGCAACAGGATGGTGCTCTTACCGATTCCCGGCTCGCCGCCGACAAGCACCAGCGATCCCGGGACTATGCCTCCACCGAGCACACGGTCCAGCTCGGAGATCCTCGTCCTGATACGGGCCGTCGCCTGGGTCTCGACATCAGCGAGACGCCTCGGAACCGCTTCGCGGGCCCTGCCCGCAGCGGCCTTGCGGCCCTCGGTCACTTCCTCGACAAAACTGTTCCACGAGCCGCAACCGGGGCAGCGCCCCAGCCACTTCCCGGCTTCGTGGCCGCACTCGCCACAGACGAAAAGGCTAGATGCCTTCGCCATCCGGGCCCGTGTTGTTGCCCGCGTCGCTGTTGGCCGCGCCTATCATCTCCTTCTTGGGCTTGGGTTTGGCCGCCAGCAGGGTCATGAAAGTCGAGTCGTCCTTGCGGTCCACCAGCACCGTGGAGCCGTCGGGAACGGCGCCGGCCAGTACCTCGTCCGCCAGCAGGTCCTCGATGTACTGCTGGATGGCGCGCCTGAGCGGCCGGGCGCCCATGGCCGGGTCGTAGCCCTTCTCCACCAGCAGCTCCCTGACTTCCTCGGTGAGCTGGATGTCCACGTTGCGCTCGCCGAGCTGTTCGCCGACCCGGTTGATCATCAGGTCGACTATCTGCTTGATGTCGCCGCGCTCCAGCTTGTGGAAGACGATGACCTCGTCGAGGCGGTTGAGGAACTCCGGACGGAACACCTTCTTGAGCTCGCCGGTGATGCGGTTCTTCATCTCCTCGTAGGACATGCCCTGCTCGTCGGCCTTGCCGAAGCCCAGGGTGCTTTCCCGCGAGATCGTCTGTGCGCCGATGTTCGACGTCATGATGACTATGGTGTTGCGGAAGTCGACGGTGCGGCCCTGGGAATCGGTGAGATGGCCGTCCTCGAGGATCTGCAGCAGGATGTTGAAGACATCCGGGTGCGCCTTCTCGATCTCGTCGAGCAAGATGACTGAATAGGGCTTGCGCCGGACCGCCTCGGAGAGCTGGCCGCCCTCCTCGTAGCCGACGTAACCCGGCGGCGAGCCGATGAGCCTGGACACCGCATGCTTCTCCATGTACTCGGACATGTCCACCTGCAGCAGGGCGTCCTCGTCGCCGAAGAGGAACTCGGCCAGCGTGCGCGCCAGTTCGGTCTTGCCCACGCCCGAGGGACCCAGGAAGACGAAGGAGCCGGTGGGGCGGCGCGGGTCCTTGATGCCCGCGCGGGAACGCCGGATCGCCTTGGAGACGGCGTGGATGGCCTGGTCCTGGCCGACGACGCGCCGGTGCAGCTCGTCCTCCATGCGCAGGAGCTTCTGGGACTCGCCCTCGGTGAGCTTGAACACCGGGATGCCGGTCCACATGGAGACGATGTCGGCGATCTCCTCCTCGCCGATGCTGGCCACCTCGCGCCCCTCGTCGTTCTTCCATTCCTCGGCCAGCTCGCGCTTCCTGTTGGAGAGCTTGCGCTCCTGGTCGCGCAGGTTGGCCGCCTTCTCGAACTCCTGGGCTTCGATGGCCGCTTCCTTCTCCTTGCGGACCTTCTCGATGTCGGCCTCCAGCTCGCGGTACTGCGGCGGGGCCGTCATGGTCTTGATGCGCATGCGGGACGAGGCCTCGTCGATGACGTCGATGGCCTTGTCGGGCAGGAAACGGTCTGATATGTAACGGGCCGACAGCCGCGCGGCGGCATGGAGGGCCTCGTCGGTGATCTTGATGCGGTGGTGCGCCTCGTAGCGGTCCCTCAGGCCCTTGAGCACCAGCTCGGTATCCTCCTCCGAGGGCTCGTCCACCATGATCTGCTGGAAGCGGCGCTCCAGCGCGGCGTCCTTCTCCACGTACTTGCGGTATTCCTCGATGGTGGTGGCGCCGATGGTCTGCAGCTCTCCCCGGGCCAGCGCCGGCTTGAGGATGCTGGCAGCGTCGATGGCGCCTTCGGCGGCGCCCGCCCCCACCAGGTTATGGAGCTCGTCCACGAAGAGGATGATCTCACCGTGCTCGTGGATCTCCTTCATGACCTTCTTGAGCCGCTCCTCGAACTCACCGCGGTACTTGGAGCCCGCCACCAGGGCGGCCAGGTCCAGCGTGTAGATCTGCTTGCCCTTGAGGATCTCAGGCACGTCGTTGGACGAGATGCGCTGGGCCAGCCCCTCCACCACGGCGGTCTTGCCCACGCCGGGCTCGCCGATGAGCACCGGGTTGTTCTTGGTGCGGCGGGATAGGATCTGCATCACGCGCTCGATCTCGGTCTCGCGCCCCACCACCGGGTCCAGCTTTCCGTCCGCAGCCAGCTTGGTCAGGTTGCGGCCGAACTGGTCCAGCAGCTTGACCTTCTTGCGCTGCTCGCCCTGGGGCGCCGGCGTGCGCCGGGCGGAACCGGTGAGCTTGCGCATGATCTCGTTGCGGATCTTCTCCGAGTCGGCGTCGAACTCCAGCAGGATGCGGGCGGCGACGCCCTCGTTCTCCTTGATGAGACCCAGCAGGATGTGCTCGGTGCCGATATAGTTGTGGCCGAGGGAGAGCGCCTCCCGGAGGGCCAGCTCCAGTACCTTCTTCGCCCGCGGCGTGAAGGGGATCTGGCCCGCCGCCGCCTCGTCGCCCATGCCCACTATCTGGGCCACCTGCATGCGCACCTCGTCAAGGTTGACATCGAGGGTGGTGAGCACCTGGGCGGCGATGCCCTCTTCTTCCCTGAGCAGCCCGAGCAGCAGGTGCTCGGTGCCGATATAGTTGTGCTTGAGAGCCCGGGCTTCCTCCTGCGCCAGTACAACCACCTGGCGGGCTCTTTCCGTGAAACGCTCAAACATAAAAAATCACCTGGTCTTCCTGGTCGAGGCCTCCGCCGGGGACAGCCTATAATGGCCTTGTTCCCGCAGTGGCAAAGCCCGAAACTTGCCTGAAAAAGGCGCCGGCAGACGGACTGCCCGGCCAACAGGCGGCGGATTTGCTTCTTCGCCGCCCGGCGGCCCTTTTCCTTTCCAGGCCCTTTCGGTCAAAGCGGGCGCATGCTTGAGCTGGCAGCGGGGGCGCGGAACCTGCGTCCATATGCCCTCTGCTCAGCCAGGATCTCGGGAACAGGCAGCTCGCGCTTCAACAGCAGCTCGGGATAGTCGCCCTAAAACACGACCGGCACATGTGCCGGCTTTGAGGTAGTTTGCTATGGAATTTGAAAAGCTACCGGGGCACGGCAAGACATAATCTCAGTAAAGCGAACATATCCTGCCATTAGCATCCTCCCCTGTAGCTGATGCACATTATAGCACAGGTGGGTATTCGCTAAAACCGGGGGGCTCCTCCTCCCGCACTGTTTCCCCGTCCGGCGCCCGCCTGAGCCAGGCGTAGACGTGGGTGAGGGCGAGGGCGAAAAAGGTCGTGGTAGCGACGTTGACGGCGCCATCGATGACCATGCTGGCCACCATGGCGGCGTCGCCGGTGCCGAACGCCCACGCCACGATGCCGGCCAGGAAGGTGACCGCGCCGATGCCGAGGGCTGTCACGACCAGGAACCCCACCATGCTCCAGAACGCCGGCCTGGCGGCCGCGGTGCCTGCGGACAGGGATTTGACAGGGCCGATGTTCTCGTAAGCGCAGGCGGTGGGGACCAGGGAGAAGAACGCCCACGCGGCGATCATCAGGGCCACGGTTATGATGGCGGACGCCACGACTGAGGCGTTGCTGTCCCCTGCGGACATCATGATGATCAGATAGATCACGCCCGCGCCCAGGAATATCAGGCCGATGATGATCTCACTGAGCACCACCCTCAGCGTCCCGGGCCCGATGAGCCGCAGGGCGCCCCTGAAGGAGACCGCCCCTTCCCGCACCGCGGCGGCGGCGACCTGCGTCATCCAGGCGTAGAACAGCACGCTCAGGATGACGAACGCCAGCATGAATAATCCGAAAACGGCGAATTCGTCGGAATCCAGCTGCCGGGAGCCGTCATGGAGGTACGGGCCGGTATAGGAAGAGCCGGCGGCGTAGAAGAGCAGCCCCAGGAGCAGCGGCGCCAGGACCGTCATCACCGCGGGCAGCAGCACTGTCGGGCTCTTGCGGATGCTGGCCACGCTGTCGCTGTAGACTTCCCCTATCCTGAATCTCATCCGGTTCCTCCCTCTCATGGCTTCGCCGACGATCGCTGCCCCCGCATCGGATGGAGAGATTATATTGGCAAACCCACAACCATGTACAGTGGTCAAGGCTGTGACTTCAGGCGCCGCAGGGGGGTAACTTACAGGCGATCTCGCGGGCCGCGCCGGGCCCGCCGGTCACTTCTCCGGCTTCAGGAGCGGGAAGAAGATGACGTCGCGGATGGAGGGCGAGTCGGTGAGGATCATCGTCAGGCGGTCGATGCCGAGCCCGGAGCCGCCCGAAGGGGGCATGCCGTACTCCAGGGCGGTGAGGAAGTCATCGTCCATGTAGCCGGCCTCCTCGTCGCCGGCCTCGCGCTGGGCCACCTGCTCGCTGAAGCGGCGGCGCTGCTCGTCCGGGTCGGTGAGCTCCGAGAAACAGTTGGCTACCTCGATGCCGCCGATGAAACCCTCGAAGCGCTCCACCAGCGTCGGGTCGTCATCCTTTGTGCGCGCCAGGGGCGAGAGCTCCACGGGGTAGTCGACGATGAAGGTGGGCTGCATCAGCTTCGGCTCGACGAAGGTGGAGAGCAGCTCGTCCACCAGCTTGCCCCAGCCGGAGGCGGGGTCGTACTCGACGCCCAGCTCCTCCAGCTTGGCCCTGAGCTGTTCGCGCTCGGGATATTCGGTGAAGTCGACGCCGCTGTGCTCGGCGATGATGTCCCTGAGGGTCACCCGCCGCCAGGGAGGGGTCAGGTCGATCTCCTCCCCCTTGAACGGCACCTTGAGCGTGCCCAGCACCTCCTGGGCTACCCGGGCTACCATCTGCTCCACCATCTCCATGACGTCGTTGTAGTCCGCGTAGGCCTGCTGCGACTCCAGCATGGTGAACTCCGGGTTGTGCTTGGTGGAGATGCCCTCGTTGCGGAAGATACGGCCGATCTCGTAGACCTTGTCGAAACCGCCGACGATGAGCCGCTTCAGGTGCAGCTCCAGGGCGATGCGCATGTAGAGCTCGATGTCCAGGGCGTTGTGGTGGGTCTCAAAGGAACGGGCGGTGGCGCCGCCGGGGATGGTCTGCAGGATGGGTGTCTCCACCTCCAAAAAGCCGCGCTCGTCCATGAAACGGCGGATGCTCGACAGCACCCGGCTGCGCACGGCGAAGGCCCGGTGGACCTCTTCGTTGGCGATGAGGTCCAGATAGCGCTGGCGGTAGCGGATCTCCACGTCGGTCAACCCGTGCCACTTCTCCGGTAGCGGCTTCAGGGCCTTGGCCAGCAGGATGATGGACTCGACCTCGACGGAGAGCTCGCCGCGGCGCGTGCGGAAGACCGGGCCGGTGACGCCGACCACATCGCCCACGTCGAAATCAGTGTAGGCGGCGAAACCGTCCTCGCCGAGGTTGTTGACGTTGCCGTAGAGCTGGATGGAGCCGGAGGCGTCCCTGAGCACGTAGAAAGCGGCCTTGCCGTGCCCGCGCTTGACCATCAGCCGGCCGGCGACGCGGTGGGTCCCGCTCTTGTCCTCGCCCTCGAGGCCGTCGTAGCGCTCCAGCAAAGGGGCGACAGGCTCCGGGTCCGGGAAGCGGTTGAGGTAAGGTGACTGGCCCGCCGCGGTCAGGCGATCGAGCTTGTTGCGGCGCTCCTCGGCCTCGGACATAGGCCTCTCGGACACGCGCTATCCTTTCTTGATGGAGGTGATCTTGTACTTGACGTTGCCGCGCGGGGTGGTCACCGCGACCGTCTCGTTGACCTTGCGGCCCATGATCGCCTTGCCCACGGGGGACTCGTTGGACAGACGGCTGTTGGCCGGGTCCGCCTCGGCTGAGCCGACGACTATGTACTTGAAGGACTTGCCCTTCTTGACATCCTTGAGGGTGACGGTGGAACCGATGCCCACGGCGTCGGTCTTGATCTCTGAGCCCTGGAGGACGCGGGCATTGCGCAGGTCGCGCTCGAGTTTCTCGATGCGCATCTCCAGCTTCGCCTGCTCGTTCTTGGCCTCGTTGTACTCGCTGTTCTCGCTGATGTCGCCGAACTCGCGGGCGTCCTTGATGCGCTCGGCGATCTCTTCGCGCTTCACCGAGGAAAGGTAGTCGAGCTCCTCGGAAAGCTCTTTGAAACCCTGTTTTGTAAGGACTACTTCGTGGTCTGACACTTGCCTCTATCCCTGCCTTTCTTAACAAAAGTGACGGTAAATTATAGATACCGTCCCGCCATGTTGCAAGAGTAGCGCCGATTTGGGATGGCATCATTATCGGCAGGGGTCCAGCGGGCATTAGGAGGGGCCCCGGCGAGAAGGCCCGGCCTGCCCGCGGGCAGCCGGTCTCAGGCGGGCAGGGAGACGACGAAGGTCGCGCCCTCGCCGGGAACCGAGGTGACGCTGATGTCGCCGCCCATGGCCCGGGCCAGCTGGCGCGAGATGGGCAGCCCCAGTCCCAGTCCGGCGCCGCGGGCGCCCTCGCCGGCGCGGTAGAAGCGCTCGAAGATGTGGGGCAGCCGGTCCGGGCCTATCCCGGGGCCGGTGTCGGCGACGCTGATGAGGACCCGCTCCCCCTCCCGGACAGCGCCCACCGTCACCCGGCCGCCGGACGGGGTGCTGGCCAGGGCGTTC
>QZKG01000062.1 GCA_003599855.1 Gaiellales bacterium | reverse complement strand
CACCCCGCCGTGCTCGCACCCCCGCCCGGTGTGGGGGACCCCCGCTCCGCGCGGCAGGGTCCCTGACGGGCGCCACCCACTCGCGAAGAACCCGTCCGCCAGCTTAATAAATGATGGCGGGTACGAGCCGCTTCAGCAGACCCGGCCGGCTCACGGTCTCGCCGGCGTGCGCAAACCTGACGCTCCTAGCTGTCGCGTCGCGCATCCCGTACCCGCTAATGGTGGCTAACGCGTCTGATTGGAGAAGGGCACCCTTCGTCTTTCCGAGCGGTGACGGATCTATGAGCGGTCTGTCACCGCCCCCCCTCTGTCTCTCTCAGCGGCTGGAACGGATGGGGCGCACGGTGCGAGGAATAACAAGCACCACGTTTGTGCGCGCGGCCGAGGTCCGCGAGCCGACGAGTAAGGAGGCTCAAGTCCGCGGACGCCCGCGAGTTGGTGAGCGGGCAGTGTCAGAGTGAGGCCGCAGTGTCTGGGTGAGCGGGCCGGGCAAGTGAGGCGGGGCGCCCGTCTCACCGTAAGTGCCGATCCCCTCCTTGCCCATCCCTTCCAGCCGCTAGGAAAACAAGTGGGCGGCGACGCATCGCCGAGGGATCCGTCACCGCTAAAGGTGGCTGCGCTATAAAGTGCATTTATGGTCGGCGCCACCCGCTCGGCAAACAAGCGCTCCGGCAGGCAAGGAAATAAGTAGGCAAGACAAGCGCTTGAAAGTTTGTCCTTGCCCGAATTAAGAGATATGCTAGCATTGTGCTAGCAGATAGGAGGAGGTGGAGACATGGCGCAGGTGCTCGTCCGCGAGCTGGATGACAAAGTGGTCGAAAGATTGAAACGTAGGGCCAAGGAGCATGGCCGATCTCTGCAATCGGAAGTAAAGACGATTTTGGAAGAGGCAGCGCCGGACTATGAAGCCGCCTGGAAACGGATTGAGAGTTTCCGGAAGCGTCTTAAGAAGTCCGGACGACGGTTTAGCGACAGCACCAGACTCATACGCGAGGATCGGGATCGGTGACCCGTTATGTGGTCGATGCAAGCGTCGCCGTCAAATGGTTCGTTCCTGAGCGCTTCTCCGAGGCGGCGGGTCGTTTGCAGCAGCCGGACCGGCGCTTGTCGGTGCCGGCCTTCTTCTGGCTGGAAATCGGCAACGTCCTATCCAAGAAAATTCGACGAGGAGAGCTGACCCCGGCAGATGGCGACTTCATTCTCACGGAAATGCGCTGTTTGCCGTTGCAGCGGCATGCCGATGAGCGGCTTTTCCGCCCCGCTTACGCGCTGGCACTCGTGACCCAGCGCAGTCTCTACGATTGTCTCTATCTCGCCCTGGCCGAGGCGGTAGACGGCCGAATGGTGACTGCCGATCGCAAATTGTACTCGGCATTGACACAAGCTGAACATCGACGGCGGCTTCTCTGGATCGAGGACCTGGAGTAAGGCGGAGCCGACAAACGGCAGCCCTCATCCCAGGGCTTTCGGGCAGCGGGAGGCCAGTTCGGGGAACTGCGCGCGGTAGTCGGCGTGGCTGGCGCGGATCACCTTCAGCGCCTCCGCGCGGCCGTAGACGTTGGTGATCTCCACCTTGTGCTGGGTCGTCCCGGGGGCCTGCTTGTAGGTCAGGAAGTAGTGCTGGAGCCGGTCGATCAGCGTCGGCGGGCAGTTGGCGATGTCGGTGAAGCCGCCGTAGACGGCATCGTCCTTCATCACGGCGATGATCTTGTCGTCCGCCTCGCCGCCGTCCAGCATGCTGAGCCCGCCGATCGGCAGGGCGGTGAGCAGGATGTCGCTGTGCGGGATCGTCTTCTCGGTGAGCACGCAGATGTCCAGGGGGTCGCGGTCGCCGACGATGCCCTTCCGGCTCGCGCGCCTGGCAAAGAGCTCGGCCACCCGCTCGCCGCAGTAGGTCTGCGGCACCAGCCCGTAGTAGGAGGGGCAGAGGTTGGAGAAGCGCTGGGGGCGGTCGACCTTGAGGAAGCCGGTCACCTTGTCCACTTCGTATTTCACCGTGTCGGTCGGCACGATCTCGATGTAGGCCGTCACCACCTCCGGCGCCTCGTCTCCGATGGAGACCCCATGCCAGGGGTGGGCCCGGAACAACAGGCTGTTCAATCGCTGGTCGGCGCTCTCTTGTCCGCTCATGTCCGTCATGCTCCGTGGAATGGATAATGGTTTCGGTGTCCCGCAGTCTACCCGAAAAGATCCGCCGCCGTCTCCTGCCTCACGGCTGATTTGACAGGATTTCCTCCAAGGCTTAGCCTTGTTCCCCGGCAGACCGGGTCCTCCGTCCACGCGAGCCGCCGCCATGCCCAAACGCATCACGGTCATCCAGGGCCATCCCGACGCCCGGGCGCGCCACTTCGGCCATGCGCTGGCGGACGAATATGCGAAAGGCGCGGAGGACGGCGGCCACGAGGTGCGGCGCCTCGAGGTTGCCAGGCTGGACTTTCCGCTCCTGCGGACCAAGGAGGACTTCGAGAGCGGGCCGCTGCCGGACGCGATCAAGCAGGCGCAGGAGGCGATCGCCTGGGCGGACCACCTGGTCATCCTCTTTCCGCTCTGGCTGGGCGACATGCCCGCGCTGCTCAAGGCCTTTTTCGAGCAGGTCTTCCGTCCCGGCTTCGCCTTCGACGACACGGCCGAGGGCCGCTGGCCGAAAAAGCGCCTCACCGGCAAGTCCGCCAGGATCGTCGTCACGATGGGCATGCCGGCCTTCATCTACCGGTGGGTGTTTCTCGCCCACGGCCTCAGGAACCTGCAGCGCAACGTCCTCGGCTTCGCCGGCGTCCGTCCCATCCGCAGCAGCCTGATCGGGACGGTGGAGGGGATGGACGAGAAGCAGCGGGCGGTCTGGCTCGATGACGTGCGGGCGCTGGGCGAGGCGGGGCAATAGACGTCATCATAGAGGAGGATCTCATGTCGAGAATCAAGGACATCCGGGCCACGGTGGACAAGAAGCTGGACGCGCTGGAGCACCAGGCGCTGGCGCTGGAGGCGCAGCTCCGTCAGACGAAGGACCAGGCGCTGCAGCGGCTGGAGGAGCGCAAGCAGCACCTCCGGGAGGTGCTCAAGCGGGTCCAGGCGGAGGTGGAGAAGTCGAAGGACACGGCGGACCAGGCCAAGGCCGAGGTGAAGGCCAAGCTGGAGCGGCTGGAGGTGCAGCTCGCGCTCGGCAAGGCGGAGGCCAGGGACGCTTTCGAGGACCAGCGGGGGAAGATCCTGAACGCGCTGAGCGACTTCGAGTCCGCGGCGGATCAGAAGCTGAAAGGAGCGGCCTTCGAGTCGGGCCGGCTCTGGGAGGAGCTGGTCGGGAAGGCGAGCAGCCTGGAGGCGGAATTGGACGCGCTGAAGGGCCGCTTCGAGGTCGAGAAGGTGAAGCAGCAGGAGGCGATGGAGGCGAAGAAGCAGGAGATGCTGGGGAAGCTGGAGACGTTCAAGGGGCAGCTCAAGGAGAAGAGGAAGGCGGTGCAGGAAAGAGCCGGGACGTTGGAGAAAGACCTGAAAGACGGATTGGAGCAGATCAAGGCGGGGATCAGGAAGCTGTTCGAATAACGAGCCAAAGCAAGAGCGGCTGACGGACGGCGCGTGCATCGGCCGCGCCATGATGCGGCCACGCCGGACACCTTCCCGCATCGTACTGTCTGGCCGCTCACTCATCGGATTAGAAGAGTCCGTTCGCGGCACCTTTGTTTGCTCTCCATACCGCTCGCCCCCGCCATGGCGACGGCCTCAGCCCATCGCCGTCCCATCCGCTGGGGAGAAACAAGGTTGGCGGGCATGCGTCGCTCATGGACCCATGCCCGCTAGCGGTGGCTTCGCTTCTGATCAGAATGTTCCGAGTTACCCGGCTAGCGCCGTGGTGCTACGTTGACAGGCCTCGGCATGGGCGACATAATTGAGGTGAATTAAGGAGCCTCTACATGACCACTAAGCAAGCGGTGATCAAGCTCATCGACAAGCTGCCCGAGGACTGCACGCTGGAAGAGATCCAATATCGGATCTACCTCATGCAGACGGTCGAACGCGGCCGGGAGGAGTTTGCCGCAGGAAAGAAGCTGCGACACGAAGATGTCATGCGTGAGCTAAGGACCAAGTGGCAAAGCGGCGCCAAGTAATCTGGACCCCTGGCGCGCGAACCGACCTCGACGAAATAGTGGCCTTCATTGCAAGTGACTCTCCCGCCGCTGCTCTAACTTTCCTAGAAAACGTTTTCGAGAAAGCCGAAAGCCTCTCTAGCCTGGGCGAGCGCGGCCGGGTGGTGCCGGAGCTCACTGATCCGCGCGTCCGTGAGTTGCTGATAGGTCAGTACAGACTTTTCTATGAAATCCATGATGATGAAGTTGCAGTGCTAGGCGTCATGCATGGCGCAAGGGAATTCTCCAAAGGCGAGTAAATCCTCTAAAAGCGGCAGATGGCCGGCTGCTGCCAAGACAAGAACGGCTGACGAATGGGAGAAGAGCCTCGCGGGTCCTGCCGGCACCCTTCGGAAAATTAAGAACGGCTGACGGATGGCCGCTTCAAAACAAGAGCGGCTGACGGACGGCGCGTGCATTCGGCCGCGCCATGATGCGGTCATGCCGGACACCCACCGGCATCGTACTGTTGGCCGCTCACTCAGAAGACTAGAAGAGTCCGTTCGCGGCACCCTCACGGCATCCCACATTCACTCTCCCCGCCATGTCGACGGCCTCAGCCCGCATCCGTCCCATCCGCTGGGAAAACAAGGTTGGCGGGCATGTGTCGCCGATGGACCCATGCCCGCTCGCGGTGGTTACGCGTCTGATCAGAATGTTCCGAAGTTACCCGACCGGCGCCGTGGTGCTACGTTGACAGGCATGTGTACGAGCGACATACTCGTTTTGGTGAAGGGGGATCAGCCATGACTCCCAAACAGGCCGTGCTGGAGCTGCTCGACAGGCTTCCCGAAGATTGCACGTTGGAAGAGATACAGTACCGCCTCTATCTGCTGCAGGCGGTCGAACGTGGACGGCAGGATGTCCTCGAAGGAAGGACGCTGAGCCACGAGGACTTCGTGCGAGAACTCAAAGCCAGGCGGCTGCGCGGCGCGAAGTAGTCTGGAATGTCAGAGCCCGTGCCGACCTCGACGAGATAGTAGCCTCCATTGCGAGTGACTCTCCCGCCCCCGCCCCACCAAAACTAAGAACGGCTGACATTAATTTCGACGTGGCAGCTTTGACGTATTTCCGCTATCCTTGTCCTCTATGTATGGCCTCTAGACGCGTGCACTCGCAAGACCGCATCAAACCTGCACCTCAATGGTGGAAAGCCCCCTGCTCCCATATCGAGTGCTCTCTCCATCAGCTTGCCCCCTATATCGGAAAGATAAAGAGCAGAATCGCGGGTGATTTGGTAGAGCGCTACACAAAAAGCGGCGACTTGGTCGTAGACCCGTTTGCTGGTGCAGGAACCATTCCGTTAGAGGCAACATTACGGGGTCGCCGTGCATTTGCTGCAGACATAAGCCCCTATTCTCGAATACTTTCTCTGGCAAAACTTTCCCCACCTCCAACACTAAATGAGGCGTTAAAGAGGACAGAAAGCGCCTTGTTAGAAGCCGAAAGTCTTCCTACTCCAGATCTACGCACTATCCCCAGTTGGGTGCGACAATTCTTTCATCCTGATACCCTACGTGAAACACTACGTTTTGCGGCAGTGGCTCGACAGCCAGGAAACGAATTCCTGATGGCGTGTTTGCTGGGAATTCTTCATCACCAGCGCCCAGGATTTCTTTCGTATCCCAGCAGTCATCTCGTACCGTATCTTCGTGACAAGAAGTATCCTTCGACTCAATTCCCAGAAATGTATACCTATCGTGAATTGAGGCCCCGCCTCTTTGCAAAGATACACCGGACGTATAGGCGTTTCGAAAGACCTTCTTCCAGGGGGGTTACGTTCCGCCAAAGTGCGATTGAGCATCTGAAAATGCCGAAGCGGTTTAATGCACTAATAACCAGCCCTCCATATATGAATGCTCTCGACTACGGACGAGACAATAGGCTTAGGCTATGGTTTATTAATCCAGACTTGGCAGAGTTAAAAGATGCCGACATCGCCAAACGACGAAAGACTTTCATTGATGGAATAACTCGCTTGGCAGACAAGCTGGAGAAGGGGCTCACCTCTAGAGGCTATGGGGTTTTTGTTGTAGGCGAAGAAGTCCATCGCAGTTTCTATGCGCATCCTTCAGAAGTGGTTATATCAATAATTACGCAAAGGGCGCCGTCACTAATACTTCGGAATATTATAGCTGACGATATTCCTGACGTACGCCGGACGCGCCGAGAATGTCGAGGTATTAAGACCGAGCAGTTTCTTATCTTCCAGCACAGCTAACATGCGCGCAAATCTTCCGAATAAGCAATATTTTGTCGGCAAGGCGGTACCGAACCGCCCAGATGTGACCATTCTAAGTTGGAAGGCTAGCGGCAATAACGCACATCTATTCCAGGGACATTCGAGTACGCTCAAGCGTGATGTCGCATGCAAGATTATTCCCAAGTCGAACTTGGTTTACGGGAAAGACGGAGGTGATCTTTGGCAGGGCGAAGTGCAAAAGGCTGATGTATTAACAAGCACAACGCCAGTGAAATTTATAGACATTCAGAATTGGAAAGATGACGAAGCAGGCATTGATTGCATCGTTCTTATTTCCGAGTATGTTTCCGGCAAGAATCTCAAGAACTTTATTGCTGAGACATCGGAGGCCATCACCATCGCCTTCATTCTCGATTGGTTAGCCACCATGTTAAACCTTTTAAACGAAATGAAATTTCGGGATGTCGATCATGGTGATCTTCACGGAGGGAATATCCTTGTACAGGAACGTCCTCCATACGATCTCATCGGACCCCGCCATGTATTCAGAGTGACAGATTTTGGAGTCGCTGAAGCTACCAGCGATCGTAGGTTTAAAGACGATTACGAGCAGCTTGCAGATATGCTGCAACAGCTCCTCAAGGCAATAAACTACTCCGAGCTCAGTCAAAAGGATAAATATATTTTCAGGATGCTTCGAGATAGGTTTGTAGCGAGGCACCTTGTAGAGATAGATCTCACCCGCGATCAACTTGCTAGGCAACCAGACGGACTGCTTCGAGCTCTGCGTGAACTTGATTCTGAATTCGAACGAACTGCAGCCCAAGAGACCACTCAATTAGTTTCCCCCTTTGATTTTCTCAGCTGCGAGCAGATCGGTGAGGCTCCAGCTCTGTTACGAGCTCTCTTTTCGGACCGCTTTCTCGGCCTACAGGAGATTGAAAGTCAAAACAATGTTGTTGTAACGGGACCTCGCGGCTGTGGGAAGACAACAGTTTTCAGAAGTCAGAGTCTCGACCAAAAAATGCATGTGGGCGACGCCGTCCCTGAGCGCTTACGGTACCTTGGTGTTTATTATCGCTGTGACGATCTCTACTTCGCGTTCCCTCGTTACATTCTTCCTGAGAGGGAGCAAGCATTGGATATACCCCTGCATTTTGTCACTGCGACGCTGCTAGCAAAGCTTCTCGATTCTCTGGAGGCGTGGTCAAGGAAGTACTTTGGCGAGGAATTTGCTCGTATCGAAGCAAGAACGACGGAGGCTTTGTGGGGAGTGCTTGGAATTGCTCCTCCTCCCTCACCCGGCTACGCAACATTTAGGGCGGTCATAGCGTCCCTCAATAAGGAACGTTTGAAAGCGGCTGAACGTCATAGATTTGCCAATGACCTGAAGCGAACAATAGGCCGATGCTTTGGTCCAGAAGTATTGATAAAGGCGTGCGAAGTTTTAAGCGTCAATCTAACTTTTGTCCGCGGTCGACCTATCTACTTTTTTATAGATGACTATTCCTCGCCTAAAGTAACCAAAGATTTACAGGCCAATCTAAACCGTGTGTTCATGCAACGCGCATCTGTGTGTTTCTTTAAGTTGTCGACGGAAAGTCCGGTTTCTTTTGCAAAGCATGACGTGGACGGAAAGATTTACGTAGAGAGCAGGGAATTTGTCTTGAACAATTTGGGCCTCGTTTATCTCCATGCGGAAGAGGAGCCCAAGCTGTCTTTCATTGAAGACGTATTTCGTCGGCGACTTGCCGAAAGCAAGCCGAGTTACGTTGCTGAGTTAGGGGATTTAGTCGGAAGTAGCTCAGATCAAAATTACAATGAATTAGCGAGAGGAATTCGCGAGGGCAAAAAGCCGTCTCTCGGTGGGAAGGAAGCTCTGTGTAGCTTGTGCAGTGGCGATATTCACTATGTCATAGGTTTGGTTGGAGATATGGTAAGACTGAATGGAGGCTTCAGAGCGGCGGAAGGTAGGGGGTCAGAAGCTCAAATTCCCATCGAGATCCAAAACCGAGCAATTCGTGAAGCAGCTGGCGGCTTCCTTAAAAATCTTCGAGGGATTCCGAAGTGTGGCGAGCAGTTAGTCTCGATAGTCGAAGCTTTTGGGAACGTGTCGAATTCGCATCTGAAATATCTTGACTCCAAGAATGAAGAAGGAGCTCCTCCTAAACAGGCAAGTCGCATCGAGCCGTATGAGCCCTTTAAATTGTCAATCAAAGCCCAGGAATATTATGACGAACTCCTTCGCTATTCAGTATTCATTGAAGATTTTCGTGGCAAAAGCCGTCGCGGGAATGTGGTACCGCGTCTCTATCTGCGGCGCTTCTTAATTCCTCACTTTCATTTAACCTTTAGCATGCGTGACTCAATTGAATTGGAGCCAGCAGACTTCGAAGCGTTTTTGCTTGATCCCAAGGCCTTTGAACAGAAATTGAGATTAAGAAGTGCAGAAGATGCGGAGAGACTGGAAAAAAGGCAAAATGAATTTAAGAACCAGTTAACGCTTCAACTAAACGACGAGCCTGAGCAGTGAGTATGTCTGTCCAAACCCCAGATGAAATCTTGTCGGCCCTATGTAAACCACAGCTTGAGCCAGCAATCCAACTCAGGCTGTCAGACGACGATTGGATCGTAGTCTGCGGGGGGTTTGAAGATCGTTCAATCGCAGTTTTAGAAAAGGCCGTTAAGGAAGGGGCAAAGTGTAATGTATTGCTTATACGCTATGAACCGCTAATTGCTGAAAACAAAGAAGAAGTCATGAAAACCCTATGTCATACAGCCGGTATTAGGGTTTCTGAAGTAACTTATAACCGGCAAGAGCCGTCGGGTTTTGGGGCCACTTTCTCTGAAAAGGTAGGGGCCTCGGGTGCACGGATCTTTGTGGATATATCAGGTATGTCCCGACTTCTTATAGTGCAGGTATTGGTCGCACTTAGACGGCGTTCTCAACGATTCGATAAATGTTTCATACTCTATACGGAGGCCAAAAGTTACCCGCCCGACGAGCAAGAAGCTTCGCTACAGGTGAAAAGATCGGAGACGGATCCATCCTTCCCAATTTTCTTTCTTTCCTCCGGAGTTTATGAAGTAACTCTCGTCCCAGAACTATCCTCCCATGCACCCGCCGGAGTGCAAACGAGACTGATAGCTTTCCCGTCACTTGACGCCCATCAGCTTACAGCACTAAGAGCAGAACTACAGCCTTCCCGCTTAAGTCTTATTGAAGGTGTTCCGCCAGGCTCACATAATCAGTGGCGAGAGCAAATGATCGCGCAAGTAAACCGCCTTGACGACATTCCTAACGCTGAGAGACTGCATGCTAGTACATTGAATTACCAGGAAACGCTCAATCATCTATTGAAGCTGTATGGAAAACATGGACTGTATGAACGACTGTTGATTGCACCAATTGGGAGCAAGATGCAAGCAGTGGCAGTTGGCTTGTTGCGATCCTTCTTGGAAGATGTCCAGATCGTTTATCCTACTCCACGCAATTTTCTTAAACCTGAGAAATATACTGAAGGCATAGGAGATATGCATTTGCTACCATTAGAGGCATTATCTGGTGATAGAGAGTCTTCAGTGTGATCGAGTCCCGGAGGCCGCATGCTCCAGTCTATTCTTCGTCCGACGCCTAGTTAGAGGTCGTCGTCTTTCAGGCAGCGGCCGCTATAAGTAAACTGAACGGGTTGGAGCGCCGAGTAGCGGTTGGCTGCGCTAGTAGATGCAGGATACTAAACGGCAGAGCGAAGCGGGAAAGGGGATGGGTTTGGAGAGCGACCCGTCCCCTTTCTGCGTTTTTTAGGCTCCTGCCGATTGTTTGGCCGAACGGGTGGTGGCGACCAGGGGCCTTGGCCGCGCGGAGCGGGGTCCTACACTGGCCCGGATTAGTGGCGGCGACGGAGACCAGCCTTCACGTCTTTGAGCGAACGGGTGGCTTGTTTGCGGCGGGTATGGATGAGCTTCCAGAACTTGGGATCGGTCTGAAGGAGGACGGATTCCCAATCTTGCTCGTTCACGCCGACGAGCACGGCAGTTGGCTTGCCCCGCCGAGTTATGACGACCCGGCCCTTCTGGGCCTGAGCGACGAATTCCTCAGTATGCTTCTGAAGATCCTTGACGGTGGCTTTTGTCATAATAGATCCGTCGTGATTCGCTCCGCCGGCTTCTTACGGATTGCCCGAATATACACCACTTGCTCTTCTTCCGCTACGTCGTAAAACACTCGGTACAGTCCGACTCTGAGTTCCCATACCGGGAGTTCCGCCGTCCAGGGTGGAATCAGCCCGACAAGCATCTTTCGGTTCCGTGAATTTCGGGTCGGTTCATGCGCGAGATTGCGCTCCAGAGCATCGATGATCGTGTTGCGATGAAAGGCAGATAGTTTCTTGAGGTCTTGTTCGGCGCCTCTGGCTAATTGAATGTCGTACACGCAAAAATCGTGACATAGGCCTTGGGAAGAGTCAATTTAGTCGACGGAACAGTTGGTCTCCGAGTGGGCACGGGTCCATCGGCGACGCGTGCCCGCTCTACCCTTCTCCCAATGACAATAGCAGCGCAGCCACGACTAGCGTGGGTGCGCGACGCGGCGAGCCAGCAGGGTTTTCATGCGGAGGTAGGGTCTTCCTCTCCGAGCAAGGACAAATCTACAAGCGATTTGTCCTTGCCAACCTTGTTTTTTAGCGGATGGGACGGATGCGAGCTGAGGGCGTCGCCATGGCGGGGCGGTGGGATGCGTGAAGCCGTGAGGGTGCCGTGAGCGGACTCTTATAGTCTTCTGAGCGAGCGGCCAACAGTACGACGCGGGGAGGTGTCTGGCATGGCCGCATCATGGCGCGGCCGAATGACCGCGCCGTCCGTCAGCCGCGTCTTTGTATTTGCCTTACAGGTCGTCGTCTTTGAGGCGGCAAAGGGGATAGGTAGCCGGTTCGGCTCCGCGTGTACTGCCGGCGTTTTACTTGTAGGTCTGCTCTTCCCGCTTGACCAGCTTGAGCAAGATCACCTTCCTGCGTTGATCGTCGATATCGTAGAGGAGACGGTAAGGACCGACTCGGAGTCGATATTCGGCCGTGAACTGCGAGACGGCGATATGTCCGGTCAGCTTCTTGCCGCGCTTCCCTTTGGGCCGGGGATGCGAGGCGAGCCCGCGAACAGCCTCGACAATGGCAGCTTGATAGTCGGAGGGAACCTTTTCGAGGACCTTTTGGAAGTGTTTCTCGACGCGGTCACTGGGAAAGACGACCTCGTAGGTCACTAGAGGCCCATTTTCTTGAACAGCCGCTCGGCCGGCACCGCCCGCCCTTGCGCATACTCGGCACGCCCTTTCTCGATCTCCCGCAGGAGTTTCGAGTCTTTCAGTTCATCGAGAGTGTCCACCAAATCAAGCATGTCTTCATAGGGCACGAGAAAGGAGACCGGTCTGCCGTGGGAAAGAACCATGGACGTGGACTTCGAGCGGATGAGTTTCGAAAGCCGGGCCTGGGCCTCCCGTACATTGACCGGCTTCGCCTTCCTGAGCAGCGATGTCACGCTCACTTCGGCACCTCCCTTGTGCATGGCAGTTGTATAGACAATAGCAGGTTCGGGGTTGGTCTGGCAACCGCGGCTGCGGCTCGAAAGGCGGGGTGTCGCCGACAGGACCCGCGAGGGTGCGCGACGCGAGGAATAACGAGCGTCACTCCTGCGCACGCCGGCGAGATGGTGAGCCGGCCGGTCTTGTCCGAGGTTTATAGGTCGTCGTCTTTCAGGCAGCGCCCGCTATAGATAGACTGAACGGGATGGAGGGTCGAGTAGCGGCTGGCTGCGCCGGAAGAGGCGGATAGCAAACAGCTGAGCGAAGCGGGAAAGGGGATGGGTTTTCAAGCGGCCCATCCCCTTTCTCTCGTTTTAAGGCTGATGCCGGTTGCGCCGAGTGGGTGACACCGACCAGGGACCCTGCCACGCGCAGCAGGGGGTCCCCCACACCGGGCGGGGGAAGCGAGCATGGCGGGGTGGTCGGTGGCAGGACCCACGAGGCGTCTTCTCGGCTAGTTTCTGTTTATAGGTCGTCGTCTTTGAGGCAGCGGCCGCGGCCCTGTTGTTCCGCAAAGTAATAGGCATAGTGCATGGCCGCCAGGTTCGCCACCCGCTCCTCCGCCTCCTCGCGGCTGTCCGAATAGATGATCTGGATGCCGTAGCGCGCGGTGATGGCGTCCAGGAAATCCAGCACCCCGTTCTTCTGATACTGCCCCAGCAGCCCGCCGGATTTGTTGTGCGGGAGCGTGCCTTCGATCACCAGGAAGCGGCGCGGGTAGTCCAGCAGCGGGTTGAGCTCGCTCAGAAAGCGCTGGCGGTTGCCGGAGGGGTTGGAGAAGGCCGTCATGAACTCCTCGACCCGCTTGCGCAGGACGCAAAAGACGCCCGGGGCCTCGGCGATGGCATAGTCGCCGGCCGGCAGCTCCTGCGTGACGGTCCCGGCGATCCGGCTGAAGCCGTCGAAGGTGTAGGGGAGCTGCTCCCGGCTGTCGACGAGGATGGTGCAGGCCGGCACCATGAGGATGGGGTGCCCCTGCCGGGCGATGGTCACGGGCGCCTGGGGCCCGCGCGGGCCCTCGCGGCGGCGCGGGGCCGGCTGG
>QZKG01000074.1 GCA_003599855.1 Gaiellales bacterium | reverse complement strand
CTGATGACTGTCATGCCGACATGTGAATTGAAGAAGGAAAAGAAAAACCTTTACACTTTAAACCGAGAAAACGGTGTCTTGACAATGGGGTCCACTTCCGAGTCCATTCCATTAACTTGGGAAATCTGTGAAGAAGATTTCTGCTTAATCTATCTTCCAGCCCCCTGGAAAGTCGGGCGATTCTTTTAGTTGTGTAACTAATCGCTGTCTCGCTATCACATGCCTGCTCAGTCACAGAAGAGGAAATTGGGCTGATTCGGCTGTTTGCCCAAGGAGTTATAGATGATGAATCACCTTATCCACCTATAGAAAAGGAATGCTAAAACAAAAATTAGCAGAAAGACCCCAATAAGGTGAACTACCAGCAATAGAGGGTCATCCGTGATTATGCCCATAGTAAAAGGACTTCAATCGTCATTAGGTCTTGCTGCCTACAAATATGTTAAATAGCCTCGTTGAAGCTGGAAAGATTCACTTGGTGGTCCGGTTTATTCCAGTTGATTGGAACAACATCTTGAATAATGAAGTCAGCCCAAGAGTTCGTGTTTATAGCTGAAGGATTGCCTTCTTTCAAGCTGAAATAGGCATAAAAAACGATTCCTGTGTCGTACAGCTCGGAAGCTGTCATTTCCAAACTGTAAATATTACCAGATCTATCTGTAAGCTCAAACGTATAATCGTCTTCTTCAAAGAATCTGCAATCAGATCCACATTTTGAAGCTGCCTCACCACCAATGTATATTGCATCTTCATTTACCAGCTCCAGCGATTCAGAGTAGTATTTATTTACACGCCGAACTTCATTGATTTTCCAAACTACATCGTCGTTTGTCCCTGTTTTCAGAATTACTTCACGAATACTGGTGAAGGTAACTACAGTTTGCTGAGTTTTTTCGTCATTTGAAATATTCTCGTTATTGTTATCCGAACAGGCAAAGCCCCATTGCACCGTCATTAATGCTATGAGCAAGAAAGGAATCTGAATATGGGCGCGCGAGTTGGACATCATTGATATTTTGAAATGCATAGACTGCCTACCTGCATTTTTGCTCCCACATTTCCATCATTTTGTAATACATGGCTGCACTTTGAGCTAGGTCTGATACTGTACGAGGACCTTCATCAATAATTCCTGAAACATTGTCATTGAACATTGTTCCCGTGAACCAACTGGTAAATCCCGAAAGAACAGCGTAATTACCAGCAACACCTGTGCCACGAATGCTCCCCGCAAACCCCGCTAGATACGGATTGTCTGCAGATACCATCATTGACATACCTTGATTGTTACTAACTTCATATAGTCTGAAGTCACCATCATATTGATTTGTTTCATTATATGACCAGGCTCCGACCTTAAGGCCCGTACCCCCAGCGGGAATCAAACTCCTATCCAGCTCAGAAAGACCAGAGGACTTACACCCACAACCATCGTTGGCAATCCCATTAGCACAACCACCAAAGCCGTTCCTGTCAGCTCCGACGCGGTCATCATTATCCCCCCAAATCTCAGCATCTACCCTGTGCATTTCTTCTATAGTAGCTCGTTGCTGCTCTGCCTGGGCTCCTTCTTTAATATTCTCAAGCCAATCATCCGTTGGAAGAAGTGGAGATAAACCATTCAGATCATAAACCGTCAACGGATTGTTGAGCGCGTAGCCGTAGCGGTTCTGGCTCTGGGGATTGGAGCTGGTTCCCCTTAGTGGGTCTGTGCTTATGAACCTGCCCAGCGCCGGATCATACTCCCTAACCCCCATGCGGATCATCTTCGTGGCGTTGTCGTGCTGGCGCTGCCACTTGCCCGTGTAGCCGAAGGAGAGCCCGTTGGGGTCAAGCTGGCCGCCGAAGGCGTCGTAGCTGTAGTCGACCCACTCGACGCCGGTGGAGCTGGTTAAAAGCGTCGTGTCGCCGTGGGGGTTGTACGAATGGTGGGCCGTTATCGACATCGACGGCATGTGGGCGGTGTAGGAGATGTGCCCGTCGGCTCCCGTGAGGGTTTCGGCGGTCATGGTGCCGGCATAGTCGGACTCGTAGTTTACGAAGTCGTCGCTAGCGCCCAGGTGCAGGCGGCGGTATGATGTCTGGCCGATGACGCGCTGCATCCTCCTGCCGAGGGCGTCGTAAGCGTAGTCGACGGTATCGTCAGGAGTGGCTACCTGAGTGAGCTTATCTATACCGTTGTAGCTCATGGTGGTGGTATCGGTGCCATTAGTCTTTTCTGTAAGGGCTCCAGCCTGGTTGTAGGAGTAGTCCGTGGTCACGCCGTCGCTATCTAGTATCGAGACCAGCTGATTGGCCTCGTTGTACGTGTAGAAGTCGCGGTTTGCCGGGAAGTAGTGGCTGGTGCCGCCGCTGTCTTTACAAGTGGCGTAGACCACCGTTTGCACGCTGGTGACCCCTTCGGGGATGTAGTACTTGAGGGTGACGTCACTGTAAGCTCCCTCGCTGATATCGCCGGCTTCCTGGGGCAGGGGCGTCACGAGATAAGACCCATCACTTGCGGTGGAGTTGGTGACCTTCGTCCCTACAGCGTTTCCGGGCCCGTTGTTGGTGATGCGGTAGTCGATCGACATGTGGCGGTTTTCGTAGTCCTCCTGGCTCGCCCAGTATGCGCCCGTCCAGGCGATGGTGAGCCCAGGCCCGCCCGTGGGGTTGGGGTGCGTCTGGGTGAGGCGGTTGCCGGCTTCGTCATAGGTGTAGCCGATCTGCCCGTAGCCGGCGATGTTCTCGCTCACCAGCCGGTCGAGCTCGTCGTAGACGAAGGTGGACGAACCGGTGCGCATGTCGTCGCGCTGGGTGAGGTTGCCGCTGGCATCGTAGGTCTGGGCGTAGGAGTTTAGCGTCTCGGTGCTGTTCACTGTTACCAGTGAGGTCATCCTGCCCGCCTGGTCATAACCGAACGTATCGGTGACACTGTTGGGGTAGCTCTTGGTAGCCATGCGGCCAGCCGCGTCGTAGGTGTAGGTGGTGGTGTTTCCTCCCCGGCTGACGCTCTTCTGCTGGTTTCGGGGGGTGTAGTCGTAGCTCGTCACGACGTTCTGGCCGGAGATGCTGTCCTGCCGCTCGGTAACGAGTCCGACATCGTTGTAGCTGAATGACTGGCTGGCGCCATGGGCGTCGGTGTAAGTGTCGATGAGGCCCCTGTCAGTGTAAGTGTAGGAGACTGTCTTGCTCGTCTGGTTATCAGTGGCCGTCAGCTGGTTCTGGTTGTTGTCATAAGTGTAGGCGTAGGTAGCGCCCTGGCGGTCGGTCACGCTGGTGAGGTTGTAGACGTCGTCGTAGTCGTAGGTTATAGTGCCCTCGCCGGTGGTGTCGCTCTTGACGTTACCGGCCTTGTCATAGGTATAGCTTCGCTCGAGAAGATAGCCGCCGGAGCCGTCGTCCACCTTCTCGCTGGTGATACGGCCCAGTTCGTCGTAGGCGTAGAGCGTGGTGTTGCCCAGGGCATCAGTCTGCGTGGTCATATTGGCGTTCTTGTCATAGGTGTAGTTGGTCAAGCCTTGAAGCGGATCGGTGACGCTCACAAGCAGGTCATTCGGGTTGTACGTGAACAGTGTCTCGTTATTCCTTGGATCCTTGCTCTTTACGGTGTTGCCCATGCCGTCATAGGCGCTGAAGCTGGAATAGGTGGTCGGGTCGGTGGTCTGTTTCAGGCGCCCCAGCTCGTCGTAGGTGAAGTAGGAGCTATTTAGAGCCGGGTCGGTGATGCTCGTGACGTTGTCGGCAGCGTCATAGGCATAGTAGGTCGTGCGCGTGGCAGCGCCCTCGTCGGGCTCGGTGACGGATGTGGCCCGGCCGAGGCCGTCGTAGGTAGTCGTCGTGGTCTGCAGAAGCGGGTCGGTGACGGAAGTCTGGTTCCCCTCCTCATCGTAGCCGTAGGTAGTGACGTTCTGTTCGGGGTCCTCGACGCTGACGAGACGGTTGTTCAGGTCATAGGTGAAATAGGTCCACTTTCCGTTTCGGTCTTTGGTAGCGGTGCGGTTGTAGGCGGCATCGTAGGTGTGATCGATGGTGTTGCCCAGCGCGTCGGTGGTGCGGCTGAGCTTATCCATCGCAGTATACTCGTAGGTAGTGGAATTGTTCTCGGGGTCGGTCACCGAGGTGCGGTTGCCGTTAGGATCATAGGTATATGAGGTAATTACATCCACTGGCAACCCTGTGCCCGGGTCTGTCACCTGACTAGTCACAGACATGAGGTCGCCGATCTCGTTGTACTCGAAATAGGTTGTATTACTGTTGCCATCAATGACAGCTGTCTGCCGGCCGATATCGTCATAATCGTAATCGATTACAACCTGCTCTTCTGCCGGGCGGTTGGAGTTTCTCGTGACGACATCCGGGTAGCCGTATTGGTCGTAGTTGTAGGTGGTTACGTCACCGTTTCTGTCAGTTGAAGTTTCCACCAGGCCATCTGCGCCATAGGTGAAGTACTCACTGTAGCTGTGGACTGAACTGTCGTAGTCGGTCACCTGCGGGTAGTCGACCTGCATGAGATAGGTGCCGGTGGCATCGTAGGTGTTGGTAGCAGTGTATCCGCGGGCGTCGGTGATCGTCAAGGGGCGATTCTTTGCGTTGTAGGTCATCTGCGTATGCTGCTCTTCCGGCAGCCCCTCAGCGGCGTAAATGTCGGTCACATTGCCGGCGCTATCGAATACCTGGCGGGTGACCACACCCCGGCGATCGGTAACCTTGTAGCGGTTACCGGCCGCGTCGTATTCGTAAACTGTATCATTGCCATAAGGATCGCGCTCGCGGATGAGACGGTGGGCTGCGTCGTGGAAGTGGATGGTGGTCTGGTTGCTGGACGGATCGCCTGGGTCCATCACGCGGGTCATACTGGTCTGGCCAGGGACTGAGTAGTCGAAGGTTATCAGGTTGCCTTCGGCGTCGATCTGTTCGATGACACGCCCGTCTGCATAAACATTGTTGACGAAAGGGTTGCCACTTGAGGCATTGGTGTTGGGATCCGTGACCGAAGTGATCTGATGGTCATCATTGTAGGCGTATGTGGTCAGGCCGTTGATCTGGTCGGTAACGCTGACAAGCTCACCTTCGGGTGAGTAGTCAAACGAAACGGAGTACGTTTCTCCTTCGTTCAGGTAAGAAATGTCAGCGATGCGCCCCTCGGAATTGTAGTTGAGCGTCATCACTCGCCCGGCTGGCCCCGTGATCGTCTCCAGCTTCAGCTCCGCATTGTAGGCGAGCGTCGTCTGCTGGCCAGTGCCGGAGATAATCGATGCGAGACGGTTATTGCTGTTGAAGTTATAGGTCAGCTGGTCATTGGTCAGTAGTGAGAAAGTTGCATCGGGATTCTCGGTCAGGATATCATGCCTCCCGGCAGGCGCATTGAAACTGCCGTCCGGATTCCTGGTGAATGTGTCCTGCCGCCCATCGCCCCTGAGGATGATGACGTCGCCATCAGGCCTGGGATTGGCGCTAATCTGCCAGTTGAAAGACCAGCCGTAGCCGAGTGGTCCGTCCATACTGTCGTTGGAGTTATAGGTTCGCTCGAACTTGAGCGGCAAGCCCTTTGTGGCTATCTCAACATCCGTATGATTGTAGTAGAAGGAGCCCGTTGCGGTATTGACCGGCTCTCCGAAAGCTCCACACCATGTGTCTATGCCCATCGCCTGGGCTTCTGCGCCTTCTTCCGTGAATGGAATATCAGACCACGGGCTGGCTGCGACATAACCGGCTATTCCATTGCCGGTGCCATGAGGCTTGGGGCCGCCCTTGCCGCCCCACCAGTTCTGGGAGACATTGACTGTCCCCGCGTTCTGTTTTTCAATTCCGCTTGCCGCATTGGTGAAAATGTCATTGTTGTGGATTGAGGGTACGCCGCTTCCGATCCAGATGCCCAGGTTGCTCGAACGGCTGATGGCGCAACCGGTTATGGTGGGCGAGGAACCGCTTCCAATGGACACGTTTGCAGCGCCGGTAGGGCTCCCCGACTTGCCGCCGTAGCGGATTGAGCAACCGGTCAGGCTTCCATCGCCCCCATTGTACGAAATGCTCTGCCAGTCACCGGGCGCGGGCGAAGTGGCACTGCCATCTCCATTTGTATCGCCGCCAGCACTCTCATCATCGTCGTAGAATGAAGTGAAAACGACACCGTCCGCACTTAAAATGGCGCCACTGGAAACCCCAAGTCTCATATTCTTCTGATTGGCGCCTCGCGCCGGATCGATGAGGAACTTGACCACAGAGCCGGATTCGATACTGAGGACGACACCGCTTTTGATCTCGGTCCAGTAATTGTACTGTCCCTGGGACAGTCCTTCCAGAACATATGGTGAATTCGAGGCGAGCCAGCTGGAACTCGTTGTAACATCACCGGCCAGCAGCATGCCGTTAATCTGGTTGCCGGAGTAACTGTTGTCATGAATCCCGAGGCCAATGTTTGCGGGGTGCTTGATGGCAGGACCGTTGTTGTCCGTGAAAGTATTGTCGGAGAAGGTTGTCTGGGGACCAACGGACAGTACGCCGCCGCTTTCATTATTCGAAAAGGTTGAACCGGTTATTGAAACCGTACCTACATTAGAGGAGTTGAAGCCAAGGCCGTAGTTGCCAGAGTGGGAAAAGGTCGTGCCGCTGATGATGATGGATGACGAGCTGCCGGAGACCTGGACCATGTTGCTCGTACTGCCGCCATACATGATTGAGCAGTTGATCAGCTCGTTGCCGCTGCTGTTAGTAAAGTAGATCCGCTTCCAGTCCCCGGCAGCCGGAGTGCTTTCGTCTGAAGTAAATGTCGCGCCATTGGCCTTGAGCGTTCCATATACATTAAGAGAGGTCCCGGGGAGCTCGAATTGCACGATAACGCCGGGATTAATCGTAAGGGTAGCGCCTGTCTGGACCGTAACATTCGTACCCTTGAGAATATAGGGGCTGCCCGCGGTCGTCCATTCAACCTGGCCGGATATATTCCCGCTGACTTCGGTAGCCGCTAGAGCATTTTCGTCACTGACAAAAGCAAAGAACCCAAGTGCTATACAAATGAATGCGCAGACTTTATGCAGGCTTGAATCGCGAAGACGGTAACAGGACACAGGTTCCCCTCCCTTAGAAAGAATTCAGAATCGTTTTTGCCCCGATTGTGAATTTCTAGTTACTAAGCGCCCTCCTACCGTTGGACGGAAATATATCACGGGGGGGGGCAGGGAGTGTCAAGTTAACAGCCATATGGTGATTGTGCTCGAAAGTTCGAGTCCAGCCGGGTGTCATGAATTTGAGGAAGAAATAAACGCCTTAACAAAGGCATTTCCTGGGGGTGATTTTCTGGTGGGCCCAGCTGGACTCGAACCAGCGACCGTCCGATTATGAGTCGGATGCTCTAACCAACTGAGCTATGGGCCCGTGCGCCGCCTTTTGCGCTGTAGAGCAGATCCTTCGTCGCTCCGCTCCTCAGGATGACAGGGTGCAGCTCGGGATGAAAGCCCGGGCGGCTGCTGCCGGCTGTGCGAAAGAGCAGATTCTTCGTCGCTCCGCTCCTCAGGATGACAGACTGGAGCTCTCAGCATGACAGACTGCAGCTCCCGGTATGACAGACTACAGCTACCGGCATGACATCACCCTGCGCTCGAAATAAATGTCTTGTGACGCAGGCCTTGCGCCGCGTTTCATGCGAAGTATAGCAAAGGTGGCCGGCGGCTGGCACGGCCCCGCCGCCGCTGTTATACTTCCCTCTAGGTTTTTGCAGAGACTTTACCGGCAAGCCGGGCCGGCGCCCGGCGCAAATCCAACAGCGAAGGAAGCCATTGGAGCTTAAAGGCCTGATCCTGAGCGGCGGCACGGGCAGCCGCCTGCGCCCCATCACCCACACCAGCGCCAAGCAGCTGGTGCCGGTGGCCAACAAGCCCGTGCTATTCTACGGCATCGAGTCGCTGAAAAACGCCGGCATCACCGACATCGGCATCATCGTCGGCGACACGGCGGCGGAGATCGAGGAGGCCGTGGGCGACGGCAGCCAGTGGGGCGTGAAGATAACCTACCTGCCCCAGGAGGCGCCCCTGGGCCTGGCCCACGCGGTGCTGACGGCCGAGTCGTTCCTGGGCGATTCCAGCTTCGTCATGTACCTG
Source organism: Gaiellales bacterium (assembly GCA_003599855.1). GTDB lineage: Bacteria > Actinomycetota > Thermoleophilia > BMS3ABIN01 > BMS3ABIN01 > SURF-19. Next base: position 5,568 of record QZKG01000074.1, on the reverse strand, counting down.
GGCGACAACCTGCTGAGGGACGGCATCGAGGACCTGGTGGACGCCTTCACCACGAACGGCCCCGAAGCCCTCATCCTTTTGCAGGAGGTCCCCAACCCCGAGGCTTACGGCGTGGCCGAGTGCTCCGACGGCCAGGTGGTCAACCTGGTGGAGAAGCCGGCCGAGCCCAGGAGCAACCTGGCGCTGGTGGGCATCTACATGTTCACCCCGGCCATCTTCGAGTGCTGCAAGGCGATCAAGCCTTCGGCCCGGGGCGAGCTGGAGATCACCGACGCCATCCAGTGCCTCATCGACAACGGCAAGCGGGTGGAGCCCCACGTCGTCAGCGGCTGGTGGAAGGATACCGGCAAGCTGGAGGACATGCTGGAGGCCAACCGCCTCATCCTCGACGCCATCGAGACGGATATCCAGGGCACCGTGACCAACTCGGAGATCCACGGGCGGGTCATCATCGAGGAGGGCGCCAGCGTCAACAACTGCACCATCCGGGGGCCGGTGGCCATCGGCAGGCGCACCTCCATCCACGATTCCTACATCGGGCCCTATACCTCGATATACTATGACGCTGAGGTGGCCAACTCCGAGATCGAGCATTCGATCATCCTCGAGCAGAGCAAGGTCATCGACCTGCGCGGGCGCATGGAGGGTAGCCTCATCGGCAAGAACGTGCAGATCATCCGGCTGGAGCAGCGCCCCAAGGCATACCGCTTCATGGTGGGCGACAACTCCTGGATCGGGATAGTTTAGGAGGGATTCATGATCGACGGCGTCAAGACCAAGGACCTCAGGGTCATACCGGACGAGCGCGGGCGTCTCACGGAGATGCTGCGCGCCGACGACGACCTCTTCATCAAGTTCGGCCAGTGCTACATGACGACGACCTACCCGGGCGTGGTCAAGGCCTGGCACTTTCACAAGATCCAGACCGACAACTTCGTCGTCATCACCGGCATGTTCAAGGTCGTGCTCTACGACACCCGCGACGGCTCCCCCACCAGGGGCGAGGTCAACGAGTTCTTCCTGGGGGACCATAACCAGAAGCTCCTGCAGATTCCACCGGGGGTCTACCACGGCTGGAAGTGCATCAGCGAGCGCGAGGGGGTCGTGGTCAACGTCTCCACCGAGACCTACAACTACGACGACCCCGACGAGTATCGCCTGCCCTTCGACACCGACGAGATACCCTACGACTGGGATATCAAGATGGGCTAGGCCCGTCCGCCGCCCCCTGTTTCCATGAAGATCCTCGTGATAGGAGCCGCCGGCCAGCTGGGCCACGACCTGATGGAGCAGCTCCCGGCCGACCATGAAGTGACCGGCGTCGACATCGGCGAGATCGACATCACCGATCCCGCCTCGGTGGCGCGCGTGTTCGAGGCCGAGGGCCCCGGGCTGGTCATCAACTCCGCCGCCTACACCAACGTCGACGGCTGCGAAACCGACCGCGAAGCCGCCTGGGCGGTGAACGCCGAGGGTCCGGGCCACGTGGCCCGCGCCTGCGCCGAGGCCGGCGCCGCTCTCATCCACATCAGCACCGACTACGTCTTTGACGGCACCGCCCGGGAGCCTTACCGCGAGGACGCCCCCGTGGCGCCCCTGGGCGAGTACGGCCGCAGCAAGCTGGCGGGCGAGGAGGCGGTGCGCCAGGCGCTGGGGCGGCACCTGATCGTCAGGACCGCCTGGCTCTTCGGCACCCACGGCCACAATTTCGTCAAGACCATGCTCAGGCTCGGCCGTGAGCGCGACGAGCTGAAGGTGGTCAACGACCAGACCGGCGCCCCAACCTACTCAGGCCACCTGGCCCGGGCGGTAAAGGGTCTGGCGGAGACGCGCCTGGACGACCCCGGCGTCTACCACATGACCGGCGGCGGCCACTGCACCTGGTACGAGTTCGCCGCGGAGATCTTCCGGCTGGCGGGCGTCGAGGTGGGCCTCAAGCGCACCACCGCCGCCGAGTTCGCGAGCCCCGCGCCGCGCCCGGCCTACTCGGTGCTGGCCAACACCCGCGCCCCGGAGCTGGCGCTACCCCACTGGCGCGAGGGGCTGATAGAATGTCTGGCGGGGCTGGGCGAGCTCAGGCAGGGAGCATGAGTATAAAGACGAAACAGGGACGGAGGAAGCCAGCGTGAAAATCTTAGTGACAGGCGGCGCCGGGTTCATCGGCAGCAACTTCATCCGGCTGATGCTGGGCAGATATCCCGACTACGAGATCGTCAACCTCGACAAGCTGACCTATGCCGGCAACCTCGACAACCTCAGAGAGGTCGGGGAGGACGGCCGCTACAGCTTCATCCAGGGCGACATCTGCGACGCTGAGACCGTCGAGAAGGCCATGGCCGGCTGCGACGCCGTGGTCAACTTCGCCGCGGAGTCCCACGTGGACCGCTCCATCGGCGGTCCGGCGGACTTCATCCAGACCGACGTCTTCGGCACCTACGTGCTGCTGGAGGCGGCCCGGCGCCACGAAGTTGAGCGCTACCTGCAGGTGAGCACCGACGAGGTCTACGGCAGCCGCGAGGAGGGGTCCTTCAGCGAGACCGACATGCTGGAGCCCAGCAGCCCCTATTCCGCCAGCAAGGCCGGCGGCGACATGCAGGTGATGGCCTACCACACCACCTTCGGCGTGCCGACGCTCATCACCCGCAGCTCCAACAACTTCGGGCCGTACCAGCACCCGGAGAAGCTGATCCCGCTGTTCGTCACCAACGCCATGGCCGACCGGGAGCTGCCGCTCTACGGCTCCGGCACCAACGTGCGCGACTGGATCTACGTCACCGACAACTGCGAGGGCATCGACGCGGTGCTGCACAAGGGCGAGATCGGCGGCATCTACAACATCGGCGGCGGCAACGAACGCGACAACATCACCATCACCAGGGCCATCCTGGAGATCCTCGGCAAACCCGAGGAGCTCATCAGGCCGGTGACGGACCGCCTCGGCCACGACCTGCGCTACTCCATCGACTGCAGCAAGGCGCACGCGCTGGGATGGAAGCCGGCGCATGAGTTCGAGGAGGCGCTGGCGCTCACCGTCGAGTGGTACGTGGACAACCGCTGGTGGTGGGAGAAGATCCGCAACGAGGATTTCGAGGATTACTACCGCACCCAGTATGAGGAGCGCGAGCAGGCCTGACGGCTGCCGCTCCCGCCCCGGGGGCGCTGCAGCTCGCCGCCTCCCGGCGCCGCAGGCTCAGACCGTGGGCTCCGGGAACGACACCTGGTCGCCGAAGAGCACCCTCACCCTCTCTTCCAGCGAGCGCGTGTTGATAGTCTCCAGCGGGTTCAGCTCGCGGGCGCGGAGCACCGCTTCGGAGGCTTTCTGCGCCTGGGAGGTGCGCAGGTAGACTTCCGCCAGCTTCTGGTAGGTCTCGTAGCTGTCCGGCTGCAGCGTGAGCGCTTCAAGGTAATCATCTTCAGCGGCCTCGTAGAGCGACAGGCGCTCGGCGGGGTCGACCGCAGCCTCCGCCATCCCCTGCCGGGCATCGCCCATCTGGACGAGCAGGCGCGCATCCAGCGGGTTGTATGCGCGGGCTCCCGAGGCGGTATCGAGGGCGTCCTGGTACCAGACACGCCCGTCCTCGGTCATGTTGCGGTCCATGAGCGCCTTGGCCTGGGCCAGCCGCTGGTCGGCGGCGTCCTGCCTGGTCTCGGTGACGATGGACTGGACGGTGAGCGCCATCATGGCGATGCAGGCGATGCCCAGGGGCCAGACCCACCAGCCGGAGCCGCGGGCATCCCGGTCGTCTCGCGGGCCCTCACCCGCCGCCGCCCCTGCGGCAGAAGCGCCGGCTGCTTCGCCCCGGGTGAGCATCCCGTAACGCAGCAGTCCGCCGGCCATCATGAAGAAAGGCAGCGTCACGGCGGGCATCTCCCAGTCCCAGTCTATGAGCGAGTGCGCCAGCATCGCCACGCAGAGGGCGAACACCGCCGCGTAGAGGTCTCCCTCGCGGGTGCGCCACAGCCGCCTCAAATCCCTGACGGACACGGCCGCGAACGCCGCCACGAAACCGGCCAGCAGCACGAGGCCCACCAGCCCCAGCTCGGCCATGGTGTCGAACAGCCAGGAGTGGCCGTCCCGAACGGAAATCTCGTAAGGGCGGTGCTTCAGCCAGGCGATGCCCCAGGTGCCGGCGCCGGTGCCGCCCAGGGGGTTCTCCCCCAGGGTGGTGAGGCTGGCGCCGTACTCGTCGTAGCGCTCCGACTGCAGGGACAGGATCCTCTGCTCGCCGGTCTCCACCGCCTCCTCCCGCGAGGCCGCGCCGGATAGCTGCTCCTCAAACCAGGCGATGGGGCCGCCGCTGGAAGCCGTGATGTAGGCGAAGCCGCCCAGGAAGAGGAGGACCGCCAGCCCCGCGATGCCGAAGCCCACCTTCCGGGCCGTCCCCTCGCCGAGGCTCACCCGGCCTTCCAGCCGCGCTACGACGACCTGGGCCGCCGCCGCCACGAGCACCAGGGCCAGCAGCACCAGGCCCAGCCGGTGTCCCTGGCTGACCCTGTCCTCGATGGAAGGCTGCGACGCCACCATCGCCGGCAGGAACTCGCGGGAGATGACGAGGATGATCGCCGCCCAGAGGCCGGTGAGCCCTGCCTGCAGGGTGGCCCTCAAGGGGTGGCTCGATAAGAGAACGTAAAGGATGGCGACGACCACGAACAGCAGGTAGCCGCCGCGGGAGAAAGTGAAATAGACCACGGACACGAACAGCACGGGCAGGGCGGCGTAGAAGCAGCGCGCCGCCAGGGGCAGCATCCTGTCCGCGGCGCCGCGCAGCGCCAGCGGCAGGGCCATGATCATGATGAGCCCCATGGAGTTCCAGTAGGTCAGGGGGTAGCTGAGGCGGTTGGACTGGAAGTTGTCCATCTTGATGAAGATGGCCTGCAGCCGCGCGGCCTCTTCCGAGGCCCCGGTGACCGAGGCGATCTGCTGGGCCAGGCTGCCCACGTCGAAGTAATTCACCATGACGTCCGGGACCACCTTGAGCAGGAGCCCGTCCACGGCGACGATGGTGACGATGACGACGAACAGGGCTGCCAGCCAGCCGAGCCATTCCCGGCGCGTGAGGAACAGGTAGAAGATCAGGAACCCGGCCAGGTACAGCACGCCGCGGTTGAACTCGATGACGCTGTCCGCGGGAGAAAGGGACCAGGTCGCCGAGATTAGCATCCAGATGGTGTAGCCGCCGAAGAAGGCGATCTCCGCACGCCCGGAGCGGCCGGCGCTCCCCCCCGCCCTGAGCGCGAAGATGAGGCCCATCACCAGCAGGTAGAGGATGATGAGCTCGCCGTAGCCGCGCCTGACCACGAAGAACCCGCCGGCGGAGAAGCAGTAGTAGAGCACCACCATGAGCGCCACCGCCATGATAGCCAGGCGCCCCCAGTCGCCGCCGGTGTAGCCGGCTTCCTGGAAGTAGGCGTTCGCCCGCGAGAAGGCGCCGCCCGCCCGAGCCGCGAACCGGTCGCGCCTGTCCTTGCGCTCTGCGGCGGGGGCTGCGCTGCGGCGGGCCTTCCTGGGCGCCGGGCGCGGCGGGGCCGGCGCTTTCTTCTTCTTCTTGCGCTTCCGGGAGGATGCGT
>QZKG01000046.1 GCA_003599855.1 Gaiellales bacterium | reverse complement strand
GGAGTCGAATAGCACCTATATTCTAGCAGCCGTGCGGCTAATGTCAAGAGGGGAGAATTCGGGAAAAATGAAGTGGAGTTAAGTTCGCTATGCAAGTGAAGATCTTCGAGGTGCGCGGTCCGGGCACGTGCTATCCGGTAATGGTCATACGTCTCCGTAGCCGGAACAAAGCTGAGAGCTGGCTTCTATCTACGAGCGGCTATGGCGCCATTCCAGCCGAGCAGGAAGTCTACTTCCTCATGTGTGCCCTTGACCCAGGTTCCTCCGCGAATTACCTCATGGACGGCATGGCCGAAGATTGTCTGTTGATGACTTACTCGCCTGATACGTGGGATTTGAAGTCCAACGATATCTTGCGTGAGGCTCACCGGCATATCGAGAACAACTGGGGGAAACTGGCCAGTGGGGATGTGATCGACACGGAGTTTATAGCCGGACGTACTCAGCAAAAGAAAGTTACTGACCGTCCATGGAATTGGCTATGAGACGTCAATGGTTTCTGAGCAAAGGAGGCTGACACATGCGCAACTGCTTCTCAGGTCTGACCTATGTCCTGGTTCTGCTGGCGGTCGTATCTCTCTTGCGTTGGGACGTTGAGCCCTTCGCATTCACGCCGACAGCTATTGTCACGTACTGGGCGGGCTGGTTCTGGCGACGCTACGGCCATCGAGGTTACCAGTGGACGTAATGGACGCAGCGCTGGTGTTCTTTGCCGGCTGCGTATCAGGTATGACCGTCCTGTTGGCCGTCATAATCATAGCTACCGGCAAGAGAGGCGATGTCAGATGATCTACCCGTACGAAGAGGCTCAAAAGCTGAAGAAGCGCATGGAATGCAAGAGCTGCGAAGACAAGTCTAGGCTCGACGTGCGCTTTCTCAAGGGCAGTTTTGACCTATGGTGTCCCCTATGCGGCAATAACACCGAGTTCCGAGAGCAGAAGAGCCTAACGCAAATGTGGCGAGAAAATCCCGACTCGGTGCCCCTTACGGTAGCAAACAAGCTTGAGAAGAAGTATGGAGGTTCGAGAATGAGCGACACGGCGTTGGTCAAGGCGGATGAGAAGGCCCTCATGGAGAGGATACAGGTCTGTCAGTGGGCCAAGGACATGAACGCTGTCGAAAAGCGGGCACTGGCACAGCTGGCAATAGAGTACCAGCTTGACCCGCTCATGGGCGAGCTGGTCTGGTACCAGGGCAAACCCCTAATCGGCCTAGACGGCCACATCAGGATCGCCGGGCGCGAGATCACATTCGAGGGCATCGATGCCCGACCGATGACTGAAGACGAACGAATGGGCTACGGCCTGGAGAAAGAGCCGTACACGTGGATCTGCTTCGTCTACAAGAGGGGCATGCGGGCGCCGGCGACCGGCGTAGGTACGGCAAACCCCGAGAAACCCCATCGCAGCAAGCCCGACGGTAACGGTAAGTGGCAGGGCGGCAACCCGGTTGAAAGGGAGCGTCCGTGGTCAATGGCCCGAGCCAGAGCGATTAACTCAGCCCTCCGCCTGTACTTTCCCCACAAGATCCCCGGCGCCGTCGACGCCGTCGAAGCGGGCGTTATGGTCGAGAACGATCGCATCATCGATGGCACTTTCCGCGAGGTGAAAGAGCAAAGGACGGAGCCTCCCGCCGATCTCTTCGGCCCGGAAGAAGAGGAGTGGCCACAGGACGGCACGTTATCAGGCGATCCGCCTCCTTCAGGCCCCGTCGAGGACTTACCCTTCCGTAGCCCTCGTGAGGAGCTGGAGGAGCGAATCGAGTCGCTGGTCTCAGACCTCGGGCGGACCATGGACGAGGAATTCTATAACTACTTCAAGACCGTCGAAGGGATGGACTACAAGAAGGCGACGGATGACAAGCTCAACCACTTTGCGAACCACGTGGCCGATCTTCTAATCGCAAAGACGGACAAGGACAAACAGAAGAAAAAACCGCCCAAGGGCAAATAGAGGCGCCTGGCGAAAATGGCTGTCAAGGGCTCTGACGCCGTTTTCGCCTTTCGGCTATTACCTCTCGCTTTCACCCCATTTACTCATTTTAGCGCCTTTTAGCGGAAGGCTCGAATCACGTTAAAGGGGGAACCGGGTGTGGCCATATATTAAGCTTTTCACGAACCTGCACAACCATCCCAAGTTCGCCAGATTTCAGGAAGAACTAGAGATCAAGGCTGTGGATGCCGCGGGCTATCTGCAGTTCCTGTGGTGTGCTGTCGCCAGCTACTGGCCGTCGGGACACCTACAGGGAGCGACTGCGAAGGATATTGCTAGGGCTGCAAAATGGGAAGGTGACCCCCTGAAGTTTGTTGAGGCACTCATGGGAGCCGGCGGTCAGGGAAGGGCTGGTTTCCTGGAGATAGATGGCGAGGGTAACTACATCGCTCACGACTGGCAGGAATACTACGGGTCTTTACAGGCTCTTAGAGAGTCAAACCGCGCCCGCCAACAGCGGTATAGAGACCGCAATAAAACCGTAACGCGTTACGACCGTAACAGTAACGGCGCAAACATAATAGAGAATAATGATGATGATGATCTTATAAACAACCTGGAGGATCACCAATCATCATCATCATTAAAAGAGCGTAACGTGTTACGTAACGTTACGGAATCGCTAGGGGAAAAGTTGAGAGACTATGGCTTCACGGACGCCGCTCAGATCGCCGCAACGTACGATCCGGAGCTAATCGAGGCGGCGCTTAACTGGGTTACCGGCGGCGAGGTGAAGGCCGAGAACCCCGGCGCACTCCTCCGCAAGATTATCACTACCGGCAAAGTGCCCAAAGGTAAAGGCAAGGACAAGAAGAGCGATGTCGACAAATACTTCGCCGGTAAATTCGGTCACTTGGTGAAGCACTGATGAGCAAGACAGGAGTAGGCGGCAAGCGGGAGGACCTCGGCGATATCTACTTCCGGTCGACATGGGAAGCAAACTACGCTCGCTATCTGGTCTTTCTCTCGAAGCACGGAAAGGTCGTCGAATGGCAGTACGAGCCGGAGATCTTCCGGTTTCCCAACGTCAAGCGCAACCCGATCAGCTACACGCCGGACTTCAAGGTCACCTATGCGGACGGCAGGGTCGAGTGGGTCGAGGTGAAGGGCTTTTGGGATTCTGGCTCTCGCTCGAAGTGGAAGCGAATGGCGAAATTCTACCCGGAGATCCGGATCACGGTCATCGGCAAAGAGGAGTACAAGGCGATCGCCAAGTGGAAGGCTTTGATACCAGGCTGGGAAGAGCCGGAGAGGGAGAAGAGGGAGGCCAAGTGATCTACACAGACGGCGTGCATCTAGTCTCAGACTGTGGGGTAGAAGACCTTCACTACTTCGCCAAGAAGATCGGGCTAAGGCGTGAGTGGTTTCAGGACCACAAGAGGCACCCGCATTACGACATGCTCTCGCCCGTGATTCTGAGAAGGGCTATCGACAAGGGTGCTGCAGTTGTGTCGACTCGGGGTCTCGTGAAGCTTAGGGCAATTCGTGAGCAATCTATCGGCTGTGATACCTGCCAATATTGCAGCCGGCCATAGAAAGGGAGTGGTGAACGTGAATCCAAGAACAAGGCCAAGCAAGGTGGGATCGGAGCCGGCAACCTGCTTGAATCCGTACTGCAAATTCGTCTATCTGAACAAGGGGACCGGGAAGCTCGTCTGCAGCAAGACTGGCGAAACGAGCGAAAGCCCCAACATGCGAACGCCGGATTGCCGATGAGCGAGAACAAGAGATCGTCGACGCTGCTACGCATGGAGCTTAGAGGCCGCTGGAAACTGGAAGTCTGGCAAGAGGATTTCGCGGGAGAATGGCGAATCACCGGCACGGCAGGGAGGGAAGATTCGGTGCGCCTCTTTGTCGATGGCCCGCATAGAGTGGAGACCTGCATGGCGGCCCTAATACTCGGTGCGGATGAGATGGATCGCCGGGTCCCGTTTCGGCCAAGGGAGGAATCATACGATGGTGATTTGCCCTAGCTGCCGCATGTTCTTGTCCTTCGACGTACCGGTGTGCCCCGGCTGCAAGGCAGCCACCAGCCATGTGGCCATGAGGACCGAATCGAGTAGACGGGAGGAAAAGCGTGAAGATAAGCAAATCGGCGTACATAGCCGTAAAGCAAGTGTTCGAGAAGTGGTACGGGCTCACGAATGACCGGGCAAATCTGCAGGCGATGCTGGAGATAACAGATCTCGTCGAGAAGGACATCAACGAGCAGCTGGCGAACCAAGCCAAGGGTTAAATAATCCGCCTTCGGCGGACGTTGAGGAGAAGAAGATGCACCTAAAGTTCACGGCGGAGGTCAAAAGCTACGGCGTCAAAGAGGTCAAAGACGCCGGCAATGTGGCAATTATCACTCTCGCCACACCCCTAACGCACTCCCTGAACCAGATCGCCATGATGGTGGGCTCTGAGATAACCATCGAGGTCGACCATTTCGTGTGGGAGCACAAGCGCGTGGAACAGGGATCCATGGACCAGGCTCTCTCTGAGCCGTGCGCCGCTTGCGGCCACACCCGCCAGCAGCACAAGCTAGACCCCAACCTCTGCCTCGGCGAAGACGGGGCGTGCACGTGCGATGAGTTTATTTCGGCTGAGCAAGCCGAGAAGGGCGATACCGGCGAGACGGCTGAGGTCGCAGAGGAGAAGACGCCGGAGCCGGACGCAATCTGTTCGTTTTGCGGTCACATATACAGCGAACACGTGACAGACGCTTGTAGTGTGATGCTCACTCCCGCTGAGGGTGAGGAGCTAGAGGAGGGGTTGGAGGAACTACAGTGTCCTTGTCCGGGATTCATGGTGCAAGACCCTGATCTAGAAGGCGAGGACTATCCGGATGATCTCACGTGTACGTGCGGCCACCCAAGGGCGAGCCACGATCGTCAAAAGGGCTGCATGATAAGCACGATAACCGGTGAGGAAGAAAGCCTAGGCGAGATAACCAATGCTACGTGTCGGTGTATCAGGGTCTTCACGGAGGACGGTACACCGGATGGGATTGTAGGCGATCACGACGACGATAGCGACGCCCTTGCCGGAGGCTGTATGGACGATCCGGAGCAATATAGCCTTAACGATCCGGAGCAACCCGCTGAGGCGGCGGCTGCAGCTGAAGACGACGCCGATCCCTTCGGGGGCGAGCTGTGTTCTACCTGCGGACACCCTAAAGCGAAACACCGCCCGGCTTTTGGCTGTGAGGACACCTACGCACCCGGTCTTGTCTGCACCTGCATGGTCACCTACGATGCGCCGGCGACGGAGAAAAAGCCCACCAGCGAGGACCTGTGGAACTCCCTGCCCAGCGCTAGCGAACAGGTAGCAGGGGTCGAAGAGCCGAAGCGGCGGGGCAGAAAGAAGACGGAGGCGGCATGAAGCAAGGGGAACTAGTGGCAGTCAAACTGACGGACTTGGAATCGGCGGCCCAGCAAGTCCACCAAGGTTACCATACGGACATGGGATGCTCGTGGCGGGAGTGCCCGCGCAATGTCTGCACTCTTTTTCGCTACATGGTAGAGAACGCCTTACCGGTCTTGCCTACAGCATGCCTCACGGATGGGGGCTGAGATGGGCGAAGGATGGGCCAGAATCCGCAGGGGGTATCTGAGCCACTACTTCCGAAACGGTAGGAAACTCTGCTCCCCCATGGTGCCCTACAGGGTGGGCGACGGAAATCTAAAAGCGCAGCTTGGCGAACTAGATCGTGCCTGCTGGATATGCAGGGGGAAACTGGAGAAAGAGAGGCAGAAATGAGCAGAGACTTCATGGTGACCGTCAGCAGAGACAGCGAGAGGGCCAAAGACTTCGAGGCCACCTTGGGGACGACGACCGTCCCCGTTCTCTCCCCTGCGCCCTTTAGAACCAATCTACCCGGCAAGCCCAATGAACTGGTCTACCTGCTGGACCTCAGCGAGCTGACCAATGAGCAGAAAGAGAAGCTGACCCGGTTTCTCGCAGCAAGGTTTGATCTCGACTACAGGGAGGTAGCCAAGGACCTTAAGTCTCACGGCGTTCCCATTCTGGCCTCAGACTGTTCGGTCGCAATCTACAATCCGCAGAGGTTGCTTTAGGATGGACAAGATACTGGCCGACACCGCAGCGAGCGGCAAGGTGCCGAGTCCCGAGAGCATCGACGAGGCGATTGCCGTCGAAGAGGAGAAGAAGCAGCTCTTCCGCAACGTGCGAATGGGAGAGGTCAGCACCGGCTACAGCACCAAGACGACACGGGCCAAGAGGAAGAGGGAGCGGCAGAACCGGAGGAAGAACAGGCGATGAACAAAGACAAGCGGCAATTCCCGATAGTTCAGCTCAGAGAAAACCCGAGCGACGAACCGGAGTGGATCCCCTGGGCCCTGCTGCAAGACCACGAGATGCAGGCCCGCAAGAACCACAGCCAGTCGCTGTACACGCTGGCGAGTGGCGGCGGGATCACGGTTAGGGAAGCCTATTTCCTGATCAGGGACATGGATCTCAACATGGCCATGCCAAGCCTTGACGAGTGCATAGCCTTTGTTAGGCAGGCTATCGCCGACTACGAGGCGCAGCCGTGAGCGACAGAAGCAAGATTGACTACATAGACGCCAGCATAAACCCCCTTGGATGGGGCTGCTTCGGACCGGGCGGCACCGACCGGGAGCCCAAGCGGTGTGAATACTGCTACGCCCAAACCATAGCGAAGCGGCATCTCAGGAAATGCCGGAATTGCAACGAATTCGTTCCCCACTGGCATCCGGAGGAGCTGGAGAAACTGAGCCACTGGAAGAAACCTCGGCGAATCTTCGTCGAATCGATGGGCGACCTCTTCGGAGACTGGGTAACATCCAGCATACCCTTCGAGGTCCTCCGCCAGACGTTCTACAACAGGCAGCACACGTACTTATTCCTCACTAAGAATCCCAAGCGGATGGTCAGGGAGGTAAACGAATTCTTCTTCGAGTACGACACACCACGCTGGGAGACGACTAGACACTGGTTTGGTACAACGATAACCAATCAAGCCGACGCCTTCCAGCGAATATCCGAGTTGTGGAAGCTGCACTCGCCTAACGGATGGCTCTCGATTGAGCCTCTGTTAGGACCTATCTACTTGCGCTTGGCGGGGATCAACTGGGTAGTTATCGGAGCTGAGACAGGAAACCGCAAGGGGAAAGTCAATCCGGATCCGGAGTGGGTGAAAGACATAATCGAGCAGTGCAGAGCAGCCGGCGTGCCCGTCTTCGTGAAGGGGAAGATCGCAGAACGGTTCCCGGTTCAAGAGTATCCAGAGGGTTGGAGGCAGAGAGAATGGGCGGGTCGATGACACTGCCAGTGTACAGCCATGGCCTGCATGAGAGGCAGGTCACCTTTGGAGAGGGCTTCGTGAGCACCAAGACCGGCCTGTTCATTCCAGAGACTATGTCTAAGCGAGTCCAATACGGACCGAAACCACTAGCCATAGACCTTTTCAGCGGTGCCGGCGGATTCAGCGTAGGGGTGATTCAGGCTGGATTCCGGGTAGTGGCTGCGCTGGACAATTGGGAGTTAGCTGTCTTGACATATCTGCATAATCTTGCAACCTTTCCGGTCAACACTCACTTCGTGGAGACAGGAGATCACGACCGGCTCGACAAGGCACTAGAAGCCCAGATGAAGCTAGACACACAGGCGGGTGTTGCCTCGATGCCTCTAGCTGGCCACGGTTGGATTAGTACGACTGAGTACGAGGGTGTCCCTCATTTTTGGTTTGGCGACATACGGAAGGTATCCGGTGCAGAGATTCTGAAAGAACTTGGTCTTGAGCGCGGCGACATTGATCTCGTCGTAGGCGGGCCGCCGTGTCAGGGGTTTAGTGTTGGTGGTAAGCGAAATATCATGGACCCGCGTAACTCGCTCGTCTTCGAGTTTGCCCGGCTTGTCCTGGAGATCTGGCCGAAGTCATTCTGCATGGAGAATGTACCCGGCATACGCAGCATGAAGACTCCGGAGGGTTGGCCGGTGATGGATGCGTTCTGCCGGTTAATCTCTGATGGCGGCTGGGCATCGTTCAATGCCCTGCAAACATACATGGGACAGTCGCCGGAGAGAAAAGCGGCATTTCGTGCTGATGGCGGTGAGTCCAAGCCCGGAAAGAAGAAGGCAAAGGGCGTCGAAGAAAAGCAGGCGTCATTTGCCATTTAGCAGTTGGAGGCAGTGAGAATGAGAGGTCATTTTGCTATCAAGGCGCTGAGCTTCACGCAACCCTATGGTACGCTTGTCACGGCCAGAGAGAAGATCCTCGAGACGCGCAGCAAGCCGACCAGCTACCGCGGCTTGGTCGCCATACACGCAGCCAAGAACTTTCCCCAGTGGGCGCGTAGTCTCTGCCAAGAGGAGCCCTTCGTGTCCAGCCTCAAGAAGGCGGGAATACCGGTGCTGAGGGAAAGCTTCAGCTTCGACGAGCACGAAGGGATAGCCGTCAGCCGGATCCCGCTCCAAGCAATAATCGGCATCGGCTTCCTCGCCGACTGCGTTTCGACGGAGTCGCTGTTGCACGGGCGCCAGCTCTCGGGCAAGGAGCGGTCCTTCGGCGACTTCTCGCCCGATCGATGGGCGTACAGGTTCGAGAGGGTGGTAGCCCTGCCGGAGCCAATCTTCTGCAAAGGGGCCCAGGGTTTCTGGACGCCTCCGCCGGATGTTTACACCAAGCTGGAGAACTTTATTGTCGCTAGGGCAGCGGTTGCATGAGCGACCCTCCCAGTTGCTTCACCCGCCTATATGGTTGGTCGCCGGAGTGCAAGGTCTGCTGGTTCAATGAGGTCTGCAGGTGGGAATGGCTGAAGAAGTGGCCCGAGAGCGAAGCGGCACTAACAAGACAAGGACTATAGCCAGGTAGCCTACTAGGGGTTATAATGGCTGCCAGAGGGAGATGTGGTATGAACAAGACAAAGGGTCTTGAACTGATGTTCTTCTGTGACTGCGGCGGCGCCGTCTTCTATGGGGGAGAGCCTACCACGGCCAAGATCGGCTGCCCCGCCTGCCACAAGGAGTACACCCTGAGCGTAACAATCACCAAATCAGCCCCCGTGTTTATTAGGCGTAACCCTGAGCCCGTCACCCCGCCAAGGGAGTTAGACTGGTTGGAGCAATTAGACCAGTATCAACGTAAGCATAAACGGATTAGGGGCTGGAACCGGTTGTGTCTAAAGGTGTTCACTTGGGCGGCCAGACCATAAACGCACCCGTGGAGGATGACATGACAGAGCAAGCTGTAAACTTCGACCTACAGGATAAAATCTACCGGCTCATCCAAGAAAACCCGGACTGGCGCCAGTACCTCGAGGAGATGGTCCAGTACGAGGACGATCACTATCGCGACGAGTACTACGCCGGCTGGGAGTGGAAGACCGTCCACACGTCGCCCGGAAGCATAAACCGCATGATCTCCGCCGGCATCGTCGACTTTAACGAGTCCCGGTCAAGCCGGCGCAGCTCCTACTACTCGCTCCGCTCGAGGGAGGATACCCGGAGCGCCCTGCAGCTGGGCGAGACTGACGACACGGCGGAAGGCGGGCCACAGTTTGACGCCGACGGGCTCTTCGAGATGGTGATCGGGCATGACCGGGTCAAGCAGCTCCTCCGCTTCTCGCTCAAGGCGGAGCGCCCCGTTCACGTGCTGCTACATGGTCCGGTCGCCACGGCGAAGTCGCTTCTCCTCGAGGATATCGGTCGCCTTCCCGGCGCTCAGATGTACCTGGGAAGTACGACCACGAAGAGCGGCCTAGTCCAGATGATGATAAACTACAAGCCGACCTATCTAGTCATCGACGAGATCGACAAGATGCCCACGGAGGACCGCCAGCCCTTGCTTAGTCTCATGGCGTCCGGCAAGGTCTACCGGCTGCAGAGCGGGAGAAACGATCAGGTCTCGATGCAGACTCGGGTCTTCGCCGGCGCCAACGATGTGGGTAAGGTGGATCCGCCGATATTCTCCCGCTTCGTGAAGATCGCCATTCCCGCCTACTCGCATCAGGAGTTCGTCGAAACGGCAAAGTGGGTGCTCACCCGCCAGCAGGGGCTAGGTCCGGACATGGCCCTGCTGGTCGCCAACATGGTCTCTCAGCACACCCTGGACATTCGCCAGGCCGTCTACGTTGCCCGTATGGCGAAGGGGCACCCGACGCGGGTCAAAGACATCGTCGATGCTCTCTGGCCCCAGGCTTCCGGGCGGGTAACGCCACTTAGGAAGTAGCTGGTTCGTTACAGGAGAAAATATCCTGAAAGGAGTCGAACAATGAAGGTTTTTGGTCGAATAGCAGCGATTGTTGGAACGGTTCTCTTTGCGGTGGTTGCAGTGCTTATCGCAAGTGGGGTGGGTCTCTGGGAAAGGGCTGATGCGAATGCTACACCAACCCTTTACCCCAAGACCACTCTTCAGGAGACTGCGGCCATTGTAACACCCATGTCAACAGTCGGTATTTCAATCCTCACTCAGCATGGCACAGCTGAGAGCACGAGCGCCGTTGAGATTATAACACCTACCAGTACGTTGGTGGTTGTTGAGGCGACGGCCACGCCGACTTCGGCGCCGGCGTCGTCGACACCGGTTCCTGTTTTGCCGACAGAAACGAGTGTGTCTGCTGCGCCGAGCACGGCAGCAACAGACGATACGATACTGCCACCAAGGAACGCAATAGGAGTAATACGCGTACTGCGCAATTGGCCCAAGCCAACAACGGGCGGCAAGGGTTTTGATTACGAGGTCTTGCTTCATCCCGGAGAGGTAACAAAACTGCAATTCTACACCTTCTTTGGTGAGAGCTTGGTGTGGCCTGTGCCCGACACAGGCTATTCATGGGTTTATACATGGTCCTCTAACCCCGATTTGCAGTTTTCTCTGGTTGAGAAAGGGAATGAGAGCGAGCCCAATACCGTGGTCGTGACTGTTAGCCCTGATGCAAAGCCTTTTGCAGGTATAGTGGCGATGTCCATGGTAAGCTCCGACGTGCGAAAGGGGAGCTTCATCGGTCTAGTTGGTGTCGAGATTCGCATGAACTAAACTTTTATCGGAGGTTAGACGATGCCTGGTAAACTCGGCGTCCAGATAATGTCCGAGCACGCCCCCAACACGGAGGCGCAAATGCTCATCAACGGTTCGGACATCGTAAAGGTCTATCACACTGCCGGCTGGCTTGACTTCGTGCCGCCCGGCAAGATAACGGTGTACAGGCGCTACTTCAGTGACGACGAGCAATCCAACATCGGCCAGGTAGGCAGTGGGGCGTGGGCCGCAGATAGAGTTCTAGAGGCTCTAGGCGGTCGCCGCCCTACCTACGTCGAGGGCTACAACGAAACGCCCGACCTCAACGCTGGCCCCGGGGGAAACCCCAACTGGTACAACGACCTTCTGAACTACATCCGCTTTCAGACCGAGTTCTCGGACAGGATTCACGCCTCCGGCACAGGTATCAAGGTTGCCGGCTTCTCCTTTAGCACCGGCAATCCTCCTGGGAGCGCGCATCCCCTGGACCAGTGGGACCTAATAGCTGCAAGCGGATTCTCGAACGTCGACGCTATATCCATTCACGAGTACTGGGGTGAACAAGGCTTCACCGGATGGAACGCCCTTCGCTACAGGCAGGTCCACAACTACCTTGGCGGAAACCACCCGCCATTCATAATCACAGAGTGCGGCAGAGACAACGTCTCGGAAGGCGAGGGCTGTCACTTCGAGGATCCCAGCCAGAACCCCGACCATCTACGTTGCGGCTGGCTGTATCAGCTCATGGGGGTAGCCGACGCCGACCGGATATATGCGAACGAGCTGCTGGCCTACAAGGCCGAAATAGATAAGGACCCCTACGTCATCGGGGCGACGATCTTCACCTCCGACCCTGATACGGCTCCGGCGTCAAGGTGGGATAGCTACAATGTGGACGGCCTAGCCAGTTTGCTTCTCGCCGGCGGGGGTTCTCCGCCTCCCCCTCCGCCGTGCCAACCGCTGGGGCCGTCGGCAAGGCTCACAGGACTTGTGAGCCAGTATTCCAGCTTCATCGTGCAGATGGTAGAGTGGCAAAGCGCCCGCTACGCCAACGGCGAAGACCCCTATGATTGGGCGGCGCTGCGCAGTCACATGTACGGTATCTCCGGCTGGTTCGACCCCGGCGATCCGGCGCCGCCTGAGTTCAATCCCTTCGTGTCCAACTACTCGCAGCGCCTAAAGGACCTCGCCGCCGCCAACGTCTGGTTTGTTCTCCAGATGCAGGATTGGCAGGCCGGACGGCAGTCACGGGGAGAAAACGCCTGCGACTGGGCGGCCTTCAGAGCGTACCAGTCGGCCATCGGTGCCCCGGATCCCGGCGATCCGGCCCCGCCTGAGTTTGGCACAGGTGGAGAACCCCCGCCGCCACCTCCTCCGCCCCCACCGCCGGGGTGCAACATAACCGTCGAGCTCCGTGTCGGCGGCGCCGGTGGTCCGACCGCTATCACCATCAACAGCGGCCAGACGGTCGGCTTTTGGGCGGACGTTCAGGGCTGCTCGATAAATCAAGACTGTACCGGCTATCTGGTCTACGGCGACGGATCGCCGAACGACATGAACCCGGAGCACGTCTACTTCAATCAACAGGGTCAAAGTGTAGTCTATCACGCCTTCGCCGTGATCGAAGGTCAAGGAGGTTGTACAGTGCAAAGCAACGTTATCGAGGTAACCGTCAACGCGGCGGCCCCGGCGCCTCTCGAAATCACCATTCACACGGACAAGACCGTGATCAAGAACGGAGAAACCGTCACTTTCTTCGTCGACTACATTGACCCGCGCTGCTCGATCGGCGACAACTGTAACGGCTATATCGTCTACGGCGACGGCACGCCCAACAGCATGGAGGCCGCTCACCAGTATCTCTTCGATCCCGGGGTCCTCCTCCCCATAACAATCCAGGCCTTCGCTCACATCGATATCCCCGGCGTGGGGAGCGGCGACAGTAACAGGGTCGCAATCACCGTCAATCCGGCGCTGGAGGCGCCCACGGCGCCCGGCAACCTCCGGACTACCTCGCAGACCGCCACGTCGATAAACCTCGCTTGGAATAGGGAAAGCTCTGCCAATGAGGACGGCTTCGCCGTCGAGAGGGCGACCGGCGGGGGCGTCTTCTCGGAGATAGGGAGGGTCGGCGCAGGGGTCTTGGCCACTCAGGTTACGGGCCTGCAGGGCGCTACTACCTACAGCTTCCGGGTGAGGGCGTTTAACAGCGCAGGATACTCGCCGTACAGCAACGCCGTTACGGCAACTACCCTTCAGGCGGCGCCGGCGGCGCCTAGTAACCTTGCAGCCGTGCCCATTTCGACGTCCAGGATCGACCTGACTTGGCAGGACAACTCGAACGACGAACAGGGTTTTGCCGTCGAAATGGCCACCGGTGACGGGCTATTCGCCGAAGTCGGCAGAGTCGCAGCGGGGGCTACGGGCTCATCCGTTACGAATCTCCAGCCCGGCATCGCTTACAGATTCCGGGTGAGAGCCTACAATGCCGGCGGCTACTCGCCGTACAGCAACACGGCTTCGGCTACTACCACCTTCGCCGTTACCCTCAGCGCTAAGCCGACCGTGGTTAACGAGGGCGAGGAGGTCACGTTCTCGGCACGGGTTTATGGCGGCGTGCCGCCTTACACGTACCTGTGGGACTTCGGCGACGGCACTATTCCGGGACCGTTCGCCGAGAGATCGCCGGTGGTCACTCACGCCTATTATCTGCCGGCGGGTGTGGCAACACAGACCTTCCACGCGCAGGTTACTGTTACCGACGCCGCAGGCGTTATGGCGGAGAGTGTGCCCATAGAGAGCACGGTAACAACGGATGTTCTACCGCCGCCGCAGGGCGGAGGGAGCCTCCCCGTAGTGCTCGGAGTAGA
>QZKG01000003.1 GCA_003599855.1 Gaiellales bacterium | reverse complement strand
CCGCTTGTCCGGGGGCATGAAGCAGAAGCTGGGTCTCGCCTGCGCGCTGATCCATACGCCCAAGGTCTTGTTTCTGGACGAGCCGACGAACGGGGTGGACCCGGTGTCCCGGCGCGACTTCTGGCGGATTCTGTACCACCTGCTGAAAGAGGGCGTGACCATCTTTGTCTCGACGGCGTACCTCGACGAGGCGGAACGGTGTCACCGGGTGGCGCTGCTCCACCAAGGCCGCCTCCTGGCCTGCGACACACCGGACCGGGTCAAGGCCCTCATGCGGGGCACGATTCTGGAAATCCGCGTGAACCGGGCGCGCGACGCCGCGGCCCTGCTCAAGCAGACCGTGGAGGCGGAGGCGATCGGATTGTTCGGCGATCGCATCCATGTCGTGACGATGGACCAGACCCGGACCAGTCAGGCCGTGCCAGCCGTGCTGCAGACCGGAGGATTTGTGCTCCAGGGGTTGCGGCCGATCGAGCCGTCCCTGGAAGATATCTTTATCTCGGTCCTGACGCGTGAAGGGGCCGTCGCTCAACCGGAGCCTCGCGATGCTCTCCGATCCTGAGTCCTACGCCGTCGTCGTGCGGGATCTCGAAAAGCGATTCGGATCCTTCGTCGCTGTCAACCGGATCAGCCTGCAGGTCAAAGCCGGCGAGATCTTCGGATTCCTCGGCCCGAACGGCGCGGGCAAGTCCACGACCATTCGGATGCTGTGCGGACTGCTGACGCCAACAGCGGGCACCGGAACGGTCGCCGGCTTCGACATAAGACAGCAGGCAGAGCGGATCAAAGCCCACATCGGATACATGAGCCAGAAGTTCTCGCTTTACGACGACCTGACGGTCGAGGAGAACATCGACTTTTACAGCGGGATTTATCGGATTCCCGACGGCAAGAAAGCCGCGCGGAAAGAGTGGGTCATACAGATGGCCGGCCTTGTGCAGCATCGCACCTCGCGGACCGCCGTGCTCTCCGGGGGCTGGAAGCAACGGCTCGCGCTGGGCTGCGCCATCCTGCACGAGCCGCCGATCATCTTTCTCGACGAGCCGACCTCCGGCGTGGACCCGATCAGCCGGCGCAGCTTCTGGGATCTCATTTACACGCTGGCAGGAGAGGGCGTGACGGTCTTCGTGACGACGCACTACATGGAAGAAGCGGAATACTGCGACCGGCTGGGATTGGTCTATCGTGGAGAGTTGATTGCCGCCGGGTCGCCGGACGAGCTGAAGACGCACTTCATGCAGGACGACATCGTCGAGGTCCTGTGCGAGCAGCCGCAAGAGGCGCTGTCCGTGCTGGGAACGGTCGCGGGGGTCAAGGAAGTGGCCTTGTTCGGCAAGGGGCTGCACGTGGTGGTCGAGCGCCAGGCGGCAGACGTGATCGGGGCGATCCAGTCCCGGTTGGCGGAGCGGAACTTTGCCGTGTCCCGGGCAGAGCGCATCGTGCCGTCCCTGGAGGACGTGTTCGTCTCCTTGATCGAGGCGCGGGACCGACAGGAGCAGCCCCAGGCGGAGGTGGCGGGATGAAGGCCCGACGGCTCTGGGCGGTCGCCCGCAAAGAGAGCCTCCATATTATTCGGGACTGGCGCAGCCTGGTCATGGGGATCGCCATTCCGATCCTCTTGTTGATCCTCTTCGGCTATGCGCTGACCCTGGATGTGGATGAGGTCCCGCTGGTCGTCTGGGATCAGAGTGGCACACAGGCCAGCCGAGACTTCATCAGCCGCTTCGCGGGATCGCCCTATTTTGCCCTCCGTCGCTTCGTCCAGACCTATGCGGAAGTGGAGCGGGCGATCGACGGGGGACGGGCCTTAGTGGCGCTGGTCATTCCCGTCGATTTTGCGCAGGACCTGGGGGCAGGAGGCCTCGCGCGGGCCCAGGTGATCGTGGACGGCAGCGATTCCAACACGGCCACCATCGTCCTGGGCTATGTGGAGACGGTTGCACGAACCTACAATCAGGAGGTGGCGATCGAGCAGGCGACGCGCCGCAGCGGCCGCACCGTGATGGCACCCCTGGTCCTGCTTCCGCGCGTCTGGTTCAACGCCGACATGGAGTCCAAGAATTACATCATTCCCGGGCTGATCGCGGTGATCATGATGGTCATCGCCGCGATGCTGACCTCCCTGACGGTGGCGCGGGAGTGGGAAACCGGCACGATGGAGCAGGTGATCTCGACACCCTTGAAAGGGCCGGAACTCATCCTCGGCAAACTGCTGCCGTATTTCGGCATCGGGATGTTGGATGTCCTCGTCGCCGTGTTGATGGGCGAGTTTCTGTTCGAGGTGCCGCTGCGCGGCAATGTCGCCCTCCTGTTCGGCATGGCGGCCGTGTTTCTGGCCGGCGCCCTGTCGCTCGGCATGCTGATCAGCATCGTGACGAAAGCCCAGTTGCTGGCCAGCCAACTTGCCATGGTCGTCACGTTCCTGCCGGCCTTCCTGCTCTCCGGATTCATGTACGACATCAGCAACATGCCACCCGTAATCCAGGCCATCACGCATGTGGTGCCCGCCAGGTATTTCGTCTCGCTGTTGAAGGGCATCTATCTCAAGGGGATCGGACTGGAGCTGTTGATGATGGAAGCCGTGCTGCTGGCCCTCTTTGGTCTCCTTGTGCTGCTGGCCGCCACTCTGGTCTTCAAGAAAAAGATGGCGTGAGCCCACGATGCGCGAACGGATCACCCGCATGCTGATCAAGGAATTCATCCAGATCCTCCGCGATCCGCGGATGAGGACCGTGATTTTCGTGATGCCGCTGGTCCAGACGCTGGTGTTCGGCTATGCGGTCACCACGGACGTCACCGACATCCCGACCGCGCTCTTCGACTTGGACAACAGCCGGGCCAGTCGCGAGCTGGCCGCGCAATTCAGCGGGTCCGGCTACTTCGACGTGGTGGCCTATATCGATCGTGAAGAAGCCGCTCGGCACCTCCTTGATCGTGGGGCCGTCAAAGCGGTGCTGCGGATGAACAAGGGGTTCGGCGATGCGTTGCGCGCCGGCCGGACCGCGCCGTTGCAGGTCATCGTGGATGGGACGGATTCCAACACGGCGGCGATCGTGCTCAATTATGCCGGGCAGATCGCGGGCCGGTTTAGCGAGGCGGTGCTGCAGACGCGAGTCGTCCGGGCGACGGGCGAGCCGGCCACTCCCGCCCGTGTGATCGTGGAGACTCGCGCCTGGTTCAACGAGAACCTCGAGTCGCGCAATTTTTACGTGCCCGGGGTCATTGTGCTGATCGTGACGCTGGTCACGCTCATGCTGTCCAGCATGGCCGTGGTTCGGGAAAAGGAAATCGGGACGATCGAGCAGATTATGGTCACACCCATCAGCCAGGCGGAGTTTATTTTGGGCAAGACCCTGCCCTTCGCGCTGATCGGCTTCGCGGATGTTGCCCTGGTGACCGTGATGGCCGCCTATTGGTTCGACGTGCCGGTGAGAGGGAGCCTGCTCCTCCTGATCGGGGCGACCACCCTGTACCTGATGAGCACGCTGGGAATCGGTCTGCTCATCTCGACCATCAGCCGGACACAGCAACAGGCGATGATGAGCGCCTTTTTCTTCTACTTCCCCGCCATGCTGCTCTCCGGCTTCGTGTTCCCGATCGCGAACATGCCCGAAGGGGTACAATGGCTGACGTATCTGAACCCGCTCCGCTATTTTCTCGTGATCATCCGGGGGATCTTTCTCAAGGGCGTGGGACCCGAGCTGCTCTGGCCGCAGATGGCGGCCCTGCTGATTCTGGGGACGGTCACGCTCTGGGTCGCGAGCAAGCGGTTTCAGAAGACCAGCATCTAGACTTGCTGAGCTAGCCCGGTTTTCGTGGACATTTTGACGGAGGCGCGCCTGTCAGAAGGCGTACCTTTCCCACGTACTGCTACGTGGAGGGGGGCCATGCAACTCCATCCGGCTATCTGAGTCTGTGTCGCCCTTCTCGGCGGCAGTCACGTCTCCACCTGTAATCCGACTCCATCCCTTGCAGCCAGTACAAGCCTCGACGCGGCGGCTGCTGTTCCCATCACGGCGGCGTCTGCACTTGCGACCAGGGCCGCGCCATCTGCTGCGAC
Source organism: Gaiellales bacterium (assembly GCA_003599855.1). Classification (GTDB taxonomy): domain Bacteria; phylum Actinomycetota; class Thermoleophilia; order BMS3ABIN01; family BMS3ABIN01; genus SURF-19. The sequence goes on along the minus strand of QZKG01000003.1, from coordinate 10,353 downwards.
GGTCGGCCGAGTCCAACTCGAAATCAGAAGGTTAACGACAAAGCGGAGAAGCAATACGGGCTGGCCAAGGCGGCTTGAGTGGATTCAGATAAATGGCCTGCGGAGGTGGCATGACAAGCGATTTAAGCTGGACTACCCCATCATGGCCGTAGTGGGTGAGAACGGGTCCGGCAAAAGCACCATTTTGCAGGCCGTCGCAGCGGTCTATAAATCGACTGTCCCAAAGTCCTTGGTTAAAGGGCGCGGATATGCTTCCGACTTCTTCCCGGGTACAGCAGGGGATTCAATTCACGACGCCCAGATTGCTTATTCCATTCGGGAAGGCGAGCGCCAGCACATGGGTACGGTCAGGAAACCAACGGAGCGATGGCTTGGCAATTTGGAGCGCCATGAAAGGCCGGTAGTTTACATCAATTTGAGCCGCATCCTGCCAGTGTCTGCTCGCGTGGGCTATTCCAAGATAGCGAAGTCACCACATAAAGAGGCTAGCGCGACTGACTTTGAAAAAGGGCCGGCTCTCCCGATTCAATTCAGATAATGGGTCGGACCTATCAATTTACAAAGGGTCATGACTAGAACCTATCTCAAAATTGCTTCAGCAGCATGGTGATGGATGCGAGTTGCACAAAACCCAGGAAGTTTGAGGCGTAATATTCCCAACGAACCAGTAACCGTCGCTTCCACTGCAACCAGGCAAAGAACCGCTCGACGAGCCAGCGGCGTTGATACCGCCGCAGGTGGCGTCCGTCCTGGGTTTTCAGTTTCCGGGTGGACCGATGTGGAGCGATCAGGTTCACCCCATCCTGCTCGAGGTCGGCATCGAGCCCACCACTATCACAGGCGCGACCACCGATCAGATGCTCGGGCTTCGCCTCCAGCATGTAGAAGTCGAAACTGAGTTGCACCAACGTGACTTCATGATGATTCGCCGCGTGCGTGCTCACGGAGAGAGGCAGGCCATGGCGATCCACAATTGCGAGGATCTTCACGCCTTTGCCCCGACGGGTTGGGCCGATGCCCTCGCCGCCACCCTTGGCCATGGCAAACGTCGCATCGATGAAGCTCTCGCGCTCGTCGAGCGCCCCTTCCTCCCGCAACGTATTCGCCAGCTGTGTGAGAACCTCGCGCAGCACCTCGCGTTCGCACCACAGAGATTGTTCCGAATGCCAAACAGCGCACCCTGCAAGCGATTGTGCACGGGAAGGTGGCCCGGCAGAGCATCATCCATTCGGACGGCTGGCAGAGCTATGACGGCCTCGTGGACATGGGATATCGGAAACATCGGCGCATCCAGCACGGCGAGAACATCTTTGCCCGTGGACGGGGAATCCATATCAACGGGCATCCAGCCCGCGTACTTCTATCTGCATTTCAAGGAATGTGAGTTCCGGTTCAACCATCGCCACCAGAACCTGTAGGCTGTGCTGACAAAGATGTTCCAAAAGGCCCCGCTAAACTAGTCATGACCCTTACCTTAATGACTGGCTTCGGGGATCCGCATGCCAAAGCGCAGGCTCTTGAGCTTGGCGTAGCGGCCTGTTGCGACAAGCCCGTTCGCGTGAGTGCGCTAGACATAGACAGCGGAGTCAGTCCGTGAGCGGGGAGTCGCCGCCGGCCGGCGTCGGATCATCTGGATGAAAATGATGAAAGTAGCGGTAGAGCGGACAGGTCTGGCTGTGCTCGACGTAGTACCTGCATTGCTGAAGAGCCTTGAAGAAACGCGTGTCACGGGTCCGAAGCGCTTTCTTCTCCAGGAGGCCGTAGAGACGGCTTTTCGCAACATCAGCAGACAGCGCATACTTTGAGACAGGCGCGCGACGCTGACCTTCTCCTCCCTCCGTCGCCATCCGAGTGCCGGGCAAAACGCCCGTTTCCAACACGTCCTCTATGATTAATCTGCCCATTGGGCAGCCAGATCCGCCCGAGACATTTAATGCGCATTCACTGAGCGCGACCGCCAGCGCGTGGTCGCCGTGACGCTCGGCGCACGAACGCAGACGGCCGACGAGTTGGATGAACTGAAGATGATCCTTGGGAGGCATGATTCCTATTAATATCACGAATTGTGGCAATGCAATACATATTGGAAATAGGCACTGAGTACAAGTACTCAGCGCAGCAACGACTGCCACCCTACTTGTGTACCCCTACGGTTTATGCGCGGCGAGGCGGGTTCTCTCCTGTTAGCATCGCGTCCTGATGAAGAGAAAGCCATCGCTGAAGGAATGCTTGGCAAAGGTGGACAGCCTGCGAGCGATCATTCACGCTGGGCATTCCTTGACAGAGAAGGAGGTCCAAATCATAAAGGCCGAACTGGAAATCCTTCTCCACGATATAGACGTTCAGATCAAGCGTCTGAAGCATCCCGCCTAAGGAACCTCTGAATAATTCTTTCTATGACCACCTCTATGTGATAGGTGAAAGCACAGTCCCTATCACTGGAGGAAACGACTCATGCACCAACTGACGTTTGCCACGGCCCCCGGGTTTGAGACGTTTCGCAAGGCTACGCGCCGCGACGTATTTCTCGCCGAGATGAACCACGTCGTGCCGTGAGCAGAGTTGTGTGCGGTGATTGAGCCGGTGTACCCGAAGCCAGCCGGGGCGGGCCGCCGCCCCGTGTGCATCGAACGCATGCTGCGTATCTACTTCCTCCAGCAGTGGTTCAACCTCTCCGATCCGGCCGTGGAGGAGGGCTCTGTACGATACGACGGCCATGCGGATCTTCGTCGGCATCGACCTGGGCAGGGAGCGGGTCCCGGGCGAGACCACGGTCTGCCGGTTTCGGCACTTGCTGGAGACCCAGCGACGCGGCGCCACGCGCTTCGAGGCCGTCAACCGGCACCTGGCCGCGCGCGGCGTCCGCATGGTGACCGGCACGATCGTGGACGCCACGATCATCAGTGCGCCGAGTTCGACGAAGAACGCGGCCCAGGCGCGGGATCCCGAGAGGCACCAGATGGCCAAGGGCAAGCAGTGGTACTTCGGGATGAAGGCGCATCTGGGGTTGATAGCCAGACGAAGGTGTACGGCGACCAAGCCTATCGGGGCCAGACGGCCGTGATCCGCCACCACGCCCCCCGTGCCCGGGACTTCACCAACCGGCGGTACCGCCAGGGCGGGCGGGTGGATGAGGTCAAACGCGAGAAGAATCGCACCAAGGCGAAGGTGCGGGCCAAGGTCGAGCATGCCATCGGCATGATCAAGCCATCTTCGGCTTCACGAAGGTGCGGTACCGCGGGCTCTCCAAGAACACACATCGGTTGCTGGTCACCTGTGCATTCGCGAATCTGTTCCTGGTCCGCCGCCGCCTGGTCCCGGGAGGGGGATAGGCTGCCGAGCGTGGGGCCGTTGCCGGGTAACCAGTGACCACCGGCCCTGGTGAGAAGAGATCGCCGGGGCATGCGGGCCAGAATAGACTTCCGGCTCCATGGCCGATCGCAGGGTGGCTTCACAAAACGCATTTGTTCAGAGGTTCCTTAGGTCAATTTATATTGACACTCTTTGTTACGCAATAATAAATGCGTGCTCGTGTCAAGGGGTTCTTTGCATAACCTTGCTGCGGTAGGTACTTAAAATGTTCTTTCTAAGGACTTGGCTTGTGTAGAGCTACGCTATTGCTCGCGCGTCCTCACGCCCGGCTTCCAGCCGGGTATATCCAAGGGTAGTTCTATTGCTCATGATGATAAGGAGATCAAGCACGTGAAATTATTAAGGGACATCCATCCCCCCAACATTCGGCTCGCTCAATTACACCCAGTTGACGAGGTGCGACTAATTTGTCTTGGAATCTACGTGCGGATTCCATACAATCCGGCCATATTGGGCTGAGGTGCAGGCAAATGAAGAAGAGGGTCCGCATTACTCCACGTCAACTGCAAGTTTTGCGGTCGATTGTGAAGGGCTTACCTAATCGCCAGATTGCGGAGAGGCTCACCATCAGCGTTCGAACTGTCGAAGTGCATCGGCTGGCACTGATGCGGCGCCTACGCGTGAAGAACGTTGCGCAATTATTTCGGGCCGCTTACCATCACAATCTGATCAAACTGACCACGCATACTAGGAAATCCCCAAGGGTTTAGCGATAAACGCTGCCATTTCAGTCTGTGACCGTCTTGGCCCTTTCCGGCAACGGAGCGACGCGGGGCTTCAGGGGGACGCAAGACATAGTATGCAGGAGTGATCTTCAATGACCGACTTTCCGCTCTGTGACCTATTCCAAATCACCCCGAAGGAAGTCTTCGCGCGCCGCGCTTTTCTGGACCTCACAGATGAGGACGAACGGCATCTCGCTACCATTCGTGAAATCATTCAGGCTGATCTCGACAAAATCGTGGGTGAGTTTTATGACCATCTGCTCAAGGCCGATGAATTGAAGCGATTCTTAAGTGATCGACGCACCGTCGACCGACTGCAGGCCACACAGCGCGACTATCTCTTAAGCCTGGGCAGGAATGCGGATCAATTACAATATTTTGAGGACCGGCTGAAGATCGGCATCACACATGAGCGGGTGGGGCTGAAGCAGAAATGGTATCTCGGTGCCTATGCGATACTGTTTGAGATCGTCAGCCGACACGTGGGGGCCCGCTATGTACACCAACCCAATGACTTGTTGCGCTTGTTGAGTTCGTTTAAGAAAATCGTCACCTTGGACATGGTGTTGGCGGTCGAAACCTATTATCAGGCCACGACGCAACGACTCGAGGGTATCCTGCAGCAGTTAACCGATGCGCAGCAGCAGCTCCAAGAAGTTTCGCGCCTCGACGGGTTGACTCAGGTCAGCAACCGTCGCTTCCTGATGGAATCCTTAGAGGTGGAGTGGCATCGGAGCGTCAGGTTCACCCGCCCATTTACGTTGTTGTTGGTGGACCTGGATGATTTCAAGCGAATCAATGATGAATATGGACACCGCTTTGGCGATTTTGTTCTCCAACGGACTGTCGCTGTCATGCGAAGCACCCTTCGACCGGCCGATCTCATTGGGCGGTATGGCGGAGAAGAATTTGCGATTGGCTTAGTGGAAACAGATGGAGACCTAGCCAAGCAAATCGCCGAACGACTTCGACTTAAGATTGCCTTGAGCCCATTTGAGTCCGAAGGGCAAAAAGCGAACGTCACGGCCAGCATCGGCGTGGCCAGTGTTGAGCCGGATGTCGACCGTGTCGAGATGTTGATTGAGCGGGCCGACCAGGCACTCTACCAGGCCAAGTCTGGAGGACGGAACCAGGTTTGCATTTATCGGCGCCCATACCCCTAAGGTTGCGGGGATGACTCCCACTTCCCAATACCCGCCGACCGAGCTAGCAACACGGCGTTTGGGCTAGGTGACTTGGCCATGCGTTCCTCTGGCTGGTTCCGCGCTCTCGCTGATCTTTTGGCGTTGCCTCCGAACACCGCGGTAGGCACAACCATCAGCAGCAGATCCAATCTCCGCTCCTCGAGCGCTCAAGCCGGGGAGCCTGGTGTCGGCTCTCTGCACTATGGAGTTGGGAATTTACGACGCATGGCCAGGGCAATTTGGGAAGGGTTGGGAAAGGTGATTCGGCCCTTTTGATATTTCAAGATGCGCAGCCGGTGCATACGAGCGAGTGTACGGCTCAGCGTTTCTCTGCGTAGTCCTAGGAATTGGGCCAGGACGGCCTGAGAGACGGAGCGCGGAAGAATGACATCTTTTTCCGCCCGAACCCCTAGTATGCCGAGGAGCTCCAGGAGTCCATGCATAATGCGAGCGGAGGCATCACGGGCAGACTGCCATCGAAGCCGTTCCTCGACCATGCGCATCTGCCATCCGATGTGGCGAAGCAGTGCCCGCGTCCACGTGGAGTCGCCACGAACCCACGTCTCCAATTCTTGAGACGGGATAGTCGCAACGACAGAATCGACTAGTGCGCGAGCAGAAATTGACGACGCCATACTCCCCGCAAGCCACCCGCTGAGATCGAGGATGCCTGTGCTCCCGCAGGCGTGGAGGACGACTTCCTCGCCGTCTTCGGTCAGACTGGTGATGAGGCAGAGCCCCTGGCACAGCAAGAGCAGATGAGGTCTTGCATCTCCCTGATGAATGATGAACTCCCCGGCCCGATATCTTCGAGTCGTCAACGCCGGAACGTCTCCCTGCGAAAAGGCACAGAAGGAGTGTCTGGCGCAATTCTGACAGCGCGCGTGCCCATTCGCGTCAGGGATGGAACGTAATGACCGCCTCGTGAGGTCTGAGCCAGGGTAACTCCGGTCCGGGGTAGAGGCCGATTGTGGCGGTCTCATAAGGTGCTCCTTTTCCCAAGAAAAAGGCGCAACCGGGCTTCGCTGATGAGACACCCGCTCATTGCCCCTTCAACTTGCAGAACACCGGATCCATCCTTGGCCTCTGCCCGTTAAGGGGTTGCGAGTTCCTCGCCTTTCTCGTCATCGGCAGATGTCCCCTCTTTCTTGAGACGTTCCCCGAACATTTGGTTCCGGTTCCTTGGCGACACGGCGCGCAGAGCATGTGACCCGAATCACGTTCAGTGAGGCGATTTTCGAGTAGCCTGACGCGCCTTTCATTCAAGACAGCATCGTAGGCGTGAGACGAAGACATCGCGGGCACTCCGTGGCCTGTCTGGGACATTCCGACTGAAACCAGCGGTCGTGCACTCATGAACTCCTCTGCAGAGATGCGGCCCTGCCGACCGTTTTTAGGCGTGGTCTATGCCAAGCGGGCCACCGCCATGCTCCCCTTGCTGCTTTTCGTGTGCTTTCTTGTCGGGGCGGGGCTCGGCCTCTATGTCTTGGCCTCGGTTCGCATGGCGCTGGTCCATGACTGGGGTCCGGAATTGGCGCGGCGCGCAGCAGAGTTGACCGATGCGCTCGACCGCTTTCTCGCCGAGCGAATGGGAGATGTGCAACTTATTGCGGCGCATCCCGCGCTGCGGAGTGGCAAACCGGCCGAAGCAGAAGTGGTGCTGCGGCGCTATCGCGAGACCTATGGGCATTATGACTGGCTCGCTGTGGCCGATGGCTCCGGCCAGATTCGGATAGCGACGGAACCCAGCCAGGTAGGACGGACCCTTGGCCAAGAACCGTGGTTTCTCGCCGCTCGCCAGTCTGGCGCAAGGTCTCAGGTCGTGGAGATCCTTTCATCGTCTGAAAGCGGCTTGACGGCCGTGGTCTTCTCAGCCCCTCTCCAAGGGCGACGAGGAGAGGTTCAAGGGGTGGTGGCCGGTCAGGTGTCCCTGGAAGCCCTTCGCGAGTTTATTGAGCAGGTTGGGCGGTTCGATGAAGGGCCAGGAGAGGCGTATGACTGGCTCCTGCTCAATCGCGAAGGATTCCTGCTGAGCGAGCGGTATCCGGTGTCGGAGCAGGCGGGAAATCTGCGCGAACGGGGCTTGCCGTCTGCCCTCAGGGCCATGAATGAGCCGAATGGAATCCCCCGCTTTGTCGAGGAAGTCCATGCGCGGCGGCATGTCCCTGTCTTGACCGGCTATGCTCGCAGTCATGGCGCTGGCCCGTTCTCAAGCTTGGATTGGACCGTCCTCGTCCGTCTTGATCGCGCCAAGGTGTATCAGCCGATTGACCGGCTCATTTGGAAGGTCGGCGGGACCGGCTTGCTCATCGTGTTTCCGCTGACCGCCTTCGGAATCTGGTCCGTCAGACGGCTGATTCAGGAGGGCCGTCTTCTCCAGGACAGCAGCCAGGCTTGGCAGACACTCATCGCAACCGTACGCGGAATGACCGCGCAATCCGACCAGGCGCAGATGCTGACGGACCTCACCGAGGCGGCTCGCCGCCTGACAGGCGCGCGCTATGCGGCGCTGGCCCTGTTGTCGGCAGAGGACCCTCGCCTCCCGTCCTTTATTATTTCCGGCATGGACGAAGCTGGTCAGCGGGCGATCGGAAAACTGCCGCAGGGGCTTGGCGTGCTGGGTGCGCTGCCGGACGACGGCACGGTGCTGCGGCTGAAGGATCTTCAGCGTCATCCCGCTGCGGTCGGCTTTCCGCCTCACCACCCTCCTATGCGGTCGTTCCTCGGTGTCGCCATCCGGACACATGGCCAGACTTGCGGCCGGCTCTACCTCACCGACAAACAGGGGGCGGAGGAGTTTACAGAGATGGATGCCCATCTCGTAGCCGCACTCGCGGCGCAGGCGGGCATCGTCATTGAGAATGTCCGCCTCCTTCAAAGCCTGCGCGCGGCTGAGGCGCAGCACCGTGCTGCCAAGACCCAGTTGGCCAACGTGCTGGAGTGTGCGCCGGACATCATCATCTTTACGGACCAGAAGGGACAGATCACGCTGTTCAATCGGGGAGCGGAGCAGACGTTAGGCTACCAAGCCGCCGAGATGATCGGGACACCCGTCGCGGATCTTTACGTGGACCCACGGGAGCGCCAGGCCGTCCTACATGAGTTCCAAGCCGCAGGACATGTCGTTGGCCGGGAAATCCATCTCCGGACGAAGAGCGGCGAGTCCGTGATTCTGAGTCTCACGCTGTCGCCCTATCTGGATCCGGAAGGGCAGTATCTGGGCACCGTCGGGATTAGCAAGGACATCACGGCGGCCAAGCGTCTGGAAGAGGCGCTCCGTGCCAGCAACGCGGAGCTGGAGAGCTTTGTCTATGTGGTGTCCCATGACCTCCAGACACCTCTGCGCGGCATCCATGGCTTCGCCGAGCTGCTGCTCAATCATCCGAGAGAATTGGACGAACGGCAGCGGCATTACCTGGCCAGGATCCAAGCTGGCAGCGTCCGAATGGCCAGGCTGATTGACGGGCTTCTGGAATACTCGCGCCTTGATCGCATCAGGCACCCGTTCACGGTGGTGTCGATGGAACAGGTACTCCAGCAGGCGAGGACCGAATGCGCCCTCGTGATGCAAAAGAGCCGCGCGGAGCTTCGTTACGAGGGTACCTTGCCGGTTGTCTGGGGTGACGGTCTCCGCCTAGGCCAGGTCTGGCAGAACCTCTTGACCAACGCGGTCAAATACGTCAAGCGGGGGGACGTCCCGCACATTACCGTGGGGGGGCGGGAAGGGCCCAGCGCCTCGACATTTTGGATTCGAGACCAGGGCATCGGCATTCCCGCGCGCTTCCACGACCACATCTTTCAGTTGTTTAGGCGGCTCCATCTCGAGGAGCACTACGAGGGCACCGGCGTGGGGCTGGCCATCGTCAAACGCATTGTTGAATTTCACAAGGGCAAGATCTGGGTGGAATCAACCGAAGGACGTGGCAGCACCTTCTTTTTCACGATTCCTCGCCCACCGGCTGGCGGAACGCCGCCGGACAACGGGTCCAGCCAATCCCCATTGCCTATCTGCTAATCCATTCACAAGGAGAGTGCTGTGAAGGCCGAGCCCGTGGACATTTTACTCATTGAGGATAATCAGGATGATATCGAACTAACGAGGGAAGCGTTGAGCGCCGGCAAGGTGGCCAACCGATTGACCGTGGTGCGCGATGGCGAGGAAGCCCTCCGTCATCTCTTGGGCATGAAGCAGGCGCCGTCGGCCAGACTGCCCGGCCTGATTTTGCTCGATTTGCGCCTGCCACTGATAGACGGGACGCAAGTGCTCAAACGGATCAAGCAGGAACCCGTGCTCCGTCGCGTTCCAGTCGTGGTCTTAACCACCTCCACGCGGGATGAAGACATCGTGCGATCATATGATCTTGGGGTGAACTCGTATATTCAAAAGCCGGTCTTATTTGAGAAGTTCATTGAGACCATCAAGACGTTGGAACTGTACTGGGTGCTCACCAATACCCCGCCCGTCTTTGATGGCTCGACAACAGGCTGATGTCGCAGGGAGCGGTCGGCGTGGCAAAAGAGCATGAGGAGAGTGGCAGGAAGGTCCGAGATGTCTGAGCCGGGCGCCGAACGCGTCCTGATCGTGGACGACCAACCCGATGATGTCGAACTGGTGACCCAAGCCCTCTCGGAAGGATGTCCGGGCTGGTGGGACATTACGGTCGCCCGGTCGGCCGAAGAAGGACTCTCCAGGGTTAGGAGGGGGCCCTTTGCACTGATCCTTCTGGATTACCACTTGCCTGGGCAAAGTGGGCTAACCCTGTTGTCCAAGGTGCGCGAGTTGCAGCCCGATTTGCCAGTCATCATCATGACTGCGTATTCTGATCTGGACAGCGCGGTATCTGCCTTTCAGGGTGGGGCGTTTGAGTACTTGCCCAAACCTTTTGATATTGAAAAGGCGGTTGAGCTGATTTTACGCGCGGTGCGTGAATCTCAAACTGAAGAGTTTGTTGAGGAAGCCGATTCAAGTGCACCTGAAATTCTGGGGCAAGCGCCTGCCATGCAGGAGGTGTTTCGCGCGATTGGTCGTTTGTCTCAGTCCAATGTCACGGTGCTGATTACCGGCGAGAGCG
>QZKG01000007.1 GCA_003599855.1 Gaiellales bacterium | reverse complement strand
ACCCAGAAGCCGCGGACGCGCATCCTGGTCAACGAAGAGCGCCGCAAGGCGGTCTCGGGTGAGCCCGACTACCGCCGGGTCATGGGCGGCCTGCTGGTGCAGGACAAGGATTCCGGCATCGATGAGCGCGACACCATGGAGGTCATGACCGAAAAGCATCCCACCGAGGAGGAATGGGGCGACTCCCTCTTCGCCTGGCGCGTGGCCAAGCACGTGCGCTCCAACGCCATCGTCATCGCCCGGGACCTGTCGACGGCGGGCATCGGCGCCGGCCAGATGAGCCGGGTGGATTCGATGAAGATCGCCATCGACAAAGCCCCGGAGGATATCAAGGGGGCAGCGGTGGCATCCGATGCCTTCTTCCCCTTCACCGACGCCGTCGACCTGGCGCTGGCCGCGGGGGTCACCACCATCATCCAGCCCGGCGGCTCCAACCGCGACGAGGAAGTCATCAGGCTCTGCGACGAGAAGGGCGTGGCGATGATCTTCACCAACGCGCGCCACTTCCGCCACTAGCGGGCGCCTGCGGCGCCTACACGCCTCCAGGCGGATGCCCGCCAGCCATGAGGCCCTGTCCGCATGCTGGGAAAAGCCATAGGCGTCCGCGCTGTTTGCCGGGGCGCGCCGCCCCCGGGAACTGAAAAAGTGCGGAACCAGCCGTTTGCGTCGACAAGCGGTGCACGCCTTTCGATCCCAACCCACGGGGCAGGGATGGCGAAATCGGGAGTACGCCGGACGGAGCCTGCGCCGGCCAGGCCCCCTTTTACCGCACACATAATCCTCCCCTTGACGCCTGATATTCATCCTTGAACCCGGCTTTACCCTTGACATCCGTATCAACGCATACGATAATGAACGAGTAATATTAAAATAATCATTTGAATATTAGAATAACAAGCGTGCATCGAATCTGATGACATCACCATCCCGAAAATTCAAGGACGCTGTTTTCGAGCAGTTCGCCCAGATCGGCAAGTCGCTTTCCTCCGGGCCCCGCCTGGAGCTCCTCGACCTGTTGTGCCAGGGCCCCCGGACGGTGGACGTGCTGGCGCGCCTCTCGGGCCAGTCGGTGGCCAACACCTCCCATCATCTCCAGGTGCTGCGCCGGGCCCGGCTGGTGAAATCAGAGAAGGACGGCGTCCATGTGACTTACAGGCTGGCCGGCGATGAGGTCTGCGCCTTCTTCCTGGCGCTCAGGCGCCTGGCCGAGTCGCGGCTGCTGGAGATCGGGCAGGTGACCCGGAAGTTCCTCAGGGAGTCGGGCGAGCTGGAGGCGGTGGACCGCGAGCAGTTGATGGAGCGGGCCCGGGCGGGCGAGGTCACCGTCCTCGACGTGCGGCCGGTGGAGGAGTACGAGGCGGGCCACATCCCCGGAGCCATCTCGGTGCCGCTGGCCGAGCTCGAGGGCAAGCTCACCGAGCTGCCCCGGGACCGCGAGGTCGTCGCCTACTGCCGCGGGCCCTACTGCCTGCTGGCTGTCGAGGCGGTAGAAGTGTTGCGCCAGCACGGCTTCACGGCCTCGCGCCTGTCGGACGGGGTCCCGGACTGGCGCTCCTACGGGCTTCCCGTGGCGGCCGGTTCGAGGGAATGAGATGTGTACCATGAAGGAAATCCAGTGATCTTGCGAGTGCGTCGGCTGATGAAAGGAGAGGTGGAAGATGAGGGTTCTTGAGGAGAGTTATAAAGGGGTCTCTGTAGGCGCGGAACTCCCGCTTCAGGAGCTGGGCCTGCCCAAGCCGGACCACGGGCTCCTCATCGTCTTCTGGAAAGGCCAGTGAATAGGCTGCCGGCGGGAGGCTCCCGTCATAAAGCGCCTGTATGAGCGCTTCTCATCAAAAGGATTCTCGGCAGTCTATATAGGTCCGTACGAATCAAAAGAGGCTTGCGACCAGTGGAAGGAAGAGTACCAGCTCCCCTTCGACGTGATCTCCGATGAGGACGGCAAGCTCTTCAAGCAGCTGGCCAACGGCTGGGTGCCTTACTCCATCCTCGTGGGGCCGGACGGCAAGGTGGTCCTGTTCGAGAGCGAGTTCCAGGAGGCGGGCTTCACCGCGGCCGTCGAGAAGCTCTTCGAGGAGCCGGCCGCCGACACCGGCGGGGCCAAGCCGGCGCTTCAGCCCGTGCCCCGGCGCGCGCGCGGGAGCTGGGGGGCCAACATCCTGATCCTCGGTGGAGGGTCGGGCGGTCTGGTGGCGGCCCACCACCTGCGCCGCAAGCTCCCCAAAAGCCACAAGATCACGGTCCTCGACCGCTCGCCCAACCACCTGTTCCAGTCCTCGCTGCTCTGGCATTCGGTGGGCCTTCGCCGCGCGGAACAGATCCAGCGCCCGCTGGCGGACCTGGCCCGCAAAGGGGTCGAGTTCATCAACGAGCCGGTCGTGGAGATAGACCCTGCCGCCGGCCAGGTGAGGACGCCGAGCCAGGAGATCGATTTCGACTTCCTGGTCATCGCCCTGGGCGCCGAGCTGGACCCGGACGAGGTGATGGGTTTCGAAGAGATGGCCCTCAACCTCTACGACCTGGAGGGGACAGCCAGGATCAAGGCCGCCCTGGACGCTTTCGACGGCGGCAAGGTAGGCGTGATCATCACCGACATGCCGTTCAAGTGCCCGGCGGCGCCGTATGAGGCGGCGCTCCTGGTCGAATCATACCTCCGCAAGAGGGGCATCCGGGAGAGGTCGGAAGTCCATATCTACACACCCGAGCACCAGCCCATGCCCATCGCCGGCCCGGCCATGGGAGAGGCCCTGACAAAGGTGCTGGAGAAGCACGACATCCACTACCATCCGCTGTTCACCTTCGAGTGGTTCAGCCCCGGCGACGGCACCATCGTCCATTCCGGCGGCGACCCGGAGAAGGTCGATCTGGTCCTGGCCGTACCGCCGCACCGGGCCCCTGAGGTGATCAGGTACTCGGGGCTCATGGGCTCTTCCGGCTGGGTGCATGTCGATCACAACACGCTTCAGACCGAGCACGAGGGCGTCTACGCCATCGGCGACGTCAACAACATCAGGCTGGCTAACGGCAAGAACCTGCCCATGGCGGGGGTCTTCGCCCACTATGAGGCCGAGGTCGTCGCCGAGCGCATCGCCGCCGAGATAAACGGCGAGGAGGCCGGCGCGCAGTTCACCGGCAAGGGCTACTGCTGGTTCGAGCTGGGCGACGGCAAGGCCGCCTTTGCCGGCGGCAACTTCTACGTCGAGCCAGAGCCGAAGGTCCGCATGTACCCGCCGCTGAGGGCCTGGCATCTGAGCAAGGTCCTCTTCGAGAAATGGTGGCTCAGGCACTGGTTCTAGGCGGCGGGCAAGGTCCGCGACTTAAGCGTTTCGCCAGTGGGAAACATACCCGGAATCAAAGGGAGCGGGACAACAGTAAGAATCGGGGGCAGGACAGGGGAAAAACAAGAGACAGGGGAGTGGACATGGACAACTCGATCAGCTTTCTGCACGTGCTCCACATCGTCGCCGCCATGCTCATGGCCTGGCCCTACTACGCGCTCGCCGCGGTCAACCAGCGGGTGAAGCTGGGGCCGCCGCTGGGGGACCGCACCGACCGCTACATGGAGAACATCCTCAAGAACCGCACCACCGCCTGCTTCGTCTTCCAGTTCACCATCCTCATCGGCGGCTTCCTGCTGATGTGGGCGCGGGTGAGCGACGGGCAGTTCGCGGCCGGCGACTTCGCCTCCAACTGGGTCGTGATCGCCAAGATCGTCATCCTGCTCATGATGATGGCGATGCTCGCCTGGGTCCGCTTCGTGGTCCAGCCGGAGATAGACCGGCTCTTCGGCGACTTCGGCGAGCTGGGCGACGAGGCCAAGGCGCGCATCGGGGCCCTGAGGCTCAGGCGCAAGCGGATGTCCACCGGTTGCATGTTCGCCGCCTTCACCGCCGCCATGCTGGGCGTCCAGACCTATGCCAGCGCCCGCTTCCCGGCCTGGCTGACGGCGCTGCTGCTGGCGCTCATCGCCCTCTGGGCCTTCCGCTCCTACAGGAGCGAGACTGCCTACGGCTGGGTGTAGCCAGGGCACGGCGCCCGCCGAAAAAACAGCGGAAAAAACAGAAAATACGGGGACGGAAAATACGGGGACACCATACCTATTTATCGTGCAGCCCTGCCCTTCGGAAACCGGAAATAAGTATGGTGTCCCCAAAATACCTCAAAATACCTATGGGTGTGCAGTTCTTCCGCGCCACTGTTTACGCGAGCGCCGACGACACCTGCGGCAACAGCTACACCTACCCCTGAGACGCCATGGCCGGGGTTTGGGGGCGGCTGCACTCGCGGCCCTGGACGCGGCGGGTACAGCCGAGTCGCTGACGGGCGGCGGTTTGTCCGCCTCGCAGCGGTTTAGTACACTATGTTGCTCCCCGAGGGTTTTTGGATACAATATGGGGGCGGCCAGACGCGGCAAGCGGGTGATCTGATGGCTCCGTCTGGACGGCATTTCTCCTGCACGTGGGCCGTTAGCTCAGTTGGTAGAGCACCGGACTTTTAATCCGATGGTCGCTGGTTCGAGTCCAGCACGGCTCACCATCATTCATCAGGCGCCTTTCGGGCCTCTCTCCTACACCACCTCGAACGGCCGCATCATCTCGTTGTCCTCGTGCTCGAGGATGTGGCAGTGGTAGACATAGCGCGCCGGCGTGGGCGTGTCCGGCGGCAGGTCGAAGCGCGCCGCGACGCGGGTGACCTCATTCGGCATCGCCATGACCGTGTCCTTCCAGCCGCCCTCGTGGGGCAAAGCCGGCACCGCCGGGCCGCTGAGGTAGTCGGCGAACCGCGGCCGTTCCCGGTTGCCCGCGTTGAACTCGAGCCAGTGGGACCAGAGGCCGTTGGAGTCGATGGGCTGGCGGTCGATCACCTGGAACTGCACCAGGTGGATATGCATGGGATGCATATGGAAAGAGAGGTTGGCGAACTGCCAGACCTCGGTGGAGCCGGCCGTGGGCATCTCTTCCACCGGGTCGTGGAAGGCCCTGTTGTTGATGAGCATGCGCAGGTTCGCTTCGCCCTCCATGATCTCCTCGAGGATGAAGTCGCGCGTGGTGGCCCCGGCCGTTTCCAGGCGGGGCACCGCGGGCAGCTTGAGCTCAGCTGCCGGGGTGGAGCCGTCGGCGCCGGACAGCTCCCGGCTGACGCGCATCTGCATGACCTCGTCGATAGCGCTGCCGCCGCCCACAGGGTAGGGCGCCGGGGCGTCGTTGGCCAGCGTCACCACCGCGCCCTGCTCCAGGCCGTTGAAGTCGACGACGATGTCGTAACGCTCGCCCGGCGCCACCAGCAGCGCCTGGGCCGGAACCGCCTGGGGCAGCAGGCCGCCGTCCGAACCGATGATGTGGAAGCCCAGCAGCTCGCCCGCCGCATCGAATCTGAGGTTCCAGGTCCTGGTCTGGGAGCCGTTCAATAGCCGCAAACGGTAACGCCTGGGCTCCACCTCGAGGTAGGGCCAGGCCTTGCCGTTGACGAGGGCGATGTCGCCGGTGAAGGTGGGCACCCATATCGGGTGCGCCGCCGACACTCCCCGGGTCGGGTAGCTCAGTGACGCGTCCTCGTTGAGGCGCTTGTCCTGGATGACCAGCGGCACCTCGTATTCCCCGGAAGGCAGCCCCAGGGCATCCTCCTCGCCGTCGCGGATGATGTAGAGCCCGGCCAGGCCGGCATAGACGTTGAGCCGGGTGATGGCCATGGCGTGGTCGTGGTACCAGAGGCCTGCCGCCGGCTGCTCGTTGGGGTAGATGCAGTCGCCGGGGTTGTAGCGCGGCCCGGTCTCCGCCGCCCCCGGGGTGGACCACATGTCCGGCTGGCCGTCGGAGTCAGCAGGAGTAAAGCCGCCGTGGAGGTGCGTCACCGTGCGGACATCCGGGTACTGATGACCCGCCGGGAATATCGTCCTGTCGATGGACGCCGCCAGCAGGTGCTCCCCGGGCATGTCGTCATTGATCCATTTGACCCGCACCGGGCGGCCGCGGCGCGCCTCGATGGTCGGGCCCGGGTAGCTGCCCTCGTAGCCCCAGACCGTCGTAGGGGGCAGCTGCCCATGGAGCTCCTGCCGGAACTGGGACAGGCGCACTTCGTAATAGTCGAAGCCCGGGTAGCTTCCAGTGTCAGGGGTGAGAGCCGGAGGCAGCGGCAACTGATCGATGAAACGGTCTATTGCTGAGACCGGTTTCAGGGTCTTCGGCGCCGTGGCCGTGGTGGCGGTTTCGTCCTCACCGCCACACCCCAGCGCCAGTCCGCCGGGCAGCGCCAGCCCCGCCCCGGTTATCGAACAGAGCTGCAGGAACCGTCTGCGTGTCAGCATGAGGCCTCCCCCTTCAACGGGTGGTTGTGGTTCGGGTACGCATGCGTTCAAACCACATTCTATCAGGAGCCCATCCGGCGCCGTACTATGTCGCTTTGTGCTCGGCCGACGTCACCCGGCAGGCACACCTTCCCAGCCGGACACTCGAGGCTGAAGCGGGTTGCAGGTGGGTTGAGTTTTTAGCGGCGGGAGGCTGCCGGCGGCCAGATTGGGAATCACCGCTCAGGGTGGTTTGCAGCCGCGCCGGCTGCAGCGTCAACCGCCGTCCCGCTCCCGAACAACCGGGGCATATTGTGTATAATACCGTTTGGACCTGGAAGCGCCCCGGACGGCGCTCCAAGGCCGCGGAGCGCGGTTATTTCAGGCCACCCGGCTGCCCGGGACACCGCCCGCTCCGAGCCTTTCCACGGTTCCAGTGCCCCCATCGTCTAGTGGCCTAGGACACCGCCCTTTCAAGGCGGCGGCGGGGATTCGAATTCCCCTGGGGGCACCAATATCGGCTCGTCATCCCGGGGGGCTGCATACGCCGAATGGCGTCACTTGTGCGGCCTCGCAATTTTTGTCATCCTGTGGAATGAGCGAAGCAAGCGACAAAGGGTCTGCTTTTCGCGAGGCAGCCGACGTCGCAACACCGTGGGCGATTAGCTCAGCTGGGAGAGCACCTGCCTTACAAGCAGGGGGTCAGTGGTTCAAATCCGCTATCGCCCACCAGTCTCCTTCACTTGCAGTAAAATCAACCAGCTGCTCTTGGCGACCACTGCAATCCAGTATTGAAAGTCCTCATTCAGCGCCGCCAGCCGCCCTCATGTCGCGCAGGAAATACCAAATGCCGAATCAATAAATATAGGAGCCGGACTACTTGGGGGAACGTGCATCCTGATCCGAACCGGGGGTAGCGAAATGAGGAAGTCGCCAGCAGCAGGACAAGCAACCGGATTTGCCTGGCGCATGCTGCTGCTGGCCCTGGGCATGGCGGCAGCGCTTCTCGTGCTGGCCGCCTTCGCCATCCCCGAATCGCGCGCCGCGGTCTCGGGCGATGGCCATTACCGCTTCACCTGGTACGACAACATCGGCGGTTCCAACTGGGTGCTCATGGCCAACCCGTCCTCGGCCCCGGCCGATATCGATTTCACCCTTGCCATCAACGGGCAGGCCCGCGCGTTGCCGCGCTGGTGCGATCCCGCGTGCAGCCCGTCCCAGCAGGCGGGCTACAGCCCCGGCCAGGCGCCCCCCGGCCGGACGGTGGTAGCCCGCTACCCGGGGTTGCGCGGCTGTCCCGTCGACGTCGGCTCGACTCCCGGCTCCAGGGCTATCGTCAGCCAGCGGATCCTCTGGCCGCCGGGGGGCTCCTCCCTCGAAGAGGTCGTCGGCGCCGAGACCGAGAAACTGTCCAGCCGCTTCTACTGGACCTGGTACGACCAGAGCTCCGCCGGCTTCACCGACTGGGTGCTGATTTCTAATCCCGGCCCCGGCCAGGTCTATTATGAGGTCCGGGTCGGCGGTACGCTGCGCGGTTCCGGCGAGATAGACGCCGGCGACAACGCCAACCGTACCTTTTCCGGGGTCGTGGGCGGTCCGGTGGAGGTCCGGGCCTGGACCGATTCCGGTAAGAGCGCCGAAGCAGACGTTTTCGCCTCCCAGCGGGTGCTGTCGAACTACGGGGCGGCGTTCAACGAGGTCCCCGGCATACCCGCGGACGAGCTCTCCGAACGCTACGTCTGGACCTGGTACGACCAGCGATCGCCCGGCTACCGGGACTGGGTGCTCATCGCCAACCCCAATCCGGCCGGGGTGTACTACGAGGTCCGCATCGGCGGCATACTCAGGAAGACCGGGACGATCGCCAGCGGCCAGTACACGGCGCCCACCTTCCCCGGCACCATGACCGGGCCGGTGGAGGTCCAGGCCTGGAACGATGCGGGCAAGAGCGCCCCCGCTGATGTCATCGCCTCGCAGCGGGTCATCGCCGGCCCCTCGTTCGAGGAGGTGCCAGGATTTGCGTATGACCTGCTCAGCAGCGCCGGCCACTGGACCTGGTACGACCAGGCCTCCCCCGGCGCCGTCAACTGGGTCCTGGTGAACAACCCCAACGGCAGCCAGGTCTACTACGAAATAACCATCGCCGGCGTTACCAGAAAGACCGGGACCATCGCCGCCGGCCTGAGCGCGGTGCCGACATTCCCGGGCCTGATGGGCGGTCCGGTGGAGGTCCGGGCCTGGACCGACTCGGGCAAGGAGACCGCCGCGGCGGTGATCGCCTCGCAGCGGGTGGTCTGGAAGGGGCATTTCAACGAGGTCATGGGGGTGGCGGAAGATCCGGTAGCCGTGATCCCGCCGCCTGCCGTCAACCCTGCCCCGCCGGCGGCGCCGGTCAAGCTGGTGTTCGTCCACCACTCCACCGGGGAGAACTGGCTCGCCGACGGCAACGGCGGTCTCGGGACCCAGCTCAGGGACAACAACTATTTCGTCAGCGATACCAACTACGGCTGGGGACCCGCGGACGCCGACAGCGGCTCCGGCGCCATCGGTGACCATACCGACATCGGCCACTGGTACAACTGGTTCGCCGGGCCGAACCGCGACACCTACATGACGGCCCTGTACGCCGAGAGCGCGCAGCACTCGTCTTATTCACGGCTCGTGAGCGATCCCGGCGGCGCCAACGAGGTGATCATGTTCAAGTCCTGCTTCCCCAACTCGGCGCTGTCGGGCAACCCCACAGACCCGCCGGCGGGAGGAGCCAACCCGCTGCGCGGACAAGACGCTTATTCCGCCCAGATGACCGTCGCCAACGTCAAGGGCATCTACAATGACATCCTGCCCTATTTCGCCGCCCACCAGGAAAAGCTCTTCGTCATCGTCACGGCGCCGCCCCTCGACAGCGGCTCCACCAGCGCTGCCGAGGCCGCCAACGCCCGCGCCTTTAACCGCTGGCTGGTGGAGGACTGGCTCGACGGCTACGCTTACGAGAATGTCGCGGTGTTTGACTTCTACAACGTCCTGACCACCAACGGCAGCAATGCGAACACCAACGACCTCGGCTCCGCAGCCGGGAACCATCACCGCTACCGCGCCGGCGCCATCGAATACATCACCGGTCAGGGCGGGAACTATTCCGCGTATACGGTCGGCGGCGACAGCCACCCCACAGCTGCCGGCGGTCAGAAGGCGGCGGCGGAGTTCGCCACCTGGCTCAACGTCGCTTACCATCGCTGGAAGGGCGCCTGAAGGGGTTTAAATATCCGGCGATATGCCGACAATTTACAGCGTGATCTGAGGGGGCAGGCAGAGCTGGGAGCACGGAATAAAACTGGTTTGATCTTCTTGCTGGCGCTGGTCTTGATCGTCCTGGCGGGCGGTGGCTGCGTCATGTCCGACGAGCAGGCCGTCGAGGTGTCCCTTTCCGACGCGGAGCCGGTGGCGACCGTGACCAGTCCCACTCCGCAGTCGCCAGGCCCCTCCATCGACATCGCCGTCGCGGCCATGATCTCCCCGAAAGAGACCCTCATCACTTACCGGGATCTTCTCGACTACATCTCCAGGAAGACAGGCACCCCCACCAACCTGGTGCAGAGGGAGACCTACGCCGAGATCAACAACCTCATCCGGCAGGGGGATGTCGAAATGGCTTTCGTCTGTACGGGCGCCTACGTCGAGGGGAAGAGGTCCTTCGATATGGAGCTGCTGGTGGCGCCCCAGATGTACGGGGAGACCTACTACTACTCATACATCATCGTTCCCGCCAACAGCTCCGCGGAGGACCTGGATGACCTCCGGGGCAAGAGCTTCGCCTTCACGGACCCGCTCTCCAACTCGGGCAGGCTCGCCCCCACGTACATGCTCGCCCAAATGGGAGAGAGCCCGGAAAGTCTCTTCTCGGGTTACAGCTACACATACAGCCACGACAAGTCGATTGAAGCGGTCAGCGAGAAGGTCGTCGACGGCGCTGCGGTGGACAGCCTCATCTGGAACTATTTCGACTGGAAGTATCCCGATATAACCGCGGGAACGAAAGTCATTGTCAAGTCGCCGCCTTACGGCATACCCCCGGTAGTCGTCCCCGCCGGCCTCGATGCCAGCTTGAAGGATCAGTTGCGGGACGTCCTGCTGCACATGCACGAGGACGAGGAGGGCAGGAGGATCCTGGCCGAGATCAAGATCACCCGCTTCGTGGAAGTCGACGACTCCATCTATGATTCCGTCAGGGAGATGACAGAGGCGGTGGGAAGGCAATGAAGTCTCTTGCAGGCCGTATCTCCCGGCTGGGCATCAGGACCAAGATGCTGCTGGCCACCGTCAGCATGGTGATGGTTGTGGGCTTGCTGATGGTGGCGCTGGTGGAGGCTATCACATCTTCCTATGTCACCAGGGAGCTCGATGAGTGGGGCGCCTCGGCAGCTACCAACCTGGCTAACAATGCTGTCGAACCGCTGCTTACCGGGAACGTCATGGAGGCGCACCACCTTGTCGAGAATACCGTGCGTACTTACGATGACATCGCCTACGCGTTCGTTGAAGACGAGGGCGGCGAGGTGGTTGCCCATTCATTCTCCGGGGATTTCCCCCGGGACCTGAGCCGAATCAACCAGCCTGGGCCGGATGAGGAGAGCAGCGTGCGGCTGCTCGATACCGAGGTGGGGCTGATCCGCGACATCGCCGTCCCGGTGCAGGAGGGCCGGGCCGGCTTCGTGCACGTCGGCGTTAGCGAGGACTTCTTGTACCAGCAGATAGCAGACACCCGGAACAGGCTCATCCTTGTCGTCCTGTTGCTCTCGGCGGGCGGCGCGGGGATGGTCCTGCTCTTTGGCCACATGGCCATGAAGCCCCTCAAGGTCCTTGCGGGCAAGGCCCGGCGCGTCGGCGCGGGTGAGCTCGACGTCGTCGTGCCGGTCAGGACCAGAGACGAGATCGGCGTGCTGGCGCAGTCGTTCAACGAGATGGCCGGGGCGCTCAAGGACAAGATCGGCGAGATATCCGAGGCCAGGGAGAAATACAAGAGCCTCGTGAAAAACGTGCCGGGCGTCGTCTACACGATCGCGGCCGACAGCGGCGTACCGCTCTATGTTTCCCCCAAGTGGACGGAGTTGACCGGTTACGAGGTGGATAATAGTCCAGAGATATGGTATAAGCCGGTCCATCCCGACGACCGCGAAGCGGCCAGGCGAGAGTTCAAGGAAGCGCTCGCCGGCGGCGGGGAGTATGCCCTGGAGTTCAGGATCGTGCACCGGGAGACCGGCGAGGTCCGTTACGTGAGCAACAGCGGCACCCCCGTCACTGGCGATGATAATAGTCTACTTTGCTATGACGGCATCATCACGGACATAACCGAGCGCAGGAGTGTAGAACAGCAGCTGCTGCAGTCACAGAAGCTGGAGAGCATCGGGCAGCTGGCCGGCGGGGTGGCGCACGACCTCAACAACTACCTGATGGCGGTCCAGGGCTATACCGAGCTGACCATGATCGGGATGGACAGGGAGAGCGAGGAGCACAGGAACCTCGCCGAGGCGCGCAAGTCGATCGGTCGCGCCACCGAGCTGACGCGCAAGCTGCTGCTATTCGGCCGACGCTCGGAGGTCGATTTGAGACCCACGGACATCAACGCCGTCCTCTCGGGCCTTTCCGGGATGCTGGGGAGGCTCATCGGCGAACGGTACCGGCTGACGTGCGACAGCCGGGGGAACGCCCTGATCGTAAACGGCGATACCGGACTGCTCGAGCAGGTCATAGTCAACCTGGTGATCAACGCCCGGGACGCCATGCCCGACGGCGGCGAGATCGGGATCAGCGCGTCCCTGGCTGATGTCGACCAGCAACTCCTGCGCACTAAAGCGGCGGGTTCGTCCACGGGGCCGGGCGCCTATGCCTGTATCACCGTGACTGACTCAGGGGTGGGTATCGAAACGGAGGAGCTGTCGCGCATCTTCGAACCTTTCTTCACCACGAAGCCCGTCGGCCAGGGGACCGGTCTGGGTCTCTCGGTCATCTACAGTATCGTCGAGCAGCACGGCGGCTGGATCGGCGTGGACAGCACGTGCGGGAGGGGGACAAGCATATCGGTCTACCTGCCGGCCCTGGAGCGGCCGGCGGAAGCGGAGCTGTTCAGGGAAGCTGGTGGCAGCCGGGGCCGGGGGCGGGGGGAGCAAATCCTGGTAGTTGAGGACGAGGAGGCGGTCAGACAGCTGCTAGAGAACGTCCTGCAGAGCAACGGCTACAAGGCTGTCGCGGCGGCGGGCGCGCACGAGGCTCATGACATCTTCAGCCGCAACGGCAACGGCGTCCGGCTGATCATCAGCGACGTAGTGCTCCCCGACGGCAACGGCGTCAGTCTGGTCAACGAACTGGTGGACGGCCGGAGCGGCATCGGAGTCGTCCTGCTGAGCGGATACACCGCCGACCTGGTCGACCGGAAGCAGATAGAAGCCAGGGGTTTTGACTTCCTGCAAAAGCCATTCAAGCTGGATGAACTGCTGGAAACGATCGATGGGGCCCTGGGCGGCAAGGGCAAGTCATGACCGGCCTTTAGCCCCGGGATGTGAGGCGGACGCGGGGCAGGTCAGACCAATGCGTCCACGCCCAGCTCTTCGGCATAAAGCATCTCCACTGACCTGAGACTGAGCATCACGTACTCCGGCTTGTCGACGATGGTGCCCGTCTTCACGTCGCGGATCTCGACGTCGCCCAGGACCATGCGGTCGCCATCAAACGAGCGCAGGAAGTCAGAGGTGCGCCATGACGGGTCGTAGTCTCCCGTGGCGGCAAAGGCCGTGCCGACGATCTTGTGGGTGGTAGTGAAAGCGGTGACCCGGTACTTGCGTCCGGGGTAGGCAGCCTGCTCCGCCCGCTCACCGCGCGTGTCCAGCCTGGTTCCCATTGATGACCGCCTCCCAGTCCCTCGCATGTGGTTCTGCTATTTTTTATCCCCTGAATGCAGGAAAAAAAACCGTGATCCGCGTCAAGGAAACGCGGCGCAGCTACCGTTCGCGCCTTACAAAGAACACACCGCTGCCCGGCCAGGGGGAGAAGAACTCCAGCATCCGGGGGCCGAGGCGGTCCTTGCGGCCGGTCATGAGGACGCCGCCGGCGGACAGCGCGCGCCAGAGGCGTTCTGCCGCCAGCCGCCGGCGTTCCCCGGTGAAATATGTGAATACGAGGTAACGGCAGAGCGCCAGGTCGATACCCTCAGGCGGCTCGTCCTCCCGTATGTTGTGCCGCCTGAGCTCGACCATCCCCCTGACCTTTTTGTCGAGGCGGAACTCGTCCCCTACACGGGAGAAATAACGTTCCAGCAGCGCCTGGGGGACCTCACGCACCGAACTGGCGCAGTAACGTCCTGCCCGCGCCCGCTCCAGCACCGCCTCGTCGATGTCGGTGGCGACTATCTCCACCGGCGCCGCGCCCGGCCCGGACGCCGCGGGCATGGAGAGCAGCAGCAGGGCAAGGCTGTAGGGCTCCTCGCCGTTGCAGCAGCCGGCGCACCAGGCCCGCAGGGGCCGGCCGCTGTCGCGGGAGTGGGACAGCAGGCCGGGCAGCACTTCCCGCGCCAGGAAATCCCAGTGCTCCCGCTCGCGGAAGAAGCGGCTGACGGTCACCCGCAGGAGGTCGGGCAGCAGCTCCGCCTCCGCCGGGTCCCGCCGCAGCAGCTCCACGTAGGGCTCGTAGCCCGCCAGCCCCAGCTCCCGCAGCCGCCCGTCGAGGTGCCGTCTGGCAGCGTGGCGGCGGTACTTGCGCCAGTCGAGCTCGTGGCGCTCGCATACCTCCTTGAGGAACTCGTCAAAGGTCATGGGCATGGCGGCTCCGGGCATCAGGGTCGACAGGCTCTTTCCCCCATAAGATATCCAGGACGGCCGCCGGTAAACAGGCGGCTGCTCATCAGGGAGGCCCGACCTGGCTGATTGACAACGATTCATCTCGATTGTACGATTGCCCCGCGCTTCTTCGGTAGGAGTGATTCGCGGGCGGCGCTTGTCCAAATACCGGGGAGTCAGGGGTGAGGGGTATCAGGGTCATCAGCCTTATCGGGCGCTGCCTGCGATCCATTCTTTTCTTCGATCCGTTTTCCGTACGCCTTCAGGGCATTTTCCGTCCTCCGGGGGTGATGTGCATGCCTGCCTGATTCGATTGCCGGACGGCAACCAGTGGCGGGGGGCGCATCCAATTTCATCAACAAGGAACCGGAGGTCGTAATGGGAGCCATGCTCAGAAAATCATCCGCCCTGGTCAAAGGCAAGAAGACAGCCCGGGTGGTGACGCTGGCGGCCGCCGCGCTGGCGGCCGCGCTCTTTTTCTCGGCGACGGCGATCGGGTCGGGGACTGTATCAAAAATCACCAGCAGTTACAGCTGGGCGGTGACGATATCGCCGGACGGGAAACACATCGGGTATACCGACGATTTTCCCTGGCCGGGGCAAAAGTATTCAAAAGACCTGACTGACGGGGCCGAGACCGTCTGGGAAGGACTGCCTTCTTTCTCGCACGACGGAAGGTATGTCGCATTCGTAGCGGACGATATGGGGATGTCAAGAGTCTACCGGGAAGACACGCTGGACGGCACGAGGGTCCTCGTGTCTTCGAGCTCTGCAGGTGAGCCGGCGAACTATCACGCGGATGAACCGTTCGCCTCATGGGACGGCCGGTACGTGGCCTTCAGCTCCAGGGCTGACAACCTGGTGGCTGGTGATACGAATGGAAGGATGGATGTCTTCCTGAAAGATATGCTAACCGGTGCGTTGACGCGCCTGTCGACGGACTCGAACGGAGCGCAGGGAACTGGCGGCTCGTACAATTACTGGGACGGAGCCACTACGCCCCGGATTTCCCCCGACAACCGGTATGTCGTTTTCACAGCTTCCTTCACGAACCTCGTTCCCGGCGACAATAACGGCGCCGTTGACGTGTTTCTCAAGGATACCGTCACCGGGACGACCGTGAGGGTGTCTGCAGGGGCATCGGGTATAGAAGCCAACTCCAGCAGTTGGGATCCGGAAATATCCGCCGACGGGCACTATGTGGCCTTCGTATCCGGCGCAAGCAACCTGGTGCCTGGCGACGTAGGTTACTACGACGTCTTTGTGAAGGACGTCACTACGGGCGCCATCGCCCTGGTCTCGACCGACGCTAGCGGCAACCAGATGGGATATAGTTACAGTTCCTCCCTGTCGTCGGATGGGCGGCATGTCGCTTTTTCCTGCCCCGACGGGATCTGTTTTAAAAATCTGCAGACCGGGGCGCTGGAGACGTACGCAGACAATAGCGCCGGCTGCGCCTGGTGGGGCTGCTGGGGTCCCGGCGGCTGGGCGCCAGCCATGTCCGCCGACGGTAAACGGATCGCTTTTGTCGGAAGCGACTACAACGTTCCGTATGAAGAAAGTCAGCCGGTCTTCCTGGCCACGACCTCGCTATGTGTCGAAAACTCGAAGCCTGAGCTGGTGGTGACGCGCGGCGCGGTCTACTGGGCCTCGTACCAGGGTTTTGCCGACCGCGACCTGTCCGTGGACTTCACCATCACCAACAACGGCGGCGAACCGGCCTTCAGCCCGCAGGTCGTCGGCTCGGTGAGCACCAACGGCGTGACCCTCAATACCGCGTTGCCGTATAAAACCGGGGCCATTTACGCCGGTGGCA
This sequence comes from Gaiellales bacterium, assembly GCA_003599855.1. Lineage (GTDB taxonomy): Bacteria > Actinomycetota > Thermoleophilia > BMS3ABIN01 > BMS3ABIN01 > SURF-19. The sequence goes on along the minus strand of QZKG01000007.1, from coordinate 168 downwards.
GCGCCGACCTCACGCTCGTCTACGAAGTACAGATGGGCATCGCCTCATTCAGGACCACCACCTACGCCACGGCGCTCGACTCCTGCGGCAACAGCCACAGCTATCCGGGGCCCTTCACCGGCTGACGGGTCCTGGGTTTAGGGGGGCATCGTGGCGAGAGGACGTTTA
>QZKG01000058.1 GCA_003599855.1 Gaiellales bacterium | reverse complement strand
ACCGCCTGCGCGAGAAGAAAAAAGCCGGCATGCTGGAAAAACAGCGGGCCAGGAAGGAGGAAGAAAACGAAAAGGAGCCAGCGAACGAGAAACCGGAACCAGTAAAGTAATGATTGTTGAAAAGCGGACATTTTATTTTGCTGAAAAGCGGACAAACTCAGTTGCTGTTGACACCTGCTCGAACTGCATGATCTCGTTGGTGTTGATGTCGGCGATGAGCCAGGTATTCGCATAGCCTCCGTCGTTGTGCTCGCGCATGTAGGTGACGAACTCGTCCAGGTTGCTGGAATACTGCATCGCCATACGGATGCGGTAGAACTCCGGCGCCTCGCCGGCGGCGTACACGTCGAAACCGCCGATGGTCGTCTCGGTACCAGCCAGCCCAGCGTCGGTGACGAAGAAGTCGGCCATGCTGTGGATGTAGCCGGGCTGAGTCTGCATGACGATGCGGTGACCGTCTGCGGGGACGATGTCGATCACCTCGTTCATGAACTGCCCCACCTCGAAGTTGTTCCAGGAATTATGGCCGATTACCGGCTTGCCATCGGCTGTGGCGTCGCCGGCCGCAATGAATGCACTGCAGTGATCGTGATCGACCTGGGTGGGCAGCGTGCCGTAGACCTTTTGCTGCTCGTTGGGCCACCAGTAGTCGGTCAGCTCCTCGTAGCCGTTGTAGGCAAGGACCTCCTGCCAGGTGATTTCGGTGCCGGCCTCCTGCGCGCCGGCGGCGATGCCCTTGATCTCGTCGAGCATCTCCTGGTCCATCATCGGGACGAACATCTGCTCGGCCGACTGGACGAAGAAGCTCCATTCCATGCCTGTGTCCTGCATCGTAAGGTATTCCAGCGAGCTCTTGATCTCCTTCAGCTCGGCGGCGATGAGGTAGCCGTGCTGGCGCCCGCGCTCGAACGGCTCGCCATCGATATGGATGTATATCCAGCCGTTCTTGTCGAAGCGGTAACCGTTCTCGAAGCGGGTGATGTCGGACTCCCTGACGCCTGAGGTGTCGACTGCGTGGGCGTCGTCCTTCTGCTCGCTATCGCAGCCGGCGAGACCGCCAACGAGCGTCAACGCGATTATGACCGAGAAGAAGACTAGCACCAGGCGCTTTTCCATGATGCTCCTTTGTCCGGGTTGCCCCGTGATTCTCTATTTAAAGGTGCCTAATTGGATTGAACGGTGTCTTTTCGCGAAGGCGCTCCCTCTTCCACGCCCCCGCTTTCGCCCTGATTCGGCGTGAGGCAGGAATTACTTGAGGTAGAGCTAGGGGACGTAGTGAAACTTGAGGATGCTAAGGGGACGGATGCTAAGGGGACGTACCTAAGAAACTAAAGAGACGCGAAGCTGGGCGCGTGTTGCCAGTACTATACACTTCGCTTTGTGCCCAGGAAGCCTCGCATCGACGCCCCCCCGATTGCGTCTATCACATTATTGCCCGCAACATCGAGCGCCGCTCGATATTCAGTGACGACGAGGACAGGCGCTTCTTCATCAGCCGGCTGGGGCGGATTATCGAGACGACGGCACCCCCGGTCTACGCCTTCGCGCTGATCTCCAACCACTCTCACCTTCTCAACCACTCTCACCTTCTCCTGCGGCGCGGCGTGAGCCCCAGTGCTCCACTTAACACACACTTAATACAGGGCGGAATGAAAACCTCTAGACTGGCTGTTCTGCCTAAGGGCAAATGCAATTGAAGGAGAGTTGATGACAGCTATAACCATCGCACGTCAGGCCGGTCTCGAACATCGAATCGAACCGGCGATGGTGCGGATCTTCGATCTACTGAAAGCACGGCCCAACGTACCGATCCCGTACGAAGAGGTGAGCTCGCTGATCCAGGATGCAAGCTTCGATCATATCGTTGAGATCCTTGAAGCGCTGGAGGGGCCTGTGTACAACGGGGGCGACTCACAGCCTGCCTATATCCGCTGCTGCGATCGGAACAGGAAAGCAGTGTACATCGACTAGCAACGGCATTTAATTTCTATCCGCTCATCTGTTCTGCTTTGCTATTGACGCCCGTCTAACCTATAGTAGATATGACCCGCAAGTACAGGGTCGTTATTTGGTTTGAGGTTCTTAGCTGTCTATTGGCGTGTTCGGGTCCTTTTACCACGGGAATAGGTGAGAGGAGGAACGAACTTGCCAGAAGGAACAGTAAAATGGTTCTCCGATCAGAAGGGCTTCGGCTTTATTGAGCAGGAGAGCGGTGACGATCTGTTCGTGCACTTTTCTGAAGTCCAGGGGGATGGTTTCAAGACCCTCCGGGAAGGTCAGAAAGTGACTTTTGAGGCCGGTCAAGGCCCGAAAGGCCCGCAGGCCACGAACGTGACGCCCATAAATTAGCTCCATCGTAGTACCCTTAGGGGCCCTCCGACAGGAGGGCTCTTTTTTATTGCCGCAAGCCATCGACTCCGTCTTGGCTGAAGGAACGTGAACCGATTATGAACATGAAAGCACTACCCGAACTCAGGATCGGGAACCTGACCGCGAACCTGCCGATCATCCAGGGTGGCATGGGGGTTGGCATCTCGCTGGCGCGACTGGCCGCCGCCGTGTCGAACCAGGGCGGCATCGGCGTCATAGCGACAGCGGGGATCGGTATGTCCGAGCCCGACTTCTATTCCAACTACCACGCCGCGAACGTGCGCGCGCTCACGAAGGAGATCCGCCAGGCGCGGGCAGCGACCAGCGGCATCCTGGGCGTCAACATAATGGTAGCCCTGTCCGATTACGCCCGGATGGTGAAGACCGCCGTCAGCGAGGGTATCGATATCATCTTTTCCGGCGGCGGCCTGCCGCTCGACCTGCCGAAGCTGGTCAGGCCGGGCAGCGAGACGCGGCTGGTGCCGATCGTCTCCTCCGGCCGGGCGGCACGACTGATCTGCAAGCGTTGGCAGGCGCGCTACGAGCGTCTCCCCGACGCAGTCGTGGTCGAGGGTCCGAGAGCCGGAGGCCACCTGGGCTTTAAGCCCCAGGAGATCGAGGACGACGACTACTCCCTGGAGAAGCTCGTGCCCGAGGTCATCGCGCAGCTGAAAGCCTTCACCGGTGACAACGGTGCCATAATACCGGTTATTGCCGCGGGCGGCGTCTATACCGGCGAAGATATGGCCCGCTTCTTAGAGCTGGGCGCCGCCGGGGTCCAGCTCGGTACGCGCTTCGTCACCACCAACGAGTGCAACGCTTCCGACGAGTTCAAGCGGGCATACATCGACGCCGACGCCGAGGACATCGTCATCATCGAGAGCCCGGTGGGCATGCCCGGGCGCGCCATCCGCAACCAGTTTCTTGATGAAGTGAGCGCGGGGAAAAAGAAGCCGTACAGGTGTCCGTACCACTGCATCCGCACCTGCGATCACGAGAAGAGTCCCTACTGCATCTTCTTCGCCCTGGTGAACGCCCAGCGCGGCAAGCTCAGGTCGGGCTTCGCCTTCGCCGGCGAGAACGCCTGGCGCGCCACCAAGATCGTCACGGTGGAGAAGCTCATGACGGAGCTGGTCAGCGAGTACGAGGAATACCGTGCCGCCGGGGTAAAGAGAGGGGGGGGTAAAGGGGACGTTCCTAAGAAACTAAAGAAACGCGGAGTTGGACTTGGTGTTGTCTATACTGTATACTAGACAACATGCCCAGGAAGCCAAGGATCGACCAGCCGGGCCTGCTGTACCACGTGATTGCCAGGGGCATCGAGCGCCGGCAGATATTCAGCGATGACGCCGATCGCGACTTCTTCCTGGCGCGCATGGGACGGCTCGTCCGGGAGACAGGCATCCAGGTCTGCGCCTTTGCCCTTATCCCCAACCACTTCCACCTGCTGTTGCGCCGCGGAGCTACCCCGCTGTCTTCTTTCATGCAGAGGCTCTTGACCGCCTACGCCATCTACTTCAACCGCAAGACCGGCCGCTCAGGCCACCTGTTTCAAAACCGCTATAAAACCGTCATCTGCGAGGCTGACGTCTACTTCATGGAACTGGTGCGCTATATCTGCCTGAATCCCTTGCGCGCGGGGCTGGTGGAAAATATCGGCAGGCTGGCTGACTATAGGTATTCAGCATACGCCTACATCCTCGGAAACAGGAAAAACGACTGGTTCGACCCGCTGCCGGTACTGGCATTCTTCGGCGGCAGCCGTGCGGGCGGCTCGGAGGCGTTTAATGAGCATGTGATCGCAGGGTTGGACGAGGGTGAGCGCCCGGACCTGGGCGGCGGCGGACTGATACGTTCGCTCGGCTTGCCGGTGAAGCTCACGCGCGAAAGGCATTCGTTTGATGAGAGGATCCTGGGTCCGGGCGATTTCGTGGAGATGGTCGTCGCCTCCCACGAGGACCGAGCCAGACCCGGTGACGGTGTCGCCCCGGACGCGATAATCGCTGAGACCTGTGAACTCTTCAGGCTCTCCAGGACGGAGCTCGCGAGCGGAAGCAGGAACCGTAAGGTCTGCGCAGCACGGGCCCATGCAATCCACGCCATGGCAGAGCGCTGCTCGATCTCCAAAAGTGATATCGCCAGAAACCTATCGATTAGCCTGCCCGCGGTGTTGTATATTCTCAGGAAAAGTTACGGTTCAGAGTGATCGCGGTGAATGCTAGTTTCTTAGGTACGTCCCCTCTTTCTCCCTCTTTCTCTCCTTAGGTACGTCCCCTCTTTCTCTCTTTCTTCTTTAGTTTCTTAGGTACGTCCCCTCTTTCTCTCTTTCTTCTTTAGTTTCTTAGGTACGTCCCCTAAAGACCCGCTAAAGACCCGTCCCCTAAAGACCCCTAAAGACCCTAAAGACCCGCAGAGATTCAATCGAGTCCACCGGCGGTTAGGCCACGTTTTCCAGGGCAGGGCGAAGATGCTTGACAGAAACGCGGTCAAGGACAAATGATAAGTTTCACAAGTTTCACTACGTCCCCTTGTCCTGCCCTCAAATGATAAGTTTCACTACGTCCCCTAATACAGAGGTTCCCGGACTTTAAAGTATCCAGGGCAAGATGATAAGTTAATGCTCAAGCGCAATGTTCAGCCACTGCTCCAAAGCCCGGGGATTTCTGGATGATTAACAACAGCATCAGAAGATCGATCACGATCGGCGGTCTGGTTCTGGTCTTGCCTGGTCTGGTGTTGTTCGCCATCGGCCTCTGGCAGTTTTTTGACGCCCGGGAGTTCGTAAAGAACGGCGTTACGACCGAAGGCAGGGTCATGAAGAACGCGACGCGCAGCAGCGACACCGGGGTCGTTTTTTCTCCGGTGTTCGAGTTCAGCGACGAAGCGGGCAACAGGTATCTCAAGGAATCGGATACCGCAAGCTATCCGGCGAAGTATCAGCCGGGTGATTCCGTAGAAGTCATTTATCAGCCCGACAATCCCATCGATGCCCGAATCGCGTCAAGCTTCAGCGTCTGGGGAAATGCCGGGATACTGCTAGCGATCGGATCCTTGTTTCTCTTTTCCGGCATCGCGTCAAGTCTGGTCCTGCGGTATTTTATCCGCAGTCGGGTAAGAAGGTTCTCACAAAAGATCATGGATGATGAAATCGTCTGAGAAAGGGTGAGTCATGAGCCAGTTTTCACCACCACAGGAATGTCCGAAATGCGGCGGCCGGATGCAGGAAGGTATCATGGATTTGAACAAGGAGAAGACCGCGCAACAACACCAGGCTGGCACTATGGCATTGGGACCGAGGGTAGTATTGGGAGGAAGCTCGGTCTGGTGGGCGCTCGCAGAGCCGGAGAAACCCGGCATGGCGGACAGGGTCCTGGCCGGCGAGCCTCACCAGGTGCTGACATACCGCTGTGAACAGTGCGCCTACCTGGAATCATATGCTCCCTGAACCTCCAGGGCGCAATTGCTGCTGACCGCTCAGGCAACGGCAGGTTGCAGGGGCTGTCGTGAGGCTTGTGCAAATCAAGGCGCTGAGGCCTCACTCGTCAGCCTCCCCCCGCCCCCTCGATGAACCGCTCCCACTGCTTTTCCAGCTCCGCCCGCGACATCCGCGCCAGGGCCTCTTCCAGCCGCTCTGACCGGGAGCGGAACTCCGCGTCGGCCTGCGCCACCTCGGGGTGGACCATGGTGGCGCGCGCGTTCATCCCCAGCAGGTGCAGCCCGGACAGGCTGCGCACCCGCGACAGCGCCACATAACCCTGCCCGCACTCGAAGACCCGTGAGAGGTCGATGACCGCCGCGTCCAGGCTCATCCCCTGGCTCTTGTGGATGGTGATCGCCCAGGCGAGCCTGAGCGGCACCTGCGTCACCGTGGCCACGACCTCATCGTTGTCTTCCACTGACCAATCATGCGGCTCGGCCTTGAAATCCTTGCCGGCAGCGCTCCTCACCAGGGGCAGCCCGTCATCGCCGTCGAAGCCGGTCACGGTTCCCAGGGTGCCGTTCACATAACCGGCTTCGAAGTCGTTCCGGGTGCACATCACCAGGGCGCCCTCCTTGAGCGTGAGCGTCTCCGGCGAGGTGCAGGAACCTTTGAGCTTCTCCACCTGGGCAGCGTCGCCCCAGGACTCCATCCGGAAGTGCGCCTCCTCCCCGGGCAGCTTGCCGAGCTCGCGGGAGTTGACCTCGTCGACATTGACGTTGTGGCAGTAGAGCCTGGTGACGCCGTCGGGGATCTGGCCCTGCCCGGTCCGGCGCGACTCCAGGTGTTCGAAGTGGGCTTCTTCACAGTCCCCCGCCCGGATCGCCTGAAGCAGGGAAAGGAAGTCCGGGTCGTCCTGCCGGTGCTGCTCGGTGAGGTACAGGATGCGGGGCTCCAGCTCCGCCCACGCCGGGGACTCAAACGCGAACCGTGCCTGCTCGCCGCCACGGCTCACCGGCGGCAGCTGGAAGAAATCCCCCACCAGGATCACCTGCATGCCGCCGAAGGGCCAGGCGCTGTTCTTGGCCTTCTTGCAGACGGTGTTCACCAGGTCCAGCGTGGCGGCGTCGAGCATCGAGACCTCGTCGATGATGAGGACCTCGGTCCCCCGCAGGCGCCTCCGGTGCCCCTGGTGCCGGAAGAAGCCCTTCAGCTCTTTTTTTGAGAGCTCCTTGCGGATGCCGATGCCGCTCCAGGAGTGCACGGTGGTGCCGCCTATGTGCGTCGCGGCGATGCCGGTGGAGGCGGTGACGGCGGGGCTCACCCCCGCGCTGCGAAGGTACTCGACGTAGCGGCCCACCGTGTGCGACTTGCCGGAACCGGGCTCGCCGGTGAGGAAGACGCTGGCGCCGGTCTTCATAATGGCAAGGGCCTGGTCCTGGTCCAATGAACTTCCTCCTGGTTGCGTCGTGCCCGCAGGGCGGCCTGTCCGCCGACACGCGGCGATCAGCGGTGGGTACGGTGGGGAATTATATCATCGCGGGCGGACGGAGGTACGTGGGAGGTACCAGACGCACAAGGGACGAGACGCACAAGGGACGTTGCTGCCTTTTTAGCGTTTTGCGCGATTCTCAGCCGCGCACGATGAAAAGGCAAAAAAAGCAGCAACGTCCCCGCAACCCCGCAACGGTTTCAGGCCAGGTCGAAGCGGTCCAGATCCATCACCTTTGCCCAGGCCGCCACGAAGTCCTCGACGAACTTCTCCTGCGAGTCGTCGGCCGCGTAGACTTCGGCGATGGCGCGGAGCTCCGAGTTCGAGCCGAAGATGAGGTCCACCCTGGTGGCGGTCCACCTGGCCTCGCCGGTGGCGCGGTCGCTGCCCTCAAACAGCTCCTCATCGTCGCCCGTCGCCTGCCACTGGGTGCCCATGTCCAGCAGGTTCACGAAGAAGTCGGTGGTCAGCGTCCCGGAGCGGTCCGTGAAGACGCCGTGGCCGGTCTGCCCGTGATTTGTGTCCAGGACGCGCATGCCGCCCACGAGCACCGTCAGCTCCGGCGGGGTCAGCGTCAGCAGCTGCGCCCGGTCCACCAGCAGTTCCTCGGCGGATACGGCGAATCTCTCCTTCTGATAATTGCGGAAGCCGTCCGCCACCGGTTCCAGCACGGCGAAGGCGTCAACGTCGGTCTGCTCCTGCAGGGCGTCCATGCGGCCCGGCGTGAAGGGGACCGTTACCTCGTGGCCGGCGCCGGCGGCCGCCTGCTCGACACCCACCGAACCCGCAAGGACGATGAGGTCGGCCATTGATACCTTCTTGCCCCCGGTCTGGGCGCCGTTGAATTCCTCCTGGATGCCCTCCAGCTTGGAGAGCACTTGCGCCAGCCGCTCCGGCTGGTTCACCTCCCAGTCCTTCTGCGGCGCCAGGCGGATGCGGGCGCCGTTGGCGCCACCGCGCATGTCCGAGCCGCGGAAAGTCGAGGCTGAGGCCCAGGCCGTGGAGACCATCTCGCCGATGGAAAGCCCCGAGGCGATGATCTTCTCCTTCAGCAAGACGACATCGCCGTCATCCACCAGCTCGTGGTCGACCGCGGGTATGGGGTCCTGCCAGATGAGCTCCTCGTCGGGCACCTCCGGGCCGAGGTAGCGCGAGCGGGGTCCCATGTCCCGGTGGGTCAGCTTGAACCAGGCCCGGGCGAAGGCGTCGGCGAGCTCATCCGGGTTCTCGTGGAAGCGCCGCGCGATCTTCTCGTAGGCCGGGTCCATCCGCATCGCCATGTCAGCGGTGGTCATGATGATGGGGACCTGCTTCGAGGCGTCCTCGGCGGCCGGGGCCTGGTTGTCCCCGGAGACCTCCTTCGGCGTCCACTGGTATGCGCCCGCCGGGCTTTTGACCAGCTCCCACTCGTTGCCGAAGAGCATGCTCAGGTAGCTGTTGTCCCAGCGCGTCGGGGTGGGCGTCCAGGGTCCCTCCAGGCCGCTGGTGATGGTGTCGCCGCCCTTGCCGCTGCCGTGGCCGCTCTTCCAGCCCAGGCCCTGCTCCTCGATGCCGGCCGCCTCGGGCTCGGGCCCCACCAGCGCCGGATCGCCGGCCCCGTGGCACTTGCCAAAGGTATGCCCGCCGACGATGAGCGCCACCGTCTCCTCGTCGTTCATCGCCATGCGGGCGAAGGTCTCCCGCACGTCCCGCCCGGAGGCCACCGGGTCGGGGTTGCCGCCCGGCCCTTCCGGGTTCACGTATATCAGCCCCATCTGCACCGCCGCCAGCGGATTCTCCAGGTGTTCGTGGTCGCCGGAATAACGCCCGTCCTCCAGCCAGGTCTCCTCGGAGCCCCAGTAGACATCCTTCTCCGGCTCCCAGACGTCCTCACGCCCGCCGCCGAAGCCGAAGGTCCTGAAGCCCATGGACTCCAGCGCCACGTTGCCGGCAAGGATCATCAGGTCAGCCCAGGAGATCTTGCGGCCGTACTTCTGCTTTACCGGCCAGAGCAGCCGGCGCGCCTTGTCGAGGTTGGCATTGTCGGGCCAGCTGTTTATGGGAGCGAGGCGCTGGCTGCCGGTCCCGCCGCCGCCGCGGCCGTCGCCTGTGCGGTAGGTGCCGGCGCTGTGCCAGGCCATGCGGATGAACAAGGGTCCGTAGTGCCCGTAGTCCGCCGGCCACCAGTCCTGGGAGTCGGTCATCAGGTCTTGGAGGTCCCGCTTGAGAGCATCGAAGTCAAGACTGTTGAACTCCTCCCTGTAATCGAAGTCCTCGCCCATCGGGTTGGACCTCGCTGAATGCTGGCGCAGTATGTCCAGGTTCAGCCGCTTCGGCCACCAGTCCCGCACTGTGGTGCCCCCGCCGGCGCCGCGTTGCATGGGGAATCCCTTGTCAGACATCCAGCCATCTCCTTTCCCGCCCAAGGCACGCTTCAGCTGGGCGGTTCTGATGATTGATTGATTGATTGATTGATTGATTGATATTGGTACGACCGTATCCGGTTAACCATTCTGATACCCGTTTTCCCGGTTACGACACCTGCGGGTTCCGTCAAGCCCGGCGCGGGAAGGAGCGCTTCAGCCGCTTTCAAACCCCGCACGGTCGGGTCGGAAGCAGGAGATGTGAAGTTGGGAAGGCGCGGCCGGCACCGGTAGAACCTGCGTCGGGCGCAGGTCGGCTGGCCGCTTGCGTCGCATCCGGAGTCGGGGCTGACTAGCGCTTGAGCAGAAAACCCACGATCCCGCCGGCGAGCGACAGGGCCGCGAAAATCAGCCATCTGAGCTTGGCGTTCTCCTCCAGCACGCTCCAGAGAAAGAGGCCGATGAAGAACAAGAAAGCCAGTATCCCCACGAAGATCATTATCATATGTATCCCACTCCCTGCTGGTCCCGTTGTTGACGCTTCCCGCCTGCTCGGTTATCCTGAACTCAGACATAACCGGCCTGATAACATTTGAAATGACCCACTGTCCTTACTGCGAAAAACCTTTCCCCAGGAATTCGCCCGACATGTTCGCGGCATGCCCGAGTTGCGGCTACCGTTCTGCGCGCGTCTGCCGGAGCGACGGGGAGTACCTCATCATCGACAGTTCCCTCCCGGACCTGATGGATCGGTACAGGAAGATGCTGGAGCTGTCCGACGACCTGGTCGTCCTCATCGACCGGCGCGTGGGCCACACCCAGGTGGCCGGCAAGGAGCGGCGCCGGCCGGCTCCCTCGATCCGTTAGATATTCTCAGCCGGCAACGGGTTTCCTTTTCATTAGTACGCCCGGGTGGAGAGAGGCCGGACTCGCGCCCACCGCCTGCCTTAACCTCGATTAACCGCTCCTTAACGTCAGCTTAACCTTGCTCTGCTATATTCTACTTGGCTGTTGACCTTCAGCCTCCCCAAAACGGGAAGGCCTGCTAAATAAAATCGTTGCTCCAGCAGGTTTTAGCAGGCCTTCCTGTGCCCGCTTCTTTCCCACCCGGCAACCTCGACTCCAGCTTATCTGCGAGATCCTTCCTGCGAGATCCTTCGCTTCGCTCAGGATGACTGATGTGGCGCAGGATGACAGTTGTGGCGTTCAGGATGGCATGGGGCAGACCTTGGCGCTCAGGATGGCAAACGGGACAGAGCCGCTGCGGGCGCCTTCGACCCTGCACTCGCCCCCCAGGGATGATTCATGCATTTACAGTTAAAGTGTGCGCTTTTACAGCCGATACAAAGTCCACGCTTCGCTTCGCAGGAGCGGTTGTATCAACTGGGGAGGCAAGGAGGAACTATGGGATACTGCGACTCGTGCCTTTCGGCAGGCTCAGTCAACGCTTACGGATACTGCGAGATCTGCGGCGCCGAGCACGGCGCGACGGTAGAGAGTCTCAGCCCGGTGATCGATTTGGGCGCCGCGCTGGAATCCGCTAGCATCACCGACGCCGCCTGAGCCCCACAAGTTTTTTCAGGCGGAAAGGTTTCGCCAGGGCGGTACGGACAGCCGCCGGGCGATAAAAAAAGCAGCCAGGCAACCTGGCTGCTTTTCGTTGTCGTAGTTTGTGCGGCTCTTACAGCACCGACAGGTACTTGTCCATCTCCCACTGTGTCAGCTGGGTGCGGTAGTCGTCCCAGTCCTTCTGCTTGAGCTCCACGAGGCGGCCGTAGATGTGGTCTCCCAGGGCGCCCTTGAGGAACTCGCTTTGCCGGGCGATGGAGATGGCGTCGCCCAGGCTCTCCGGCAGGGTCTTGATGCCCATCTCTTCCCGCTCGCTGTCGGTAAGGTCGTAGAGGTTCATCTCCATGGGCTCCTCGAGCTTGTAGCTCTTCTCGATGCCGTCGAGGCCGGCGTGGAGCATCACCGCGAAGGTAAGGTACGGGTTGCAGGCCGGGTCCGGGCTGCGGAACTCGCAGCGGGTGGCCTTCTCCTGGCCCGGATGGTACATCGGCACGCGGATGAGCGCCGAGCGGTTGCGGCGCGACCAGGCCTTGTAGACCGGCGCCTCGTAACCCGGCACCAGGCGCTTGTAGGAGTTCACCCACTGGGCGAAGATGATGCTGATCTCGCTGGCGTGCTCCAGCAGGCCGGCGATGTAACCCTTGGCGTCGGCGCTCAGGAAGTACTTGTCGTCCCCGTCAAAGAAGGCATTGTCGCTGCCCCTGAAGAGGGACTGGTGGGTGTGCATGCCGCTGCCGTTCTCGCCATAGAGGGGCTTGGGCATGAAGGTGGCGTAGACGCCGTACTTCTGGGCGATCTCCTTGACCACCAGCCGGTAGGTCATGGCGTCGTCGGCGATCTTGAGGGCGTCGCCGAAACGGATGTCGATCTCGTGCTGGCTGGGGCCCACCTCGTGGTGGCTGTACTCGACCTTGATGCCCATCTCCTCGAGGGCGATGACGGTGTCGCGCCGGAGGTCGCTGGCGACATCCAGCGGCGTCAGGTCGAAGTAGCCGCCCTTGTCGAGGATCTCGGTTCCCTCGGAGTTCTTGAAATAGAAGAACTCCAGCTCAGGGCCGACGTAATAATGGTCGAAGCCCATGTCGGCGGCGCGCTTGAGGGCGCGCTTCAGCTGGTAGCGCGGGTCGCCCTCGTAGGGTTCTCCGTCGGGCGTCAGCACGTCGCAGATCATGCGGCCCACCAGGTGCTCCTGGGGTCGCCAGGGCAGGATCTGGAAGGTGGAGGGGTCGGGCATGGCGATCATGTCGCTTTCCTCGATGTCCTGGTAGCCGGTGATCGACGAACCGTCGAATCCCATGCCGTTGTTGAGCGCGGTCTCCAGCTCGCTGGCGGTCACGGCGAAACTCTTCAGCTGGCCGACTATGTCGGTGAACCACAGCCGGATGAACTTGACGTTCTTGTCCTTGACGATCTTCAGTACCTGTTCCTTGTCAGTCATTGACGACTCCTCCTTGACGCGCCCCCGGCGCTTGATAAATAAGACAATGTGGCTTTATGTCTGGACAATTGTATAAACAAACCCCGGCGGCCAATAATATCCGCCTGGATATAATTTCTCCTGGTTGTTTATACAGATGGACAAAGCCGGCGCCGGCGCCCGGCAGCGGGCAGGGCCTGGCCTAGATCGCGTCCCGGCCCCGCTCCCCCGTCCTGATGCGCAGGGCGTCGCCCACGGGGATGATGAAGATCTTGCCGTCGCCGATGTCGCCGGTGCGGGTGGCCTCGGTCAGCCCGGCGACGATGCGCTCGATGTCGCGGTCGTGGCAGACGATCTGGAGCATCAGCTTGGGCAGCAGGTTGACCTTTACCTCCAGCCCGCGGTAATGCTCGATGTGGCCCTTCTGGCGCCCGTGGCCCTTCACTTCCCAGATGGTCATGCCGACGATGCCTATCTCCTCCATCTTCTCCTGGACGTCCTGCAGGCGCTCGCCCTTGAAGACGCACTGGATCATCGACATCCCCAGGTCAGTTGTGTCCATTCAGATCAACTCCTCGGGATAGGCCTTGCCCGCGTGGATGGTCAGGTCGGAGCCCAGGAGCTCCTGCTGCGGGGTGAACCTGAGGCCGGTGGTCAGCTTCAGCGCTCCATAGGTTAGGGCCGAGAGCGCCACCGCGATGACGACGCAGGCCAGGGTGCCGGCCAGTTGTGACATGAAGCTGACGCCGCCCAGCCCGCCGAGGAACTCGTAGCCGAAGATGCCCGCCGCGATGCCGCCCCAGGCGCCGCAGAGGCCGTGGAGCGGCCAGACGCCCAGCACGTCGTCGATGCGCAGGCGCTCGTTGGCCCAGAGGAAACCCTTGACGAAGATGATGCCCGCCACTGCTCCCACCGCCAGCGACGCCAGCGGGTGCATCAGGTCCGAGCCGGCGCAGACGGCCACCAGGCCGGCCAGGGCCCCGTTGTAGACGAAGACGCTGTCCCGCCGGGACACGAACATGGCCGCCAGCAGGCCGCCGCCCATGGCCAGCAGCGAGTTGGCGGCCACCAGCCCCGATACGTTGGGCAGCATCGCCGCCGACGCCACGTTGAAGCCGAACCAGCCCACCATCAGCAGCCAGCTGCCCAGCGCCACGAAAGGGATGCTGTGGATCGGCAGCGGCCGGCTGCCGCCGTCGGGGTAGCGGCCCATGCGCGGGCCCAGCAGGACGATGGCCGGCAGCGCCAGCCAGCCGCCCATGGCGTGTACCACCACGGACCCGGCGTAGTCATGGAAGCCGGCGCCGAAGAGGTCCGCGAGCCAGCCGTCGGTTGCGCCCAGGACGTTGAAGCGGCCCCAGACCAGCCCCTCGAACAGAGGGTATGCGAAAGCCACCAGCAGGGCGCCGCCGATGAGCTGCGGCCAGAACTTCATCCGCTCGGCGATGCCGCCGCTGATAATGGCGGGTATGACCGCCGCGAAACAGAGCAGGAAGAAGAAGTGGGCCAGGTCGTAGCCTGACTCCTCGATGAGCCCCGCGGCGCCGCCTAAAAAACTGATGCCGTAGGCGAGCGGAAAGCCGACGAGGAAATAGACGACTGTCGACACCGCCCAGTCGGTGGGGATCTTGGTGAGGCCGTTGACGATGTTCTTCTTACGCACGCTGCCGGCCTCGAGGAAGGCGAAGCCCGCGTGCATCGAGAAGATGAGCACGGCCCCCCAGAGGAGGAAGAAGACGTTGCCGGCGCTGACGATCTCCGTCAGGCCCGAGGGGGCGTTCATGTATCGCTCTCCTTTTATTATGGCCGCCGGGACAATCTGCGCCCGCTGGCGACCTGCCTGGATGGACAAGAGTTTAGGGATAACGCCCCGTCGATGAATTAGCCCATGGGATAAAATCGCGGCCCGCGGGATTATCCAGCGGGCCGAACGTGCTTCTTCCTGTTGAACAGGAGCGGGGGCGGCTGTTGCGCCGCCCCCGCCGTATCAGGGCGCGAGCATCCAGGCGTGGAGAGCTTCGTGCGCCTTGATAACCTTATGTGACAGCCTCAGGCTTCCACCGGCGCCGGCGCGCTGGAGGCGGGTGTCCGGCCGTTCTTCATCCGGTCGGCGATGGCCGTGCCGGCGCTGCCGTCATCGGGCCCGAGGAAGTGCTCGGGGTAGCCCCACATGCCGTGCTCGGCGAAGTCGGAGCCGCTGAGCTCCTGCTCGCGGGTGAGCCGGATGCCGGTCAGGGCCTTGAGCCCGTAAAAGACGATGGCTGAAGCGATCAGCACGAAGACGAAGACCGCCGCGATGCCGGCCGCCTGCACCCCCAGCTGCTCCAGGCCGCCGCCGTAGAAGAGGCCCGGCTTGCCGATGCCCAGGCTCTCGACCAGGCGCGGCGAGGCGAAGAGGCCGGCGGACAGGGTACCCCAGATGCCGGAGATGCCGTGGCAGGAGAGGGCGCCGATGGGGTCGTCGACCTTCAGCCGGTCGATGAGCAGCACGAACACCACCATCAGGGAGCCGGCGACGCCGCCGATGATGAGCGCCGCCCAGGGCTCGACGAAGGCGCAGGGGGCGGTGATGGCCACCAGCGCGGCGATGGCGCCGTTGCCGGTCATGCCTATGTCCGGCTTCTTCATCAGGAGCCAGGCGGTGAGCATGGCGCCCAGGACGCCGGCAGCGGCCGCCAGGTTGGTAGTCACCGCTACCGAGCCGAAGCTCAAGTCCATGGCCCCCATGGTGCTGCCGGGGTTAAACCCGAACCAGCCGAACCAGAGGATGATGACGCCGAGGAAGGCCAGGGGCATGTTATGGCCCGGGATCGGCTTGACCGAACCGTCCTTGCCGTACTTGCCGATGCGGGGCCCCAGGGCCAGCGTGCCCACCAGCGCCGCGGTGGCTCCCACGAGGTGGACCACTGTCGACCCGGCGAAGTCCTGCATCCCCAGCTCGGCCAGCCAGCCACCGCCCCAGATCCAGTGGCCGACGACAGGATAGATGAAACCGACGAAGGCCACGGCGAAGACGAAATAGACCAGCATTTTCGTGCGCTCCAGCAGCGCGCCCCAGACGATCGCCAGCGATACCGCCGCGAAGGCGAACTGGAAGAGGAACTTGATCGATATGGGGATGGAACTCCATGAGAGTGAACTGAAGACCGCGTCGGCCGTTTCTGAGTTGACGTCGACGAACCAGCCGCTGACGCCAGCCAGGCTGCCGCCGTCGCCGAAAGCGACAGCGAACCCGACCGCCCAGAACACGATGGCGGCGATGCTGAGGTTGACGAGGATCTTCCAGACGATGTGGCCGGCGCTCTTGGTGCGGCAGAAGCCGGCCTCCAGCATGGCGAACCCGGCCTGCATGAAGAAGACCAGCAGCGCCGCCACCAGCACCCAGACGGCGTCGATGGCGATCGACTCGGCGCTGGCCTCGGCCTCCTGGGCCAGGGCTGCCGCCGGCGAGACGAGCAGCGCGGCAAGGGCCGCGACGGCAGCCCCCGCGTACCTGAATATTTTCATCCTGCTGAACATTGCTTTACTACCTCCTGGCAGCGAATTTTTTACAGAATCTCCGGGCCCGCCTCGCCGGTCCTGATGCGGCGCGCCTGTTCGATGGGGGAGACGAAGATCTTGCCGTCACCGATCTCGCCGGTGCGCGCGACCTCCTCGATGGTAGCCACGGCCTTTTCGACCAGGCTGTCATCGACCACTGTCTCCAGCTTGATCTTGGGCCTCAGGTGGATCGTCACCTTGGCGCCGCGGTAGGTCTCGGTATAGCCCTTCTGGTGCCCGCATCCCTTGACCTCGGAAAAAGTCATGCCCTTGATGCCGATCGCGTCCAGCGCGTCGCGCACCTCGTTGACCTTCTCATGGCGGAAAACCGCCTCTACCTTCTTCATTGCTGATCACCTCCCGTGACCAAAGCGTGTGACTAGGACATCATCAGGATGCCCCATTTATCCACGCGAATAATTGGCCGGAAGGATGAAATAACTTGCGCTGTACCTGTACAGGAAGGACAATGCCGCCCCGGAAACCGTGAAAGTGCGGCCGGTGGGCAAAGCCTGGGCGGGGAGCGTCAGCCGATGGCCTCTTCGCCTCGCTCTCCTGTCCTGATCCTGATGGCGTCGGGCAGGTCCAGGATGAAGATCTTGCCGTCGCCGATCTCGCCGGTGCGCGCCCCCGCGATGATGGCGTCCACCGTGGTCTGGACGAATTCCTCGTTCACCGCGATCTCCAGGCGCACCTTCTTGAGCAGGTTGACCTCGATGTCCACGCCGCGGTAGGACTCGTGATAGCCCTTCTGCTGGCCGCAGCCCAGCGAGTTTGTGACCGACATCTTGAAGATATCCTTGTCATAGAGCGCCTGCTTTACGTCGTTCAGCCGCTCCGGTTGGATGTATGCGATTATCAGCTTCATGAGCTGGCTCCTTTCGGTTGCCGGCGGGC
>QZKG01000076.1 GCA_003599855.1 Gaiellales bacterium | reverse complement strand
TCGCCGCTGCCTTTCCTGCCGAGCAGGGCCAGGATCAGCAGGGCCAGGGCGATGACCGCCAGCAGCAGGAGCACAAAAAGCGCTACCCAGATGGCGGCGAAGACTATGTTCACGTACAGGAAGATCCGGATGGCGGCGCGGAAGTAACGGTTTTCCAGGCCATCTGTCCATTCCTCCACCTGCAGCAGTACGAGCAGCAGCGGCCTGAAGACCCAGCGCCGGGCACGGCTGCCATCACCTTCTGACGCTGCCAGCTGGCGCGCGAACCAGGAGCCGAGGGAATCGCTCCATCGCACCACCGACTCGATCCGGAACAGCGGCACCAGCACCAGGAGCAGCAGCGCCGCGATGAAACCCAGAAACCCACCAAGAAACGGCCCCATGAGCCTCCTTTGTCCGTCGCCGTCATGGCCTGGCGGTATTCTATTGGAAAAGCGGCGACGTTGCTGGGATGGATCTCCGGGGCACAGGTCCAGTGACTTCTGCCTGCTGCGCAAGCTGTTCACTGAGAGCCCTTCGTGGATTCGCAGCCCTGTGGCTGCCGGCAAACTTGACAAAAACATTAATAATATAAATATTCCAAAATATCATTGACAAACATAACATAACCTATATAATAGTGTTGCTCGGCATGTATCGCGGTAGGAGCGGGCCATTCAGGCATTTCAGGGAGTGGGTATAATGGTCGTCCAGGAATTCAAGGATTCACGCGATACGACTTCAGGCAGAGCCGGGCCGAAGGACCCAGCGATGCCGTTCGCAGAAACCGGCTCCCCCCGCAAGCTGACTGCGCCACAGTTCCTGGCCAGGTTCAGCCGCCAGTCGAAGGTCGCCCAGGCAGTCCTGGCGCTGCTGGCGCTTGGCGCGGTCTACCTCCTCTTCGCCCTCATCTTCATCGCTGTAGCCATATCAGGTCAGCAGTACTGACGGGCAGGCCTGCTCGTAGGATTTACGGGAACGGGCGTAGCTTCCCGGCCCCCGCCGGCTTTATTGGGCGGGGATGACAGGATGGCAGCAGGCGTGAGGATCATCACCGCCAGGTCCCCGACTGACCATCTGCGGCCCAACCCCTCCGTTCCCACGTTTGCGCCGCGGGCGAACTTTCCGTCTGATTCCCTTATTTGCAGGTAAATCCTCTTCCTGCGGGCTGGAAATATGATGCATTTGTACTATATGAAAAGTAATTTACAAATAGTAGTACCGTGTGTGATACTTGAGTGCCATGAAAAAGAGAGCTTACTGGCACAATCGCATAGAAGCGGCCTGGGAGCGGGATTCCCTGCTCTGGCTTTCCGGCGTCCGGCAGGCGGGGAAGACAATCCTCGGAAAGAGCCTGGACGAGATCGAATATTTCAACTGCCAGATCCCGCGTATCAGGAGACAGATGGAGAAGCCGCGGGACTTCCTCTCGGCTGTGGCCGGGAAGCGCCTGGTGATCGACGAGATACACCGCCTGCGGGAGCCGTCTGAGCTCCTGGCAGCCGCCGCCGATGAATTCCCCGGGACGCGGATACTGGCCACCGGCCCTTCCGCATTCAGGGTTTCACCTGCTTTCCGCCAGCGGCTCGAAAACCGCGTCCGGGAGATATGGCTGACGCCGATGATGAGCGCCGGGCTCGCCGATTTCGGCAATGGCGACGTCATCCACCGGCTGAAAGCCGGCGGGCTGCCGCCCTTCTTCATGAGCAGCCAGCTGTCCGAGTCCGAATACCAGGGATGGATGGACGCTTACTGGGCCCGGGACATCCAGGCGCGGGTGCGGGTCTCCAAGCACTGGTCCTTCCAGCGCTTCATGGAGATGCTCTTCGAGCATAGCGGCGAGGTGTTCGAGGCTGTCAGGTACGCCGAGCCCTGCGGCATCACGCATCCGACCGTCGCCAATTACCTGAAGATACTGGAAGAGACGCTGGTGGTGCACCTGGTGCGCCCATACACGACCAAGCGTCCCACCGAGATCGTGTCCGCGCCCAGGGTCTACGCTTTTGATACCGGCTTCGTCTGTTACTACCGTGGTTGGGGGGAGATCTGCGACGAGAACCGGAGCGACCTCTGGCGCCATTTCATTCTCAACGAGATCCAGAGCCGCAGTCAGTTCCGGGGCGTGCGCTACTGGCGCGACAAGAGCGGCCACGACGTCGACTTCGTCCTGGCCGGGTCCGGAGACGGCCCGGTGGCGATCCAGTGCGGCTGGACGGTCGACCAGGCCGACCTGCGCAGCATCAGGGCCTTCCGCTACCAGTATCCCGTCGGCGGGAACTGGCTGGTGTGCCAGGACGCTGGGGAACCATACGAGTTTGTTGACGGCGGCACCTCCTTCAGGGTCATCGGGCTTGACGCCCTGGCGGAGCTGCTGGAGACGAAAAGACTTGCAGCATGATCCTCCTGGACACCGTGCGCCCAGGTCGCGCCGGACAGGTTTGCTGCAGGTGTTGCTATCGTCCCGTTGCCCCTGCCCGGCTTCGCGCCGGGCGGGGGGCGGGGCGCGAACAGGCAGGCATGTGGCGCCCTGCGCCATTGTCTATAGGGGGATGGGGTATGTGGGAAAAAACAGGTATCCACAGGGGATTACGAAAGGAGCGTAACTAGTGTGTGAACATGGAGGATTGAGAAGGGGGGCGAAGGGATGCAATTGAACTTGAGGCTGACAATGAGGATCGCGGCGGTCGCGTTGGGAATCCTTCTCACCGTAGCAATCTACGTCTCCGCGAGCATGGAAAAACGGGCGGACGCGCTGACAAGCGGTAGCGCCGGTCAGTGGGAGTACGTGCGCGGAAGGATAGACGCCTTCATTTCCACTCAGGCGCAGTACGCGCAGTACGGAAACAACGGCGAGGCCGGTTTCACCATCGACCGGGACGCCCTCAGAGGGCGCATCGACTCGAACGGCAACATGAACCTGACCACGGGAGTGGGGGTTCTGGGCGAGGGCGATGACGCGGCCAACGCGCCGGTGCTGGTGGACAACCTGATAACCACCGCCAACGTCATCCCCGGCACCAGCGTCCGCTGCAACTGGAGCGGCGGTTACGGCAATACCACCGCGCCCAACTGCTTCGATGTGGGTAAGGTCAATGAGATAGCCGCCAGGGTCAACGCCCACGAGGCGGCCGGCTTCAGCACCGACATCGTCGTCTACTGTGCCACGGGCCGGACCGAGTCGGCCACCGTCGGCGGCCTGGGGCCGCTGGCTCATACCGGCGCCCTGGGCGGCAGTACACCGCCAAGGGTACTGGCCTTCAAGTGGGGCCGCAACGGCTGGTCGGGGACGACAACGACCACCACGGCCACCACGGGGGCGACCGGAGCCGGTGTAGCGCCGCCGTCTGTCACCTGGAACTCGCTGGCCACCAACGCGAGCAAGTGCGACACCTACGGCGTTAACTCCAATGCCGTGCGCTGCGCCGCGCAGTGGGCGCTCTACAACGGCACCGGCGATACAGCCTGGGGCGGCAACGGATACAATATGGGCAACGGCCTGACAGCCGTCACCAGCTCCAACCTGCTCATCGACGTCCGAACGCCGACCCCCGGCACGACCGCCACGCCCAGCGCCACCGGCGGCCCGACCACGGTCAAGATAAGGCCGCAGCACATGTTCAGCAGCGAGCTGAACTACCTGGCGAAGAGGTCTTCCACGACCAAGAACGTCTTCATCGGCCGCACCATGCACCTTCCCGGCATCATATCGACCGGCGCAGTCATGCTCGGCTACGAGTCGTCGTTCTACGTCTGGGGCGTCAACAGCTGGAACACGTCGCTGGGCGGAGAGTCCTGGCAGACAGGCAACTGGAACGGTTCGGGCACCGCGCCGACGGCATACCCGCTGCCGGCCGCCACGGCCAGCAACCACACCTCTGGCGTAGACCAGGCCGCCCCGACCCAGTCGGGCATCGGCGCCGGCAGCATCACGGCGAACTCGGCGGTCATCAGCAGGACGGCCAGCGAGCCCGCCACCATGAAGGTGCAGTACGGCACGACCCCCGGTGGCCCCTACACCAGCACGGTGAACAACACGGTGCTCAACGCCAGCAAGAGCGTGACCCTGAGCGGTCTCAGCGAGAACACCACCTATTACTACAAGGTGACCTCCTATGACGGCCAGGCCAACGCCAGCGCGACGAGCGCCGAGATGAGCTTCACCACGCCGGACGTGACGGCCCCGGTCATCACCAACAACCAGCCCACCGGCGTCATCAATACCGCCTCGGCTGTGTTCAGCGTCGATTACAGCGACGTCGGCGGCAGCGGCATCAACCCGGCCACGGCCATGATCCACTTCGATGGCCCGATGATCCCGGGTTGCACGGCCACGGCTACGGGCATCTCCTGCACGAAGTCGGGCATGACGGTGGGCACGCACAACCTCCTCGCGATGGTCAACGACAACGCGGGGAACTATGCCGAACTGGCCTGGCAGGTAACAGTGGCCGACGCGACCGCGCCGACGGTGAGCAACATCCAGCCGTCCGGCAACGTCGCCTCCGACTCGACCACGGTGAGCGCCAGTTTCGCTGACGCGGCACCGTCCAGCGGCATCAACCCGGCCACCGCCAGCCTCACGGTGAGCGGCGCCACGGTGAGCGGCTGCTCGGCCAGCGCCAGCGGCATCAGCTGCACCGCGTCGGGCATGGGCGTCGGCTCGCACACCATCGACGTGTCGGTGAGCGACAACGCCGGCAACAGCAGCGGTGTCCAGTCAGGCAGCTTCACGGTTGTCGACAGCGCCTCGCCGTCGGTCAGTTACGGCGGCCCCAGCGGCACCATCAGCGACAGCAGCCCGACCGTCACCGGCAGCGCCACCGACGGCAGCCCTTCCAGCGGTCTGTCCAGCGCTTCGCTCAGCCTTAACGGCGGGGCGTCGAGCGCCTGCGCCATCGATGGCGGCGGCAACGTCAGCTGCGCCACCAGCGGCCTGGCTGACGGCGACTACGAGGCCGTGATCTCGGTCACCGACGGCGCCGGCAACACCGGCACCGCGAGCGGCAACTTCACGGTCAATACCGTGCCGCCGTGCGTACCCGGCAAGCCGAGCCTCGGCCTGTCCAAGGGCGCCGCATACTGGCAGAACATGGCCGCCTACCTGGCGCGCACCCTCTCCCTGCCGGTCACGCTGAAGAACAACGGCACTGAGACCGCCTTCGCGGTGGCTATCAGCAATACAACTACCGCGACCAACGGCGTGCTGTTCGTCTCCGCGTCGCCTGTGGGCGACATCAGCGGCGGCGCCAGCGCCGGCAGCACCATCGTGTACTATGTGCCGCCGGGTGTGGGCTCGTTCAAGACGAACATCAAGGCGAGCGCCGAGGACGGCTGCGGCACCGGATACACCTATCCCTAAGGAACAGCAAGGGACAGGATGACAGTAAACGAGAAACAGAAGAGGGAGGACCGCATGTTAAAGACAGAGCGGCAGCCCTATGAGAAACCGGAACTGGTGAGGCATGACAACCTGAAGGACATCACCTTCGAGTGTCCTGACTGGCAGTGCAGCGTCACGGTTCCGGGGCCGCCGGCGTAGAGCCGGGAGGCTACGGGCCAACCTGAACGATGAAGGGCGGCTCCCCAGCCGGGGAGCCGCCCTTTTTTGTTTTCCTGCCGCCCGGGCACTGGCGCCGTTCGTTACGGCAATGGCGCTGTTTGCCCATGGAATTTACAGGAGTATGTCTATAGACTTGGTTGCTGATGTGGTTCTGCTGAGCGCTATGTCAAAGGAGGCAGGGATGCGGATACGGATGATGCTGATGAGCGGCTCTGAGTCTTTGAAAAGGGCGGTCCTGGTCAAGGCGGGGCCGCTTTTGATGTTACTGGCCCTGGTGATGCTCATGGTGCCGACGGCCGCGGCCCAGCCTGTTCCCGACTCCACGCCGCCCACTCTGGCGATAGCTTCCCCCCTGGATTGGGTCCAGGGACCATCGGGGGTCGTAAGACTGAGTTATCTCGACACGGGTTCCGGGGTTGCCACTTCAACGCTGGCCGTGGCGGTGGACGGGGTCGACGTCACTACCCGTTGCTTCTATGTCGGAGCGTCCAGCGCCTCGTGTACGTACGGACCGCTCGAGCCGGGCGCGCACCTCGTCGAAGCATCCGTATCTGATAACGCCGGAAACAGCACGGCTGTCTCAAAGACATTCAACCTCAACAACACGCTCCCGCGCATCGTCTCGATCAGCCCGAGCGGCTGGACCAGCGGCGCCAGTCCGCTGGTGACGATCGAGGTGACGGACCCGGAGACCGGGATCGAACCGGACTCGCTGCAGATGTGGAACTCGCCCGACAACAACGTGCCGCCGCTGGACGGCTGCGTCACAACCGTCATCTCAGCCACCAGCGCTTCGCTCAGTTGCCAGCTGCCTGCCCAGCCCGAAGGGCCGGTCAACCTGTACTTCCACGCCCATAGCCGCACCGCGTCCGTGGTCTGGAACCTGACCGGCATGATCAAGGTGGATACGCAGGCTCCCGCCATCAGCAACGTCACGCCGGCAGGTTGGGTCGGCAGCGGTGTCTACAGTATTTCCGCTGAATATGCCGACCCGGCGCCCGGACTGATGTCATCCGTGTCAGCTTCCATCGACGCCGGGCCCGCCCTTTATCCCTGCTCGGTTGCGGCCGGCCGCATCTCCTGCAACTACCTGTCCGGGATAGCCGAGGGCCCGCACACCCTCACCATCGTCGCCCGAGACGCCGCCGGCAACATCACCACCAGTACCACCAGCTTTGGCATCGACCTGACGCCGCCGGTCATAACCGGCATCAGCCCGGCGGGACTGATCGACGGGGGCCCCGTGACGGTCGCGGCCAGCCTGGCCGACGCCGGCTCCGGCATCAACCCTGCCACGGCGCGGGTCAGGCTCGACGGCGCCCTCCTGGAAGGCTGCGCCATCGCGAGCGGCAGCGTCAGCTGCCCGGCGGGCGAGCCGGCGCCGGGGGCCCACTCGATCGAGGTCTCTGTAGTCGACAACGTGGGGCGCGGCGCCTCAGCCGCCGGCTCCTTCACGGTGGAGTCCAACCCGCCCCCGGTCGTGGCTGCGGCCGGCGACGTCAGCGTCGTGGAAGGCTCGCAAGCGGTCAACGGCATCGCTGCCAGCGACCCCGACGGCGACGAGCTCATCCTCACGGCCTCGGTGGGGCAGTTGGCGTCCGACGGCGCCGGCGGCTGGGTCTGGACCTGCTCTCCGGCGGACGGCCCCGGCGATAGCGGAACGGTGACCATCACGGCCGACGATGGGCGCGGCGGCAGCGCCGCTGCCGGCTTCGAGCTGACAGTGGTAAACGCGGCGCCGGTGGCGGGGGCCATATCAGCGCCGGTGGATCCGCAGCTGAGCGGTACGACGGCGGCAGCTTCGGCCACCTTCACCGACGCCGGCACGGATGACGCCCACGCGGCGGTATGGGACTGGGGTGACGGGACCACGTCCGCCGCAACAGTGGTCGAGGCCGCCGGTTCCGGCACGGCTTCCGGCAGCCACGCCTACACGTCTGCCGGCGTCTATACCGTCAGTCTCACTGTCATCGACGGCGACGGCGGCAGCGCCTTCCGCTCCTTCAAATACGTAGTCGTCTACGATCCCGAGGCCGGCTTTGTCACCGGGGGCGGCTGGATCGACTCGCCCGCCGGTGCCTACGCGTCTGATCCGTTCCTGGCCGGCAAGGCCAGCTTCGGTTTCGTCTCACGTTACAGGAAGGGCGCGAACGTACCCACGGGGCAGACCGAGTTCCAGTTCAAGGCGGGCAGCCTCAACTTCCACAGCTCCACCTACGAGTGGCTGGTAGTCGCGGGCAGCAAGGCAAAGTACAAGGGCAGCGGCGCCATCAACGGCGCCGGTGACTATGGTTTCATGCTGACGGCGATCGACGGGACGGCCGAGAACGGGGGCGACCGCTTCCGCATCAGGATCTGGGATCGCGCCAGCGGAGCGGTCGTTTACGACAACCAGGCCGGGGCTCCCGACGACGCAGACGCAGCCACCGCGCTCGGCGGCGGCAGTATCGTCATCCACAAGGGGTGAGCGCTACCCCTTCAGCAGGCGCGCGTTGACGGCGACGATGACCGTGCTCAGAGACATGAGCGCAGCGCCCACTGCCGGGCTGAGGATGATTCCCAGGGGGAAGAGGACCCCTGCCGCCAGGGGGATGGCGAAGGCGTTGTAGCCGGTGGCCCAGGCCAGGTTCTGGATCATCTTGCGGTAGGTGGAGCGCGTCAGGCTGATGATGGCGGTGACGTCCAGCGGGTTGCTCTTGACCAGGATGATGTCGGCGGTCTCGATGGCGACATCGGTGCCGGCGCCGATGGCGATGCCCACGTCCGCCTGGGCCAGCGCGGGGGCGTCGTTGACGCCGTCGCCCGTCATGGCCACCACTAGGCCCCGCGCCTGGACCTCCCTGACTCGGGCGGCTTTCTCCTGGGGCAGGACTTCGGCGAAATACTCGTCGAGGCCGACCTCGTCGGCGACCCAGCGGGCCACCTGCTCGTTGTCGCCGGTGAGCATCATGCAGCGCACGCCGCTTTCCTTGAGCCGCCGGATGGCTTCCGCAGATTCGGGGCGAATGACGTCTGCCAGGGACACGGCGCCCGCCAGCGAGCCGTCGACGATGACGAAGACCACGGTCTTGCCCTGGGCGCGGACGGCATCGACGCGGCCGTCCTCCAACGTGAACCCGTTCTCCCGCAGCCAGCCGGGGCTGACGACCTTGACGTCGCGGCCCTCGACCCGGGCCTCGGCGCCCTTGCCGGGGATCGCCCGGAAAGCCTCGGCCCTGGCGGCCCGCCCCGCCGACGCGACGATGCCCTGGGCGATGGGGTGCTCCGAACGTGCCTCCACAGCCGCGGCCAGGCGCAGCAGCTCGTCGGAGCTGAAGCCGGGATCGAGGATGATCGTGTCGGTCACGCCGAATCTGCCCTCGGTGAGGGTGCCGGTCTTGTCGAAGATGATCGCCTGGGTGTTGCGCGCCCGCTCGAAGGCCGCCCGGTCCCTGATCAGCAGGCCGTTCCTGGCCGCGATGGCTGTCGAGACCGCCACCACCAGCGGCACCGCCAGGCCGAGGGCGTGGGGGCAGGTGATCACCATCACTGTCACCGTCCGTTCCAGGGCGAAGGCGAAGCTCTGTCCGGTGAAAAGCAGCCAGGCGGCCAGAGTGACAAGCCCCACGCTGATGGCGATAAGGGTCAGGACCAGCGCGGCGCGGTTGGCCAGGTCCTGGGTCTTCGATTTGCTCTCCTGGGCTTCCCGCACGAGGCTGATGACCTGGGCGAGGAACGACTCCTCTCCCAGCTTGGTCACGCTCACCGTCACTGAACCTTCGCCGTTCACCGAGCCGCCGATGACCCCGGCGCCCGCGGCCTTGCTCACGGGCTTCGATTCGCCGGTGAGCATGGCCTCGTTGACCGAGGTCTCGCCCTCCTCGACGACACCGTCCACCGGGATCTTCTCCCCCGGCTTGACCAGTACCCGGTCGCCCAGGGCCAGTTCGCCTATGGGTACGTCGACGGTGGAACCATCGTGCATGAGCTTGTGGGCATCGGCGGGCATGAGGGCCGCCAGTTCCTCCAGCGCCATCGACGCGCCCATGATCGACTTCATCTCGATCCAGTGGCCCAGCAGCATCACATCGATCAGTGTCGCCAGCTCCCAGAAGAAGACCATGCCGGGCACGCCCAGGACCACGGCCGCGCTGTAGAAAAAAGCCACTGAGATCGCCAGGCTGATGAGCGTCATCATGCCCGGCTGTTTCTGCTTCAGCTCGTCGACGATCCCCCTGAGGAAGGGGTAGCCGCCATAGAAATATATGACGGTCGAGAGCGCCAGCAGGGCATATGAGTCTCCCGTGAAATCGAGGGCGCCCTCGACGCCGAGGAATTCCTGTATCTGCGGCGAGAGCGCCAGCACCGGGACAGTGAGAGCCAGCGCTACCCAGAAGCGCCGCCGGAAGTCCGCCACCATATGCTCGTGGTGGGAGCCGTGGCCGCCGTGGTCCTCATGCTCCCCGCGGGCTTCGTGGCCGCTGCCGTGGTCCGCGTGACCGCCGCCGTGACCTTCTTGATCTCCCGCGTGGCGGGCGGCTGCGCCGGTATGCCCCCCGTGCCCTTCGTGGCCGCCCCCGTGGTGGTCTGTCTCTTCCCCGGCATCACCGCGTCGGGAGTGCCCTTCGTGGCCGTGATGTTCGTCGTCATGTTCCATGGCTGCTCCCTGCGGGACGGTTTCTGGTCTGCCGCAGGTTTCGATGCGCGGCCTGTCTATCCTCTGTATAACCGGGCGCGGCTCGCGGGAAACGGCAGGGCCTCCAAGGCGATCAATCCGCCGCGCCGGCTGCGCGCCCGGCTGCCACGGCACCCTGGCCGCGCGGCGTCAAGCAGTCGGCCTGAGTCAACCGGCGGGCAGGCGCTTACTCGACGCCGCAGCTTTTCTGCAGGGCTCCGTGGATGACGGCAGCAAGGTTCAGGAGCTGGGCGTCGTCGTTGGCCGGCTCGAAGCCGCCGTCCACGAAGCCCTTCTCGCTGTTCTCCAGCCACCATTCCCACATGTGGCCGTACTTCTCGTCGTGGGGGCTCATGTCGACGTGCAGGGTGTACTCGCCGTCGGCGGTCTTGATTACCGGCAGCGTCGACTTGCAGGTCTTGTCATAGGGGTCGAACTGCTTGAGCAGCTCGAAAATCTTATCGACAGTGGCAGCCAAGGATCATCTCCGTTTTTGTTCAGCGGTCCTGGTCGTCCTCGGCTGGCGTCGCTTCCAGGTGTCCCCAGAAAACGGCGCTGCCGGACTTGGGCCGCCCGGCCGCCAGCGGCTCGTAGGTGGCGCACCTGCCGTTCTCGACGGATATCGCCGAAGTGCGGCACAGCTGGTTGAGCTGGAACTTGCAGGATTCGCGGTTGCAGAACACGTTCATCTTCCCTCCCTTAACGCTATCAGATACGATAGCGCGCCGCCGCCGGCAAGTCCAGGAAAAAAGCGGTGGGCTGCCCGGAGCGGCGCTCGCGGCCGCCCCGGGAACCTTCTATCTTCGATCAAACCGCCCGCGTGATGAAGACGGGGCAGCGTGACAGGCCGATGATCTTCTCGGTGACGCTGCCCATGAGCATCTTTTTCAGGCCGGACCGGCCGCGGCTGCCGGCGAAGATGATGCCGGCCCGGACCTGGTCCGCGTAAGCGGCGACCTCCTCCGCGGGATCGCCCCGGAGCAGCTCGATGCCGGCCTCGACGCCGGCGGCGGCTGCCCGCGAGCGCGCCCGCTCGAGGACGATGGCCGTCTTCTTCTCCATGGTGTCGACCACGGCCTCCTTCTTCGAGCCGAAGAGCGACCCGACTATCGCCGAGTCGGCGTAGAACTCGGGGTAGAGGTCCGTTACCGAGACGATGGTCAGGTAGACGGGGTCGTCGCGCCCCCGGCTGAGTTCGATGGCCTTGTCCAGGGCGGCGTCGCTGTGGCTGGAGCCGTCCACGGCGACGACGATGTTACTCCACTGGACCTTGCTGTCGCGGGGCACCACCAGCACGTCCCCGTCCCAATGGGTGATGACGCGGGCGGTGACGCTGCCCAGCAGCATGTTCTCCAGCCGGTGCAGGCCGCGGCGCCCCATGACGATCAGGTGGCAGTCCTCGTCGCGGGCGACGTCGACGATCTTCTCGTAGACCTCGCCCTGCTCGACGTTGGTGATGATCCTGTCAGCGTCGGCGCCGGCGAGCTCCCGCGCCACTTCCAGCAGTCCGTCCGTGGGGACGCTCAGCACTCCCTTGAGGTCGCGCACGCCCACCAGTTCCAGGTCGCCTTCATAGGCCGGCACCACGGCCAGGACCTTGATCCAGCTCCGGTGGAACTGTTCGACGGCCTGCCTGAGGGCGTTGCGGCTGGACTCCGAACCGTCGAAGGCGACCAGTATCTTGCTATAGCCGCCCATCTCAGACGCCCCCCGCCGCTGCGGCAGCCTCTCTTTCTTCGACACGCGACTGGATGATGCCCTTGATCATGGCGCTCGATATGATCACGCCCGCTGTCGCCAGGGCCGTGATCAGGGCCCAGAAGCTAATCGAGTCGAGGACGCCCGCCAGGCCCGGACTGATGGCCATGACGCCCAGCTCGTCCAGGTAGACGGGGATCAGCACGCCGCGGCTGACGGCGACGATGAGCATGACGGCGGCCATCACCAGCTTGATGGTGTGGTCCTTGACGTAGGTCGTGCCGATGGCGCCCAGCTGCACGCCGAAGAGCGACGCCGCCAGGATCAGCAGGGTCAGCCTGATGTCTACCAGGCCGCTCAGGGCCCACTGGATCGAGCCCCAGAAGCCCATGACGAAGGCGACCAGCAGCTCGGTGGCGCTGGCGACGATGGCGGATGCGCCCACCAGGTAGATCATGCCGGGCACGCCGATGAAGCCGCCCACGGCGATGGTGGCCGCCAGCAGGCCGGTGGCGAAGCCGATGGGGACCGTCACCCACATGGAAAGGCGCACGTCCGCCTTCTTGAAGTGGATCATCGGCGGGATCTTTATCTTCTGCATGGCCTTGGCCAGCTTGCGCTCCTTCTCGTCACCCTCGGCGCCGGAGCCGCCGGTGATGGCGTCCTTGAGCACGAAACCGCCCACGACTACCAGGATGACGACGAAGACGAAGCTGACGTAGAGGTCGGAACCGACGCTGCCCCAGGTGTTCAATATCATCTTCTGCACCTTGATGCCCAGCTGCACGCCCAAAATGGACGAGACGGCCATCACCAGGCCCAGCCGCACGTCCACCTGGCCGTAGCGGAAGCGCTTGTAGGTGCCCACCATCGCCTTGGGGAACTTGTGGGCCATGTTGCTGGCCACGGCGACGGCGCCGGGGGCGCCCAGGGACATCATGCTGGGTGTCAGCACGAAGGCGCCGCCGGAGCCGATGAAGCCGCTCAGCAGGCCGCCGACGAAGCCGACTATCAGCAGGGCGATGAGCTTGCCCATGGTGAGCCCGATGAACATGACCGAGATCTCGGTGACGACCTCCTTGCCGCCCGCGTCACTGAGCGATACCATGACCCGCTTGTCGAGCTTGACGTCGTCGCGGGTGATCGAGTCGCCCAGCTTGAGGGTGACCGGCTCGTCGGCGTCCACCGCCTGGAAGACCGCGGTGCGGCTCTCCATGTCCACCGAGGTGAATGTGCCTTTCTTGGCGTTTGAAGGCGGCGCGCCGGCCGCGAACGCCTGGGGCGCCGCAACCAGCAGCATCACCAGCACCGCCATTACCGTCAACATCAGTCTTTTCATTCTGGTCGATCTCCTTTCGCGTGAGAGCGTTGGTTAACTGTCAGTGTGATGAGCCCTTGGGCGTGATGCCCAGGATGCCGAGCACGTTACTGGCGAACGCGCCGTGGACGAACGAGAAGTACAGCGCCGTCCCGATCGGCAGCGCGGCGTAGTAACCGCCCTTGATGAAGTACTCCGTGACCAGGGCCTGGTTGCTGAGCAGCAGGTAGTAGGAGGTGATGGTCACCGCCCCCAGGATCGCGGTCTTGATATAGGTCGCCGTGCTTGTCTTCTTCTTGCTCATTTGTCTCCTTTGCCTGATCTGACCGGCCGCGCCGGGTCAGCTCTTCTCCGATACCAGCGCCAGGGGGCAGCCGAGCTTCTCCCAGACGCTGTCGAGGTGTTTGTGCTCGCGGGTGCACTCGGTTTCGAGCGCTTCGGTGGATTCGATGACGACGCAGATGATGTCGCGCCGGTTCTTCATGTGCGCCAGCAGGGCTTCCTTGACGCAGCCCTTGACCTTGGCGACCTTGAGCGGCGCCCCCGCCTCCCCGGCCCTGGCCTCGCAGATGGCGACCAGTTCGGCCACCGCCTGGCTGGCGGAGGTCGTCAGGACCTCCAGACCCGCCCCCGTCCTCTGTGCGATGTTGAGGCCGTAGGTGAGCGATTTGGTGTCCGTCTCCCGGCCGGTGAGGACCAGGAGCACCTGCTTGCTGCCCGCGAGCAGCTCCCTGGCGGTGTCGAACTCACCGGACTCGGCGAACGATGCCGCCGAGAGCATCTCTTCCAGCTTTTTCCCTAGCCGGCTCAACTTTCCGAGCGGACGCCCTTGAGCTGGCGGCTTCCTTCCGCCACTGCGGGCCTGGCCGCCCTGACGCGCGTGACCCTGTCCTTGCGCCCGGTGTCTTCGGCATCCCCGGCCGCGATGGACCTGGCGGTGTCGAACTCGCCTGCTTCAGCGAAAGCGCTCGCCGCGAACAGGTTCTCCAGTTTCCTGAACAGTTTCATCTACTGCTCCTCCTGTAGCTTGTGTTGCAAACACTAATGACACTGGATTTTGTAGCAATTTGCGTGCCAACTATTGCAGGTGGCAGCAAATAAATTAAAAAAGCCTGCTAAACAAGGGATAAATCAGGGGTCTTGACTGTGGGGGAGTGCCTGCGAAGGAATGATATACTCAACGTAAATATTGCATGTTGCAACAGTTACTGGACACGTCGCTCTTGAGCGGCATCCGGTCATGTTGCAGGAATAACGTCTAAAGTTGCATTATGCAATGAGTGGGGTGTATATTGTTTACATGAAGTTCTTCCAGCGCAGCCTGAAAACCAAGATCATCATCGGATACGCGGCGGGGGTCCTCTCCATCATCGCCTTCATCCTTTTGAGCTGGAGCAACCTGAGCTCGGTGGGCAGCATCGACGCCTCCGGGGACGTGGTGAGCGAACTCTTCGATACGACGCTGGAGATCAGGCGCTACGAGAAGAATTACTTCCTCTACCGCACCGAGGATGACAAGCGGGAGCTGTACAACTACCTGGGACAGGCAGGGGAATTGCTCGACCGCGAAGAGCTGCTGCTCTTCACCAGCGAGCGGGTCCTCGAAGAGCTGCGCCTGGACCTCAGGCAGTACGGCGAGCTGCTCCAGTCGGAGACGGCGGGCGCCGGGGCCGCGGGCGAGGTGGAGCTGGAGACGTACATCCGCGACAAGGGCAAGAAGATCGTCGCCACCACGGAGGAGATCTCCGCCCGCCGCAACATCATCAAGGGAGACGCCCTGGACGCCGCCAAGCGTAACCTCGTCATCGGCATCACGCTCCTGTTCGCCGGCGGCCTGCTGGGCGGGCTCTTCTTCTACAGCAAGGCGGTCAAGCCCCTGGCCGTCATCGAGGGGCATATGCAGAGCATCACCGACGGCGAGTTCTCGCTCATCGGCGAGCAGTTCAACGACCGCGAGCTGATCTCGCTCAAGTCGGCCTTCAACAAGATGCTCATCGAGCTCAGGGAGCGCCAGGACCACCTGGTGCAGTCGGAGAAGCTCGCTTCCATCGGCACGCTCATGTTCGGCGTCGCCCACGAGCTCAACAACCCCCTGTCGAACATCTCCACCTCCAGCCAGATACTGAGGGAGGAGCTGGGCAAGGGGGATCTCGCCTACCAGCAGGAGCTCATCGACCAGGTGGAGGAGGAGACCGACCGCGCCCGGGACGTGGTGGGCTCGCTGCTGGAGTTCACCCGCACCCGCGACCGGGAGACCTTTTCGCTCAGGCGCGCCGTGGACGACACCATCCGCCTGCTGAAGGCCGAGATACCCAAGGGGATCAGGATGCATATCCAGGTCCCCGAAGACCTCGAGCTCTTCGCCGACAAGCAGAAGATCCAGCAGGTCATCCTCAACCTGCTGCAGAACGCCATCGACGCCACCCACGGCGAGGGCGAGGTCAGGATCGTCGCCAACAGTTTCACCGACCACGGCGACAAGGTCGAGATCGTCGTCATCGACGACGGCATGGGCATGGAGAAGAAGGTGATGTCAAGCATCTTCGACCCCTTCTTCACGCGCAAGGCTGACGGCCACGGCCTCGGCCTTTTCATCGTTCATAACATCATCGAGGAGCACGGCGGCACCATCAGCGTGGACAGCAATCCCGGGAAGGGCACCTCCTTCTCCATCGTGCTGCCGGCGAAGGAGCAGTGATCATGGAACAGACCGGACGCATACTCGTGGTCGAGGACGAGAAGGCGGCCCTCAAGAACCTCGTGCACATCATGGAGGGGGAGGGCTACGCCGTGAAGGGCGTCGCGAAGGGCAGCGAAGCGCTGCGCCTGCTGGGGGAGAGCGAGTTCGACGTGGTCCTCACCGACCTGCGCATGGAGGAGGTGGACGGCATCGAGGTGCTGCAGCGCAGCAGGGAGCTCTACCCGGACTCCGAGGTCATCATGATCACTGCATACGCGTCGATCCCCTCGGCGGTGGAGACGATGAAGAAAGGCGCCTACGATTACATCGCCAAGCCCTTCAAGCTGGACGAGGTGCGGCGGGCGGTCAAGTCGGCGCTGGAGCGGGTGCGGCTCAGGAAGGAGAACGCCAGGCTGCGGGAGCAGCTGGAGCGCTACGAGGGCAAGGTCAGGATCATCACCCAGAACGCGCTGATGCGCGGGCTGCTGGAGACGGCGCTGCAGATCGCCCCCACCGACTGCAGCGTCCTGATCACCGGCGAGTCCGGCACGGGCAAGGAGCTCTTCGCGCGCTACATCCACTTCATGAGCAGCCGGGCCGAAGGGCCCTTCTTCGCCGTCAACTGCGGCGCCCTCACCGAGGAGCTCCTCTCCAACGAGCTCTTCGGCCACGAGAAGGAGGCCTTCACCGGCGCCGCGACCATGAAGCAGGGGATCATCGAGGCCGCCTCGGGCGGCACCCTCTTCCTGGACGAGATCACGGAGATGTCCCCGGCGATGCAGGTGAAACTGTTGAGGGTGCTGCAGGAGAAGGAGCTGATGCGGCTGGGCGGCACCGAGCCGGTCCCGGTGGACGTCAGGATCGTCGCCGCCTCCAACCGCGACATCGCCGAGGCGGTCCGGGAGGGTTCCTTCCGGCAGGACCTCTACTACCGCCTGAACGTGGTCACGCTGAATATCCCGCCCCTCTCGGAGCGGCGGGACGACATCCCGCTCCTGAGCCAGTACTTCCTCAAGAAGTACGCCACCCTGATGAGCAAGGACGTGCGCGAGATATCGCCCTCGGTCATCAGCCTGCTGGGCAGTTACGACTTCCCCGGCAACGTGCGCGAGCTGGAGAACATCATCGAGCGGGGCGTGGCGATGGCCAACGGCGGCACCATCGAGCTGGCGCACCTGTCCGAGGACCTCAAGGACCTGGATATCAAGACCTTCCGCAGGAAGCAGGGCCGGTTGCCGTCGCTGGAGGAGCAGGAGGTCACCTATATCAAGTGGGTGCTGGAGGAGACCGGCGGCAACAAGACCCGCGCCGCGGAGGTCCTGGGCATCGACCGCGTCTCCCTCTGGCGCAAGATCAAGAAGTACGGGCTGGAGGAGCCGACCGCGGAGAAGAGCTCCGGGGAGCAGGGCGGGGCCGGGGAGTGAGCCGGCGCTGCCCGTGGCCACCTAATGCGCGGCCGCGAACCGCGCCACCGCCGGCGGGAG